>CAXUFG010000012.1:13377-44141 GCA_964250265.1 uncultured Pseudonocardiaceae bacterium | reverse complement strand
CCACAACTCCCCCCGGACCGGGTCCGCCGCGGGCGAATCATCTTGGGGTTCGGGTCCATCGGGGTCCAGGGTGGCGATGAGGCGCTCAGCGATGGTGCGCAGCCGGCGGGGATCGAACTCGCGCGCGTAGCCAGCCAGGTCCGCCTCGGCCCGCCCCCGGACCGCCTCAGGCACCGAACCCGGCAGCGTGGTCATCGCCTCAGTGATCACCCGAAGCTGCCCGGTCCCGATCTCCCCATCGGCCAGCGCGGCCGCGGTCGCCGGCAACACCGGCGCCAGCGTCTCCCCGGTCAGGGCCCGGCGGACCCCCACCAGCGCCGCGTGCTCCACCCTGGTCCGCGCTTCTCCAGCGGACAGATTCAGCATCCCCACCAGCAACCGGGCAGTCGTACCGAAACCACCCTGGGCAGCGAGCCGCCGCGAGTCAGCCTCAGCGACGAGATCCAGCATCACCGACTGCGTCTTCCGAGACAGTGCCTCGATCTCCCGCAGGGCCTGGATAACCCCCTCATCGTCCAGGCCGCCGAGCGTCCCGCGCACGCCGTCGAGACAGCTCGACAGCGTTTCGAGGGGCTCGCACAGTGCGACGGTCACGCCCCGATTGTTACGGGCACCCCCGACAATTAGCGGCCCTCCCGGATCAATCTCGAAGACACGATCGAGTGAACGTGGAGCGCGGCGAGGCTACCGTTCGCGAGCGCCACGTTCAACGTCGTGTGCCGACTGCTGCTTGGCCGCTGCTGGCCACCGGGCTGCTCAAGCAGCTCCACCGACTGCGGCATGCAGTTCACGGACCTGGTCCACCTGATCCGACCGGCCCAGTCCGGTGAGCACGCTCGAGAGTCTGTCGAGGTCCTTGTTGATCGAATCGCGAGTCTGCCCGCGGTGTTGGGATCTGCGGTTCACTGCGGAGAGGTAACGGTAGCTCTCGACCGCACGCACGGCGGCTGCGGGCGGGTTTAATCGGGCTCCTGGTCCGAATGCGGTGGAAGATCTCGTTCACGGCACGGACGCGCTGACCACTATCGGATTGCCTCCTCCCTGCGGCGGGGAGTTGATCGCCGGGATGTCGCGGCGGTCGTGACGGGCTCCGACTCTGTGGTGGATCGTTCCTGACAACACCTCCGAAGGAGTTCCGATGTCCCGTACTACCACCGAGCCCGCTCGCGTCGTCAACGTCGCCGCTGGGGTTGAGAACACCGACCGGACAGCGCCCCTCCGCGACGGCCGCCACCAAGCGCTTGCGGTCCTCATCGGCAAGTGGATCAACGAAGGCCACACGATCGAGACCGCGGAGATCCCGTCGGTTCCGATCCTCACCAGCGATGTCTACGAGTGGGCGCCCGGCGGGTTCTTCGTCGTGCACTCGGCCTTCGGGAAGATCGGCGAAACGAGCGTCGGCGGCGTCGAGATCATCGGCGTTGACGGCGAGGCGTACCGCTCCACGTTCTACGACAGCTTCGGCAACGTCCACCGCTCACGACTGGAGATCGAGGGCGACGTGATCAGGTGGATCGGAGACCGAACGCGTTGCACCGTCACGATGACCGACGACGGCATGACCCAGCTCGCCCACCACGAGTCCAGCGCCGACGGCGTGAGCTGGACCGCATCGATGCACGTGACGCTGCGCAAGATCGCCTGAACCGGCCACGGTCCAGCAGGCGCAAGGCGTTGACGAACGATCCGAGCAGCGCTACGTCAGCGCGTTGGTGTGAACGAGCGATCATCGGCAGGTGCAGATGCCTCGCTCTCAGCTGCCTCACCCGTATCCATGGGGCGGGCAGGGAGCTTATTTACGCGTCGACGAGACGCAGAACGGTCGTCACCACCTCGTTCAGCGACACCGTTGTTCGAACTTCGAGGCTGGCCGCCCGGCGCAGGAGCGGCTCAACGGTTTCGACATCGTCAAAGAAGCGACGGAACTCCTCGGGCGCCTTGCCATACGAGTTGTTGATCCTTGTCGCCAACCGCTCGACCAGAGTCTCGACCGGCGCGCTGAGCAGGATGATGTGGTCGAACTGCGCATGGAACTGCACTTGATTCTCCTCGCAGCCAGCGAGGAACAGTACCTCCGCATCCTCTGTGCTCAGCAGTGCCTGGATGGCCTCCTCGCGCCACATCTGACGGCCGTCCGGTCGGGGTGCGCACCACCCGTCGTCCGTGTCGACTGCCTTGTACCCCCGAGCGGCCAGTTCCCGAATGACGGCCGACTTCCCGGTCCCCGACATCCCGGTGAGAAGGATGCGCCTCACGTTCGGAAGCGTACGAGCGGACCAAGCTGCACGCCAACGGCGACATACTGCGCTCATCGGCATGAGCGGCCATCGTTCGCTCATACAGCGCGCGAGGGGGACGGAGATCGCGACTCTTCGACAGCGCAAGAGATGGGACTCGCACATACACTTAGCTCTTGCGCTAAGTGTCCCCTCCGATTACTGTGCTTTGTGGCTCAGTATCCGCGCAACCTCGACGGCGTCTTCCAGGCTCTGGCCGACCCGACCCGCCGAGCCGTACTGGGTCGGCTGGGTCTGGGTCCGGCGAGCATCAGCGAGCTCGCAAGGCCGTTCGACATGGCATTGCCATCGTTTATGAAACATATCCACTTCCTCGAGGACAGCGGATGGATCCGGACGCACAAAACCGGTCGTGTTCGGACGTGCGTCATCGAGAAGACATCGTTCGACGTTGTCGAGGCCTGGTTGTCCGAACAGCGCGAACTGTGGGAGGGACGCACCGACCGGCTCGCGCAGTTCGTCACCGCTGCCCACAAGAAGGAAGAACGGGAATGACCTCAGCTGCCAACCCAGACCTCGACTTGACGATCTCGCGAGTTATCAGAGCACCTCGCCCGGTCGTCTGGGACGCGTGGACCGACCCGGCAAGCTTCGAGCAGTGGTGGGTTCCGGCCCCCGCCGTCTGCAAGGTCCTGGATTTGGACCTCCGGCCTGGTGGCGCGTTCCGCACTCAGATCAGCGAGGACGGCGGCGAGTTCCTACCGCACATGAACGGCTGCTTCCTCGCCATCGAGGATCTTGAACGGATGGTCTTCACCAACGCGCTGGTCAGCGGCTGGCGACCCGCGCTAGATCCGTTCATGACCGCAGTCATCACGATGCAGGACCATGCACTCGGCACCGAGTACGTCGCCACCGTCATGCACCGAACCAATGCCGATCGCACCCTGCACGAAGAGCTGGGCTTCTACGACGGATGGGGCGCCGTCACAAGACAATTGGCAGAGCTCGCCGAGCACCAGGCGGCACAGACAGCAGGCGAAGCGATCCGACACCCGGATCAGCGTCCCCACACCGCCGAGAGTGCGAGACCATGAAGTTGACGCTAACGGAATTCCTGTCACTGGACGGCGTGTCGCAGGGCCCCGGGTCTCCGGAGGAAGACACGAGCGACGGATTCACGCAGGGAGGCTGGCTCGTCCCACACATCGACACAACCTTCATCAGACAAACCGCGGCATGGCTCGGTAATGCTGACGCCCTTCTGCTCGGTCGTCGCACATACACCAGTTTCGCCAGGGACTGGCCAAACATCACCGACCCGGACGATCCCTTCACGGAGCTGATGAACGGCCTGCCGAAGTACGTGGCTTCCGACAGTCTGGCCCGGGCCGACTGGACGCCCACCACGATCTTGTCAGGCGACGTCGCGGCGCAGGTCGCGGAGCTGAAGCGCCAGCCTGGCCGGGATCTGCAAATCCACGGCAGTGCCCGGCTGGGTCAGTCACTGTTGGCCGAAGGACTGATCGACGAACTCCGTCTGGTGATTGCGCCAGTTGTGATCGGTAGCGGCCGCCGGCTGTTCCCGCCGGTCGGCGGCGCATCGGCGGGGCTGCGACTCGTCCGCAACGACACCACACCGGCTGGCCTCGCGATCCAGGTCTACGAGGCGGTCGGACCGCCTAGTTACGCGACCTATCAAGGCGGTGCACAGCTCCCATGATTGTCGATCCGCTGGCGAGCGGCACCGTCCGGTGAATTTCGACGTCGCTCAGCCGTCCTGAATTGGATAGTCGGATAGATCTGGACCCGTTGACTCCCACGCCGGCGCGTCAACGCCGTCGGAGACGACCGAGCCGAACACGCCCACAGAGGCGGTGACCGTCCCGGTGGGCGCGCGACGGGGCAGTCATCCGGGGCCGCCCTCCGCCGTGGATCAGGCGGTCGCGTACTCGTCGCGCTTGCGCGGCCAGCCGGTGAAATTCTCACCCCTGCCCTTCGGCGCGCGGTCGAGCAGTTGCCAGGTCGCGTTGAGTGCCTCGGTGCCGCGGTCGTAGGTCGAGTAGGTGTGGTACACGACGCCGTCCTCAAGCGCGAAGGCGCTCAGCGCCATGAGCTCCATCACGTCGAGCATGTTGCCCGGACGGCGCGGCGTCGGGACCTGCATGGTCTCGTAGAAGTCGCTGTCGAAGGCGTCCTCGCAGGACACCCACTCGATCTCCCAGCCCATCCGGGCCTTATAGACGTTGAGCACATCCAGCGGTGAGCGCGACGCGAGGATGAAAGTCACGTCGCGGTGCGCGAGATGCGTCACCGCACCGACCAGGTTATCGGTCTCGAACGTGCAGCCGGGACAACCCTCAGGTGTCTTGGGGCCGTGCATGAAGTGGCGCACGATCAGCTGGGAGCGCCCGTCGAACAGCTCCGAGAGCGTCTTCGTGCCCTCGTTGGTGTCGAAGCGGTACTGCTTCTCGACCGGCACCCACGGCAACGCTTGGCGCTTGCCCGCGAGCGCCGTGTTGCGGCGGGTGAGCTCCTTCTCCTCGGCGCGCAGTTCGGCGTAGGCGGCCGCCCACTGCTCGCGCGTCCCAACCTGGTGCGATGTCATTGATCGACTCCTCCGGCTCGCGAACGGGTATCAGGAGTACCGACTTGGCGGGAGAGCGAAACTCATCGCCCCGATCACCAGCCGGCGGACAGTATCTTGGTCCGTGCTGCTGTTCAGTGGCCGTCCGCTATCCGGACAGGGGTGTCGGCTCTCTTGCAGCCGGGCCAAGCCTCCTCTAACGTACAACCCGATGGTTGTAGATACTGCTGACGTGGGCCACGCGGACCGGGTCTTCCACGCCCTCGCCGACGCCACCCGGCGCGACATCGTCGCGGTGGTGCTGGCGGGCGAGCACTCGGTGTCGGACCTCGCCCGCCGTTATCCCATGAGCTTCGCGGCCGTGCAGAAGCACGTGGCCGTGCTCGAGCGAGCTGGGTTGGTCACGAAAAAGCGGCGGGGTCGCGAGCAGCGCGTCAGCGGCAACATCGACGTCCTGCGCGAGGTCAGCAGCCTGCTCGATCGGCTCGAAGCAGTGTGGCGGCAGCGCATCGACCGCATCGGCGAGATCCTCGCCGACCCGACTGGAGGAGAAGCCCCGTGACCGTGACCGCCATCGAGAAGAACCCCGAGACCAAGACCATGACCATCACCGCTCGATTCGACGCGCCGGTCGACCGGGTGTGGCAAGTGTGGAGCGACCCGCGCCAGCTCGAGAGGTGGTGGGGTCCCCCGACCTGCCCGGCAACGGTTCTTCATCACGATCTCATCCCGGGCGGCAGCGTCACCTACCTCATGACGGGTCCCGAGGGCGACAAGCACCGCGGGTGGTGGCGGGTGCTTGCGGTCGACGCACCGCACAGCCTCGAGTTCGAGGAGGGCTTCGCCGACGACACCGGCAAGCCCAACCCCGACATGCCGACCGCGATCGCCCGCGTCACGCTCCGGCAGGAGCCCGACGGTGGTACGAGCATGGAGATCCGAACGACCTTCCCCACCGTCGAGGTCATGGAGCAGATGATCACCATGGGCATGCAAGAAGGCATGTCCGCCGCTCTCGGGCAGATCGACGCGTTGCTGGCCGCGCACGACGACTGACCGGCAGGCCCTGCATCGGAGGCGTGCGCCGGGACCCACCACTGCAACCGTCGGACTCACACCGGCCCCGCGCGATTCCGGACGGATCAGCGCGAACTGCACAGCACTACATCGGCCGTGATCGCTGTTCCGCAAGGGAACCCTCAATCGGAACGTGATGCGCCGTGGGCCCCGCCCGAGCCGTCCTGCGCGACCCGGCTGGGGGCGGCAGCTCATCAAGGACGTGTCGCCGGAGGCCTCCCGATGTGCGCACGGAGGTGTGGGTGTAGGCCCGGGTCGGGGTCACGACGATCGCTGACGGCCGAGGCGGGTGGCCGCCCCGGCAACGCCAGGCTGGCTAGCGTCCCGAACAGTGACATCAGGGTCACCGCGGCGCCGGCCCGGGTGAACCCGGCGCTGAAAGCGGCCGGGGAGGTGTAGCCGCCGGCGGCGGTGAACGCGGCGGCCGCGATCGCGATGCCGAACACCCCACCCAACTGGCGCACCGTGCTGTAGGTGCCCGACGCCTTGCCGATGTCGCCCGGCGCGACCGCCCCGACCACGGCCTTGGTGACGGCCGGGATGGCTATCGCGAACCCGATCCCACCCAGTGTCATCGGTAGAACCAGCCAGGCGTAGCCGAGGGTGGGAGAGGCGAGCAGTACGACCCACCCCATCCCCAAGGTCTGCAGGAACAACCCGGCGATGATCAGCGGTCGCTCCCCGACACGGTCGGCGAGCGCGCCAGCACGCAGCGCGAGCAGGAACGGCGGGATCCCCACGGGAGCAGCCGCAGCCCAGCGCCGAGCGGGCTCTGCCCGAGGCTGACCTGCTGGAACTGGGCCATGAAGAACAGCGCGCCGACCATCGACCCGTTCAACGCGAAGATCGCGGCGTTGCCCGCGGCGAAGCGGCGGGACCCGAACAACCGCATCGGCAGCATCGGGGCCCGCCCACGTAGCTCCCAGCCGACGAACGCCGCGCCGAGCGCGGCAAGGATCTCGATGCTCGACCAGCCCACCGCGTTTCCTCGTACCAGGCCCCACGCCAGTCCGAAAGCGGCCGTGGTGATCAGCACCAGGCCGATGGGGTCCAGGCGTGCCGCCGGCCCGACGCTCTCGGGGATGCACCACAGCACACCCGCGATGGCGGCCACCGCGATCGGCACGTTCAACCAGAAGATCGCCTGCCAGGCGAAGCCCTGGGTCACCGCACCGCCCACAATCGGGCCGAGCACGGCGGCCAGCCCGGTGACGCTGCCGTAGACCCCGAGCGCCCAGCCCCGCCGATCGGGCAGGAACGCGGCGTTGAGCAGCCCCAGCGCCAGGGGCATGATCGTGGCCGCGCCGACCCCCTGGACCACCCGGGCGGCAATCAGCCAGCCCACCTCGTGCACCAGCCCCGCCGAGCCGGTTACCAGCCGTTTCGCGATCCCTCATCTGGTCCGATCCCCTTTTGGTCGTGGAGGCAGGCGTCCGTCGCGGTCCGGTACAACCACAGCCGCAGCGCGGTCGGATCGGGGACAGCGCTGTAGTGTCGCCGGGCTTGCCGGCGCGTGCCGACCACCACGTCTCGGGCTTCGTTGATCGAGCCGAGCATGAGATAGCAGTACATGAGCAGGTCGGGACGAAGCGGCTCGATGGCGCGATCGAGCTCGGTCTCGGGCGGGTGGTCATCGGTCCGCGACATCTCCGCTCCCCGTGACGATCGGTCGTCGTCGTCGGCGCCTGTCCGGGTCGGCGGCGTTCGGCGCGAGCCCGGGGGATGGGCCGGCGGGCATGACGGGGGGCAGCCCGAACAGGGGGACCAGGTCGGGGTCGCCGAACGAAGTGATCCGGGCGATCCCGCCGGGGGCGACGGTGAGCAGCACGATGCCGTAGGCGTGATGGTCGCCGTCGGGGCCGCGGCGGTATGCGACGGTGGCCGGGCACCCGTTGGCTCTGGTGGGCTCCATCCGCCAGTGACCGGGAGATCCGAGGACGTGCCGGACCAGGAAGGGCAGGCACGTGTCGAGGCCAGCGAACCAGGTGCGTCGTGCCGTCGCCTCCAGGGTGATGTCCGCGAGCAGAAGCTGGGCCAGGGCATGCGGGTCGGCCTCCTCGAAGGCCTTCATGAAGCGATTCAGCAGGGCGCGAGCCTCCGGCTCGGCCGGTTCGACGATCCGCTCGGCGGCGGGGGCGACCTGGTCGAGGCGGGCGCGGGCGCGCTGCAGCGTGCTCTTGACGGCCGGCACGGTCGTGTCGAGCATCGTGGCCACCTCGGCGGCGGAGAACGCCATGACCTCCCGAAGGTCGAGCACCGCCCGCTGGCGGGGTGGCAGGAACTGCAGGCCCGCGATGAGGGCCAGGCGAAGGCCCTCGCGGCGGGCGACGACGGTCGCGGGATCGTCCGACGCGGCATCGGTGAGCGCGTCGGGTATCGGTTGCAGCCACCCCCGATCCGGTCCGGCGGCCAGGGGCGAGTCCGGGTCCTCGCTGGGGCCACCGAGCCCGGACGGCAGCGCCAGCCGACCGCGACGCTCCAGCGCGGTCAGGCATGCGTTGGTGGCGATCCGGTAGAGCCAGGTGCGCACCGGCGACGTGCCCGAGTACCCGGCGAACCCGCGCCAGGCCCGCAGGTAGGTCTCCTGGACCAGGTCCTCGGCGTCGGCGACCGAGCCCAGCATCCGGTAGCAGTGCGCGAGCAACTCGCGGCGGAACGGCTCGGTGCAGCGGCTGAACGCCGCGGCGTCCCGCGCGCTGATCTCTTCCCGCATCGGCCTGGCTTCCTCCGTCTCGGTCACGCGGCGGCCCACAGGTACAGACTCCCCGCACGGCGGAGACGAATCGCTGACCGCCCAGACCGCTCTCGATCACCGCGGGCCCACCGTCGTGGGCGACCGATTCCTTTCGGGCGCCGCGCGAGTCCTTCTGTCGAAGGCGACATCCGGCCGGCAACGACCCGCCGGGGAGACGCCGCCGGACCACCGGCAACCGCTGCTCGACGACATGAGGAGCCGCATGACGAATCGGAAGCTCAACGTGGCTGCGCTGCTCACCCTGGACGGCGTGCACGACAGCCCACGCTCGTTCTCCGGGCCGTACTTCGACGACGAGGCCGCCGCGCTCGCCATGGCGGACCTCGACCCCTGCGACGCGATGCTGATGGGCCGCACCACCTACGAGTACTTCGCCCCGGCCTGGCCGGCCGCGACCGGCCCGTACGCGGACCGGGTCAACAGCATCCGCAAGTACGTGTTCTCCTCCACCCTCGCCAAGCCGCAGTGGAGCAACACCAGCGTGATCACCGGTGACGTGGTCAACGCTGTCGCCGAGCTCAAACGCCAGGCCGGCGGGAACCTGATGATCTACGGCGTCGGCCAGCTCTCGCTCGCGCTGCTCGAACACGATCTCGTGGACGAGCTGAAACTCATCATCTTCCCCGTCATCGCCGGCACCGGCACCCCCCTGTTCCGGCCCGGGAAGACGCTACCGCTGCAGCTGATCTCGACCCGGACACGAGCGAACGGCACCGTGGAAATCACCTACACCGGCCACCGCGAGACCACACCCGCGTCCTCGACCAGCGGGGAGCGGCGGCGCTGAAGCTGAGCTTCTACATCCCGACCGGACGGCCACGAGTTCGCCGGCTTCACCGACCCGGTCGCGGCGTTCGACACCATCTCCTCGCTCGCGGTGGCCGCCGACGAAACCGGCTACCACGCGGTGTGGGCGGCCGACCACTTCCTGCCCTTCCCCAGGGAGACCGAAAGCCCTTACTGGTCCCGCAGGACGAACCACACCCGGGACAATCGTGCGTCGATCCTGCCACTCCCATCTGTCGGTGGTCCTTGCGAGAGTAAAGCCATGACCAAAGAAGTGCAGGTGACGTTTGACTGCGCCGATCCCGCCGGGCTGGCGGCCTTCTGGGCCGAGGTGCTCGGCTATCAGGTGCAACCGCCACCCGACGGATTCGACTCGTGGGCTGCGGCCCTCGAAGCGTTCGGCGTGCCGCGCGACCAGTGGAACTCACGCTCAGCGATCCTCCCCATCGAGGGCTCACATCCCCGCGTCTTCTTCCAGCGCGTGCCCGAGGGCAAGACCGGTAAGAACCGGCTCCACCTCGATGTACGTGTGGCGCTGGGCCTCGAGGGTGACGAACGGATGAGGGCTCTCGAGGCTGAGGCCAACCGTCTGGAGTCGCTTGGTGCGACTCGCGCCTATCGGGTCGAGCCCGACAAGGCGACGATGGAGTCCGGCTTCATCACGATGCATGATCCTGAGGGCAACGAGTTCTGCCTCGACTAGCGGGACACGATTATCAGTAGCGCACTGGCGACGACGCCGGGTTCACAGCACGATCGGCGAGTGGGAACGCGGAGGAGTCAGGCCGTCAACTCGATCTCGAAGTACGCGCCCTCGTCGTCATGCTGGATACGTGCCGCGCCCGCCCAGCTGGGGAAATCGCCTGTTCCCGTATGCGGGACGATGTGCCCGAACCACGTCGCAGGGTCCGATTCGAGACCGCCATCCTCCACCCGTGACTGAGCCCTCGCAGCCGTCCTCGGTGCGGCCAGTGATCCTCAGCGGAAGTCAGCGAACTCCCCGCGCCGCGCGCAGCCCCCACATCGCCGTGGGATGATGCTCGAGAAGGCACAGCAGACAGCCAGAGGAGAGTCATGGAGGACGCGGCCCATCTGTCCGCCGGGCTGCGTGAGCACGCTGAGCGTCCTTGGCCGATCACCGAATCGGCGATGATGTCCGCGAGGAGGTCCGGTCTGGACAGGAACGGGTAGTGCCCGGTGGGAATCTCGACAATCCGTCGTGCCCTGCCTGACCAGGTGGCCTGGACGGCGGGTGGCGTCGCCCGATCCTGGTGCACAGCACGAACGTGGACGGGACGGTTCGCCAGGACACCGCGCGGTATCCCTGCACGGTGAGGTGCCGGTTCATCCGCCGCTGGTAGGTGCCGTCGATCGGGTCGATGAGTGCGAGCAGGGAACAGCAAGTTCTCCCTGCCGGGGAGCCGGACCTCCTCGCGAGCATTAATCCGGACACCGTGGAGATCAGCAGCTCGACCTGCGTGTCGGTGATCTCCCGCTCCCGGCACTACAGCAGCGTCACCCCGTTACCTGCTGTGGGTGCTCCCGCAGGTGGCTCAGATCAATAGGTGTAGCCGTGCGATCGACCCGCCCGGCGCGATGGCTCTACAGCTGCCCGGAGAGCGCTATCCTCGGGCACATGACAACTCGTCGCACGGTGCCCGTGGAGATCGATACCGGGACCGTGGCGCTCGCCGAGTTGGCCGCCGCCCGCCAGGGCATGTCAGTCCCCGAATGGATCGCCAAGGCGGCACGCCGAGAGTTCGCCGGACTCAGCCCCGGACCCCACTACGTCGAGCTCACTGCTGCCGAGATGCTCGCCGAGGACGCCGAGCAAGCCGCTGACGAGGCCACGATCGCCGCCGACGAGGCGAAGAGGTTCCGTGCGGCGGGGTGAACTCCACCGCTACCTCCGTCCCAGTATTCATCTTGATCCATGACCTGGCACTTTCGGCTGGACTGGGCCGTGTCCGGGCACGCCATAGGATGTAACCGGTGACCAAGGCGCATCTGAGGACGTTGGCGCAAGGTTTCTCCTTCCTGGAGGTGCCGCGCTGGCACCACGGGCGGCTGTGGGCCGCGGACATGTACCCCGGCCGCCCAGGTTCCCGACCGCGACCGGTAGCCGGCGTGGGACCTGACGATCTTCGCGTCGTCCAGCGCCAGCTCTTTGTGGTCGATCAGCTCCCCGCTCGCGGTGAGCTCGCTCTGTAAGGATTTGGGCGCGTCGCCGATCCGGTCGATGGAGTTCTGGTCAAGGGCGTTCCACGCCTCGTGGTTGCCGTAGATCATCAACATGTACTTCGTGTATCCGTCCTCAGCTTTGGTGGAATGAGATAGGTCGGGATCGAGCCGCTCGGCGTGTTGCCTGACGTGCCACCAGAGCGATTTGCTCATGGCCGGGCCGATGAAAGCTGTTGTCGGGTCTCCTCGGCGTCCGGCTTGTCCTTGCCCACGGCGGCCTCATACGCCGCTTGGAGGGCTGCGCCGACCGAGTCCTCGACTCGTGCTGGGCCGCCGGGTGGTGCGCCGAGGTGTTCGGCGCGGAGTTCTTGTTGATAACGCGACCACATGTCCGGGCCGCCATATGTCGAACCCTGACCCGGTTCGGGTGGACCCTTGCCTGCGCTGTCAGAAGGGCCGGTGTCCAACCGCGGCGGATAGGGCCGCCCAGCCACGCGGTGCCTGTCAGGCGGCGACGGCACGCGCCGCGGTGACGGCCAGAGTCGTGTACGGCATCGTGAACCGGCCGCCCATCGAGTCGATGGCGGCTCCTACCATGTGCAACACATCGGCAAGCTTGCCCGGTGGAACCTGAGTGAGGCCGCCGGTCGTGGTCAGCAGGTCCAGCCACTGGTCGCGGGTGTAGGACTGCTCCCAGTCGAATCGCCACTGCTCCGGCTCGCTGAACGCGCCGGTCTGTCCGATCTTGTCGGCGAACCCGGTGTACATCGCCTGGTAGAGGTCCAGCGCTCGCCTCGCCGGTTGGCTGTTGAACGGCGAGTCGGGTACCGCTCGCCGACAGGCCGCGGCGAAGGCATCGGCCACCTCGGCGGGCGGCTCGAACACGTGCCCGAAAATCGCCAGCCGCCCGCCCGAACGCAGCACCTGTGCCGCCTTGGCGGCGCCGACGACCGAGTCCACCCAGTGCCAGGACTGCCCGGCGATCACCGCGTCAAAGGTCCGGCCGGCCGGCTCCCAGGCTTCGAAGGTGGCCACCTCGACCTCGAGCCCCCCCGTTCGCGCGAAATCGGCCATCCGTGTATCGGGCTCGACTCCGAGGACCCTGCACCCGGCGGCTTGGACCTGTCGGGCCGCGATTCCGGTGCCGCAGCCAACATCAAGCACGTCTGAGCCGGGACTCGCAGCGATGATCCGCTCCACCAAGGCATCGGGGTAGCCAGGCCGGGCCCGGTCGTAGCGTTCGGCGTCCGCGCCGAACGACTCTGCCATCTGTCTGGCCTGGCGAGGTGCGGAGGGACGCCGTCCTTCCTGCACTAGAGTGGGCATCTGCCCACTCTAGTGGGTAGATGCTCGCAACCTGGTGGGTCGCTTGCTTAGACGTACGGAGGACGCGGGTGCCGACCGGAGTGCACATCCGCGGCGCGCGCCAGCAGCTGTTCGACGCCGCCGAACGCGTGTTGCTTCGGAACGGGCCGAACGCGCTGACGAGCCGAGCGGTCACCGACGAGGCAGGCTGCGCTAAGGGGGTCCTGCACCGACACTTCACCGACTTCGAGGACTTCCTTGCCGAGCTCGTACTCGACCGCGCCGCCCGGCTCGGCACCACGGCCACCGCCCTGCGCGAGTCCGCCGGCACCGGCGCCGTCGCCGACAACCTCACCGAAGCGCTAACCGCCCTGTTCTCCTCGGTCGCCGCGGCGATCATCCCGCTGATCACCTTCCGCGGCGAGCTGCGCGCACGGCTGCGCCAGGCCAGGCCGGGCGGGGGCGTCCCGATCCTTTCCGAAGCCACGGACATGATCTCCTCCTACCTCACCGATGAATGCGAACTAGGCCGCATCGCCGCGGATGCCGACACCGAGTCGCTCGCTCTCTCGCTGGTCGGCGCCGGGCATCTCCTGTTCGCGGGACGAGAGAGCCTCTTACCAGACGCCGCGGCTGTCAGCAGGATCGTGACCACGGTCATCGCCGACGTCGAGCAAAGACGGCTGCGCGGTTAAAACACTCACCGAGGATCGCAGTCATTGACGGGAGTGGCCTGATGCGAATTCTGATCGTGACGGCGGGTTCGCGAGGCGATGTCGCGCCGTTCACGGGCCTGGGCCAGCGGCTGCAGCAGGCTGGGCACCAGGTCGCGCTGGCCGCGCACGGCCTGTTCGCCGAACTCGTACACGAGTGCGGCCTGCAGTATCGGCCGTTGCCTGGCGATCCTGTCGAGCTGGCCCGTGCACGGATTGCGGCACCCTCTCCGGAGGCGGCACGATCGGTGTTTGACGCGTTCCTCGACCGGCTGGGCGACGGGGTGATCGCGGCCGCGGCCGCCGGCACCGACATGCTGCTCACGGCCTTTGGTCCGGCCCCGTTGAGCCGGGTCGTCGCCGAGGGCTTCGGCATCCCGAGCGTCGGCGCGTATCTCGCGCCGGCGGTCCCTACCAGGGAGTTCCCGCCGCCCGGCTGGCCCGGAACCGGCGATCTCGGGCCGGCCGGCAACCTCGCCGCGGGCCGCGAACTGCTCGGCCGGGCCGGTTCCCTCTACGCCGAGATCCTGCCCCGGCTGCGTGTCCAGCTCGGCCTTCCCGCCGCCACGACCCCGGTCCCAGCGGACGTGGGCCCGCCGGATGGTTGGCCGATCTGCCACGGCTTCAGTCCGGCGGTGCTGCCGCGCCCTGCAGACTGGCCTCCGGAGGTCCATGTGACCGGGTACTGGTGGCCCGCCAGGCCACCGGGATGGCAGCCCCCGGACCAGCTGGTCGACTTCTTGCAGGCCGGACCCCCTCCAGTGTTCATCGGTTTCGGCAGCATGGCCCCGGCCCAGGGCGAAAGGCTGAGCGGCATCGTCGCGGCGGCGGTCAAGCGCGCGGGCATGCGGGCCGTGGTCCAGTCGGGCTGGGCCGGGCTGGCCCCCTCCAGCGATGACATCCTGCTCGTCGGTGACCTGCCGCACGACTGGCTGTTCCCCCGCATGGCTGCGGTGATCCACCATGCGGGAGCAGGGACCACCGGGGCCGGGCTGCGTGCGGGCGTACCGGCGGTCCCGGTGCCCTTCGTGGTCGACCAGCCCTTCTGGGGGGCAAGGCTGCACCGGCTCGGTGTCGCGCCGCACCCAATTCCGCTGCACGAGCTGGCCGCCGACGCCCTGGCCGACGCGTTGCGGTCATGCGTCGACGAACCAACCTATCGCAAGCGGGCTGCCGAACTTGCTCGCCGCATCCGAGCCGACGACGGCTCCGCAGCTGTGCTCGCGCTGATTGCTCGGAGCCAACTGTGATGGCGCAGTCAAGCCCCATCGGGTCAGCCATCAGTTTCTGCGCCGGAACCATCGAGGTTCCGGCGAGTGATCCGTAAGCCGACCGTCGCAGTCTCTGCGGCGGCGAGGTCAGGTGCCGAGCTTCTTCTGCTGCGGGTACACCGTTTCGCCGCGAGCCAGCATGGCGACGAACTGCTCGATGCGCCGGGCTCGGGTGTCGGCGCGTTTGACGCTGCCGATCCGGTAGAGGATCGCATAGCGGTTCTGGCTGGTGAGGATGTCGAACATCGCCTGCGCGCGGGGTTGCGCAGCCAGTGCGCCGGCCAGATCGGGCGGGACCTCGATGCTGGCTGAACCGGCGTAGGCCGCTTCCCAGCGGCCATCGGCTTTGGCGCGCTCGACTTCGGCCAGGCCCGCCGGGTGCATCCGGCCCTCGGTGACCAGGCGGCCGACGATGCCGACATTGCGCGCCGACCACGGGCTGCGGACTCGGCGAGGGGTGAAGCGGTGAAGGTAGGTGGTCTCGTCCCGGCGCTGTGACTGGCCGTCGATCCAGCCGTGGCACAGCGCCTCGTCGAGCGCCTGGTCGTAGCTGAGGCTGGTCGGTTGGGTCGTGCCCTTCTTAGCCAGCACCAGCCACACCCCGGTCGGGCCGCCGTGGTGCTCAGCGAGCCACGCCCGCCACGAATCCGCATCGGCGCAGGTCAGTTCCGGCAGGTCAGCGGCCACTGACGGCTCTACCGCAGCGGCTCGGTGGTCGCGACCTGCACGAGGACTTCGACCTCATCGCCAACGTGGAGCGTCGCGCCGGGCGAGTCCGGGATGAGGTTGATCGCGAACCAGACCTTGCCGTCCCAGCGCCGGTGGCGGGCGAGCGTGGCGATCGGTTCCTTGCCCTTTGTGGCGGTGTCGGGGTCGATCGTGGAGAGCACACAACGGTCGCAGCCCTTCACGGCACGGAAGCGCGCGGCACCGATGCGCAGCACCCGCCAGCCGTCCTCCGCCCAGGCGGGGACGCCCGCGACGACGAGGTTGGGCCGGAAGTGCATCATCGGCAGCGGGCCCTGCGCGGCGTGTGGGCCCTCGGCGATGAGATCGTTGAGTGCGGTCAGGGACTCCTCGACGGCCAGCAGCAGCGGGTAGCCATCAGCGAAGGACACCCGATCTGCCGGCTTGCTGTATCGGGGGTTTGTCCGGCGCAGGGTGGGATCGTCCAGGTAGACCAGCCGCACCGGCTTGCCGACCACCTTGCTGAACCAGGCGTGCGCCTCCTGCGACGCGGGCGCGGCGGGCACCTCGCTGCCGAAGACCCGGACGTCGCACAGGTCGGCGCCCTCCGGTGTGCTCACCAGCAGCGGGTCGAGGGCCGGCGCTTGAATCATCAACCCGCCGGCGGTGAACTCCGGGGTGACCAGCACCAGTTGGGGGAACTTCCGCGCGGTCACCACATCGCCGGCCTCATCGACCAGCATCCACCGTCGATCACCAGCCAGCCCCCACCGCTCGACAACGGCGTCATCCACCGGGTGGCCCCGGCAAGACTTGACCGGGTACCGGTTGATCGCCGTCAGCGTGAGCGCCATGAAGGCAGGCTCCCCCGCCATCCCGATTGAGGGCAAGTGCCAGATCTCCCTCGGTGGTCAACCCGGCGGCTCGGCGAACACGACGAGGTAACCATCGAGATCGCGGATCCAGATCTCGTGATGCCCTGCGTTCGGATTGATGTGCACGTCGGTGACGATCTGGGCGCCGGCTTCCCGGATCCGCCCCACGACCGCGTCGAAGTCGTCAGCCTCGAACCAGAGCGCCACGCCGTTGCCCAGGGGCTGCGCGGGATCTCCGATCGTGCCGTGGTGATGACCTATCTCCAGCCGGTGCAGCTGCATGACCAGCTCGCCACCGACCATCAGCTGCTCGTATTCCGGGCCGCCATGACCGCTGGTCGCACCGAGTACCTGCTGGTACCAGCGGCTGGCCCGCTGGACGTCAGCAACTGCAATCATCGGCTGTGGACGCACCGGTGCTCGGCCGCTTCGTTCGGACATGATCGCACCCTAGTTGCGGCACATCAGCCGGTCTTGGACAACTGAGCGGAAGGAATCCGGAGCATGATCGAGCAGCTCGACCCGCATATCACGCCGCAGCTGGATCACTCCGCGCTGCTGGTGATCGACACCCAGGTGGACTTCGTCGACGGCGGCGCCTTTCCCGTCCCTGGTACCACCCAGGTGGTCCCCACAATTAACCGGCTGATCCAGGCCTTCCGGGCGGCTGCGCTGCCGATCGTGCACGTCATCCGCCTTTACGACGGCGAGGACGTCGACCTGGCCCGCCGCACGCTGATCGCCAGCGGGGCACCCATCGCGCGGCCCGGCACTACCGGTTCTGAGATCGTCCCCGAGTTACGGCCGGACCCAGCCGTCACGCTGGACCCCGATGTTCTGCTCGGCGGTGAGTGCCAGGCGTTGGCCGGGCAGGAGTGGGCGATGTGGAAGCCCCGCTGGGGCGCGTTTCATCGCACGCCGCTCGACCACCACCTACGCCGCCTCGAGGTGACCACCGTGGTCATCGCCGGGTGCAACTACCCGAACTGCCCCCGCGCCGCCGTCTACGGCGCGAGCGAGCGCGACTACCGGGTTCTGGTCGCGTCCGACGCCATCTCCGGCATCGAGCCCCACCATCTTGAGGAAGCCAGCCGGATGGGGGTTGTCTCCGCACCCAGTAGCGACGTCATCAAACACCTCACCGCACGCTGCGACGCGGTGTGAGCGGATCCCTCCGTGAAGATCTGACCGCCTCGCGCAAGCAGTGTGTTCACCCCGCGGACGCCGCACGCAGCAGCCGGAGTTGACCGATCTCGGCGGTGTTCTTCATCAGTTCGGAGTTCACCCAGCCGACCATATGAGCGACGGTCCGCTCGGGGTTGCTCTGCCACGGGAACGGCGCGGTGAGGTCCAGGTCAGCCTCGGTGAGCCGGTCCAATACCGCCAGCCAATCCCTGCGAAGCCCACGCAACCACCCGATGGCCGCTGTCCCATCACCAGGCCACCCGATCTCGCTCCGGTCCCGGGGCAACCGTCCCTGCGCGTGGTCGATGGTCACGGTCCACCACCAGCCGATATGCCAGCTGACCCACCCGATCGTGGGTATCGGAGCAGGCTCAGGTACGGGCTCGCACCAATCCGGCACCCACTCCCCATCAGCGTCCGGACGCACCGTCCAGCAGTGAGCGGCCGGCTCCCACAAGAAGTCCTCCGGCTTCAGCTGCTCCAGATGCAGTTCCAACAGCGACCACGTCAGATCGAACTGCCAACGCAGCAGGTCAGCACGGGATACGGACACCGGCCGATCCTCTCAGCGCTGCCCACCCCGCTAGCCACCCCCCTACATGGATAAATATTGGGGTTTTCCATCCGGTTACTGGCCCTTTTTGTCTCCATGTCGGGGACATGCCGGGGACGGGGGAGGGAGCGGTTAGGTCAGCTGGTGGCAGAGCCAGGTGAGGGCGAGGGGGTAGCGGTAGTCGATGCCGCCGTGGCCGGCGTCGAACAGCTCGAAGTGCACCCGCTCGTCGGGCAGCCCGGTGGCACGCAGCGCCTCGCGGAAGGCCTGCGCCCCGAGGTCGAGGTACCACTCGTCCCGGGTGCCGGCGTCCAGCCATACCGCTCGCAGCGAGCCAAGCGCGTCGGCGTACCGCGGTGCCATCCGTACCGGGTCCCAGTCCAGCCAGCGCTGCCAGATCTCTTCCCGCAACACTCCGGTGTGCGGATCGAAAGGCAGCTCCGGACTGCCGTCCTCGCGTGCGGAGAAGCACGCGGAGATGCCGAGCATCATGAGCAGGTGCTCGTCGGCGGGCTTGGTGAACGCGGTCCGGGACCGGAAGTCGGTCCACCAGGCACCGATGTCACCGTCGTAGTCACGCAGGTGGCGGACCGACTTGCCGAACTCGGCGAGGTAGCACAGCTCGTAGAGCGCGTCCCCGGCGTGGCTGGCCAGCGCGCCGAACAGGTCCGGCCGCAGCATCGGCGTGATCATGGCACCGAACCCGCCGGAGGACTTGCCGCTGATCGCCCGGTGCGCACGGTCGGGCAGTGTGCGGTAGTGGGCGTCGACGAACGGCACGACCTCCTCGCACAGGTAGCTGTGGTAGCGCCCGGTGCCCGGGGAGTCGACGAACTGGCTGCCGCCGTAGGCCGTCCAGGCGTCGACGAAGATCACCACCGCGGGCGGTACGTCGCCGGTGGCGAATACCGCGTCAACGGTTTCTGGGAAGGGCTGCCGGTACGGGCTGCGGTTGCGCCACATTGCCAGGTGCCCGGTGTAGCCCTGGACCACGTAGACGCTCGGGTAGCGCTGCTGCGAGCTGCCGTACCCGGGCGGAACATAGATCCACAGCGGGCGGCTCGCCGGATCACCAAGGGGGTTGCCGCGGAGCAGCTCGCTGTCGATCACGTGCTCATCGAGCCGACCGGCAAGCTCGGCTGACCAGGGCAGCATGCGCTCACCGTATGTGATCGGCCGAAGCACCGCTAGGCGGGTCGTACGGTGACCGGGACGTTCCTGGCGGCAAAGATCCCTTTGCTGTAGAACTTCAGCGGCACGCCGGGGGTCAGACGGATGTCGGCGTAGCGGTCGAGCAGCACGCCCATCACGACCCTGCCTTCAACCCGGGCCAGCAGCTGACCTATGCAGAAATGGATGCCGTACCCGAAGGCTACGTGGTGGTTGGCGGCGCGGTGGATGTCGAACCGGTCGGGGGCGGGGAATTCGCGCTCGTCCCGGTTGGCGGACAGCAGCCACGGCGTGAGGATCGCATCCGCCGGAATGACCTGGCCGCTCAGCTCGGTCTCGGCCATGGTCACCCGGCCGACCTGGGTGAAGGAGGAGCGGTAGCGCAGCACCTCCTCGATGGCCGCCGGGATGAGCGAGCGGTCGGCGTGCAGCTCGGCCAGCACGTCGGGATGCTCATCGAGGCACAGGACGGTGTTGCCCAGCAGCGCGGTCGTGGTGATGTGCCCGGCGAGCAGCAGCACGAGAGAGAAGTTGACGACCTCCGGGTCGGTGAGCCGCTCGCCGTCGGCCTCCACGGTGGCCAGCGTGCTGATCAAATCCTCCTTGGGGTGGGCCCTCCGCTCCCGGCAGTGTTCGTGCAGGTAGGCGAGCATGTCCGCAGTGGCTTCATCGATCTGCTTGCCGAGCTCCGGATCGGTCGGATCCGAGACCTCCCGACCGAACAGCCGGTCCGCCCAGATTCCGAACAACTCCCGGTCCGAGGCCGGTAGGCCGAGCAGCTCGGCGATCACGGTCACCGGCAGGGGGTAGGCCAGGGTGGGGACCAGGTCGAACTCGCCTGAGCCCCCGGTGGCGTCGAGCAGCTCGCCGGTGATCTCCGCGATGCGGGGGGCGAGTCCGTTGACGACCTTCGGGCTGAACGCCGCACCGACCAGCCGGCGCAGCTGGTGGTGACGTGGTGGGTCGGTGCGCGGCAGGTTGCCTTCGCTCAGCTTCTTCCCGACGGGCAACACCCGGCCGATGTCGGAGGAGAACACCTCGTACTCGGAGATCGCTCGATGGACGTCGGCATAGCGGAACACGTGCCAGACGCCGTAGGCATCCCGCCACACCGGCTGGCGCTCACGCATCTCGCGCAGCCAGGGAAGCAGGGAGACGCCGCCGTCCGCAGCGCTTGGGACGGTGGGTTGGGTGGCGTGCTCGTTCGTCATGATTCCTCCCGTACAGAAGCGGTCGGGTCGGCGGGGCGGCCCGTGCGCATGAGATCGAAGAGCCCGATGGCCCTGGGGGCGATGGCGCGCAGTGTCTCGATGTCGGGATCCTCTGGCGGTTCGAAAGCCCGCCGGATGATCTCCGCGAGTGCCGCCGCCTTGCGCTCCAGAGGCAGCTGCTCCTCCGGCGGCAGGAACTGCTCCATGAAGTAGAACCCGGCACCGGCCGCCTGCATGGCATACACCTGGGTGGACCTGTCGGTGTCGGTGCGCAGCAGGTGGTGCTCCCGCAGCAGGTCAACGTACTCGGCGAAGAGGTCGTCCGAGCCTCGTTGCCGGTCGTGGAGCAGCTCGCTACCGGCGAGCTTGCCCAGCGTGTCGATGTCACGGGTGTAAAGCGCTCGGGCCAGTGGCCGGCGCAAGATCGCCAGGAAACTCGCCCGCATCATCCGGTGCAGCAACACCTCGGCAGGGTCTGCCCGCATGCCCCCGACCAACTCCTGCATCACGTCGCCCACCTCGCGCAGCAACAGGGTGGCGAATAGCTCCTGCTTGGCCTTCCAGTGCAGGTAGACCGTGCCCTTGCCGACCCCGGACCGGGCGGCGACGTCCTCGACGGTGACCCGCCGGTACCCGAAGCGCAGCAGCAGCTCGCCAGCAGCATCCAGGATCCGCTGCTCGCGGATGGCCTGTTCAGTACGTCCCTGCGGTGGCACCGGTACCTCGCTCCGCCATCTCGATTCTGACCGATGACCAAAATACTCTTCCGGTCATCCAAATCTCAAGCTGGCCCAGCGTCCTTTGGCGCGCCGTACGGCTCTGGTGATCTGCGGTCCCTGTCAGCTCCCTTCCTCCCGACGGGCACCCCGCCAGGGGCGCCGACGACTCAACAGCAGAGCCGTTGGAGCTTGATCAAAAACTCTGCTGTTGAGTTCGGGAGCCCGAGCGCACGCTCACCAGGAAGCTGCGACTGCCAGCACGGCGCGCGCGTGGCTGATGAGCGCTCGGGCCGCGGGGCTGGTCGGCGCTTGGGTCCTCCAGGCGAAGGCAAGGCGTCCCCGCAAAGAGGGCCGGATGAGGACCATGACATGAAGTTGCGCCGGGTGGGCTCTGGCGAAGGCTTCGGGCAGGATCGCCAAACCCAGACCTCGGGCCGCGAGCTGCGCCACGACGTGTGGGTCGCTGGCCTCGAACCCGATGCGTGGCGCAAAGCCAGCCGCGGCGCAGGCCTCGTCAAGGCGGGCACGCAGCCCGGTGCCCCGAGGAAGGCTGATCAACGTCCGGTCCCGGATGGCGTCGAGAGTGATGGTGGTTCGCGCGGACGGTGCGCTGGTGGGGCAGACCGCGACGACGAGGCGTTCGTCGGCGACGACCAGGGTCCCGATACCCGGCGGGGTCGTGTTCGCCAGGCCGATGACCGCGGCGTCGAGCGATCCCACGCGCAGTGCCTCGACCAGATCGTCGGAGTTGCCCTCGGAGAGCATGATCTCAACGGCCGGGTGGTCTTGGTGGAAGTCGGCAAGCAGGCCGGCCAGATCGATATTGTGCGAAGTCACCATCCCCACGGCGACCCGGCCGCGGATCAGCCCGGTGAGCTCGTCGACCACAAGTCGTGCACCGGCGATGGCCCCGAGCGCTGCCCGGGCGTAGGGAAGCACGGCGGCACCCACGTCGGTCAGGCGCACTGCGCGCCCCGAGCGATCCAGCAATGCCTGGCCGAGCTCTCGCTCGAGCTGGCGGATCTGAGCGCTCACCCCTGGTTGGGAGACGTGGACCTTGGCCGCCGCTTTGGTGAAATTGGCCTCTTCGGCCACCGCAACGAAGTACTCCAACTGCCTCAGCTCCATAACTGTTCATTCTAGTAGCTAGCTGAACTAGCTCTTCGACTTCTCGATGCGGACGGCGCATGGTGGAGGTATGACAACCGAGGAGTTGACAATGAACGGTGGACGTGAGCGCGCCGCCCAGCCGGAGGATCTGGCGCGGTTGGTCGTCGAGCGGGTGAACGCCGGCGACGCCGAGGGGCTTGCGGAACTTTATGAGCCCGACGCGGTACTGGGTTTCCCGGTCGGAGAGGTGACAGTCGGCCGGGAGGCGATCCGCGCGGTGTACGAGAAACTGGTCGCGAACCGGCCGCACTTCGAGCGGGAGGAATCCCTACCCACGCTGCGCAGCGGTGACCTCGCCCTTACCTCGACGCGCCCGAGCGACAACACCGGCGGTAGGGTGCAAGTGGCACGCCGCCAGCCGGACGGGACCTGGTTACGGGTGCTCGACCGACCCGAATCCGGCAGCTAGTGGGCGCAGGAGACGTACTGATTACCGGGGCGGGGATCGGCGGGCTGACCGCCGCCCTGAGCCTGCACGCCGCGGGGATCAGCGCGACCGTCATCGAGCGGGTCCGGGAGATCCGGCCGCTGGGGGTGGGCATCAATGTGCAGCCGCCTGCGGTACGGGAGCTCACCGACCTGGGTCTGGGCCACGAGCTGGCCGCCACCGCCATCCCCACCGCGGAACATGTCTACCTCGACCGGTCCGGCAACCGGATCTTTGCCGAAGCGCGCGGGCTGGCCGCCGGCTACGACTGGCCGCAGTACTCAGTGCACCGCGGCGAGCTGCAGATGCTGCTCCTGGCGGCGGTGCGCGAGCGGCTGGGCCCCGATGCCGTCCGCACCGGGACTCGGTTGGAGCGCGTCGAACAGACCGCGGCCGCGGTTCGCGCGCAGGTGTTCGACCGCGCCGCCGGGTCAGCTCAGGAGATCGAGGCGGACGCGCTCATCGGAGCGGACGGCCTGCACTCGACGGTGCGTGCCCAGCTGCATCCGGATCAGGGACCATTACTGTGGTCCGGGGTTCGGATGTGGCGCGGTGTCACCGAGGGTGAACCGTTCCTCAGCGGTCGCTCCATGATCATCGTTGAGGATGGCAGCGGTGTCCAGTTCATCGCCTATCCGATCTCCCGGCGAGCCCTCGACCGTGGTCGCGCGCTGATCAACTGGGTTTGCCAGGTGCCGGTGTCCGAACCGGAACCCCTGACCGAGGACGCCAGCTGGAACCGCCCCGGCCGCGCAGCGGACGTACTGCCCTACTACACCGGCTGGACATGGAGCTGGCTGGACGTGCCGGGACTGATCACCGGCAGTACCGAGATACTCGAGTACCCGATGGTCGACCGGGATCCGTTGCCGTCCTGGGGCCGGGGCCGGGTGACCCTGCTCGGCGACGCCGCGCACCCGATGTATCCCGTCGGCGCCAACGGGGCCTCCCAAGCCATCATCGACGCCCGCATACTGGCCTCCAACCTGACCAGCTCCACCGATCCGATCACCGGACTCGCCGGCTACGAAAGGGCACGGCGCGGCGCCACCGCCGGCGTCGTGCTGGCCAACCGGGAGATGCACCGGGCCGGCCACGCCGCCGCGGGGCGAGCCCCTCAGGACCTCGCCCGCAGCGGCGAGCTCACCGCGATCACCGCCAGCTACCGGCGCATTACCGGTCGCGCCGTGGAATGACCATTGTCGGACCGTCGGGTACGACAGGCCCGAGGATCACGAGAAGATCTCATAGCCCGGTGTGAGAACGTTGCCCGGGTCGTACTTCGTCTTGGCGTCGCTGAGTTGTGCGAAGGCCGAGCCAAGGTGCTCTCGCCAGTCGTCGCGGGACACCGGGAAGGCGCTGACTGGGTACATCGTCCCGCCCGCGGCGCGGACTCGGTCGTAGACCGCTCGGTTGGCCGTCATGAGCCGGTCGGCTTCTGCGACGCTGTCCGTCGTCGGGATCCGTACCAGGTTGAACGCGTAGCACAGGTCGTCCGACGGCAACGGAAGTAACGGGCTCGTGATCGATCGGCGGCGGAACGGCGAGAGCACGACCTGGCCGAAGGCTCCCAAGTCCGTCGGCGTCAGCTCAACCAATTCGGCGCTGACCACGGGCTCCACGGTGGAGTCACCGATGAAGGTGGTGAGCCACGGGTGCGGGAAGAACCACTGGCCGTTGGAGCGCAACGCCTTCTCCAGCGTGACGAGCCGGGTGAGATAGTCAAGGTAGGGCATCGTGCTCGGCTCTGCCTGCGACCGGTCGTCGGACAAGCCGGTGAGCAGCGCGTTGTCGCCTGGTGGGTTCCCGGAGAACTCCTTCACGATATCGAGCCGGAACCTCCACCCCCCGGTCGGCGCGGCAAGCACTGCGCCCTGCACCGCGTCGAACCGGTTGTCAGCGGCCAGCTTACGTCCGTCCTGCAGCATCGCCCTCAGGTCCGGGTAGGAGAGCAGGAACCGGCGGACCTGCTGCGGTGCCGGGACGAGCCGGATCGTTGCCCTGGTGATGACGCCCACCTGCCCGAGCCCGGCGCGAGCGGTATCGAACAGGTCGGCGTTGCTGGTCGGCGAGCAGCTGACCTGCTGGCCCGTCCCGGTGACGAGCTGCATGTCGAGGACGTTGTCGCTCTGCAGGCCGAACCGTGAGATCTCGCCACCGACGCCGCCGACCACCAGGGTTCCGCCGACCGACAGGCCGAGGTAGTCGGTGAGGACCGGCGGGGTCAGCCCGTGCGGCAGAGTCGCGGCGAGCACCTCGCTCCAGGTCGCCCCCGCGTCGACCACGACTCGGTCACTCTGGACACGGTGGACGGTTCGGAGCCGCCTCATGTCGATCACGATGCCGCCGTGGACCTGCCCGCGACCGAAAACCGAGTGGCGCCGCCCCTGGGGCGCGAGCGAGCGGCCTCGCCCGGCGGCCCAGCGGACTGTCGCGGCCACATCCTGATCGGATGCCGGCAGCAGGACGCTCTCCGGTGTCCGGTGGACGATGTGCCCGAAGTCATCCGCCGCGGCGGCTCGCGTCTGCTGATCGAAGCGGATCTCACCGTCCAGTGGTGGGGGTGAGTTTCTCCTGGCTGGCATTGCGGTTACGTCCTTCTGTGCGGGCACCACCGAGCTCGGTTGCCCGGCATGCGACACCAGCCGTGCCGGAATGTTGATCAATCGGTGTCGCAACGTGGGCGATCATGGCTTTGACGCGTTCAGATATCGTGTCCCATGGCGGCTGCGGCTGCCAGGATGTTGACGTAGTCGCGCAGATGGGCGATCTGCCCATTGCGCACGGTGAGCACTACGATGTTGGGAAGCGCGAACTCGCCGGTGGATGTGCTGGTCCCGAGGGCTTCCTGCTCGACGATGATCGTGTCTGGATCGTTGGTCTCGTAGATGGCAAGGGTGCGGTAACGCTCGTACTTGAACGTGTTGGTCTTCCACACTGCGGCTGCCCAACTCACGATCTCGTCCCGGCCCTCGAGCCGGGAGGGCACACCTGGGCGTGTGAACGGGAACTCATGGACCGCGTCGACTGCGTACACGCGGCCCATGTCATGGGCGGACTGGCTGATCGCGGCTTGGCGCCAACGCTGGAGAACCTCACGCGGACCAGCTTCTTGCTCGCCGAGTGCCGCTCGCCTGGCAGTCACCTTGCGGTAGCGGATCTTCCAGCCGTCGGGCTGGCGCGTGACGATGTCGTCGTAGACGACACTGCCGGCCGTTCCGTCGGCCTTGATGCCGATTCCTTTGGATTGGACCCGCGCCGAGCGATCGTCGATCCGTGTGATCACGATGTTGGTGACGTGCTGACCGACCGGGTTGGCATCGCCCAATGCGAGCGCGACCTCACGCATGGCCGCGGTCCCGTGCAACGAGCCGAGACTGAAGTCGTCCAGGTCATAGGTGACATCTGGGGTGAACAGCTCACCCGCTTGGTCCAGCTTGCCCGCATCCGTGAGGTGGCCGTGGAGATTGATCAGGTCGTTGATGTCGATTCGGTCATGTTCCGACAGCGCCATAGGGGCGGCCCCTCCATGCTTTGAGGTGAGTCATGCCACTAAGGTGAGACATAGTCCGGTTAGGTGGACACAATAGCGGACTGTGTCCCCGGTTAGCAAGGGTGGTGATTGCGCTGACAGGCCACGAATCGCGGTCGCGTGCCGGGCGTCCGAGGCGTGCAGACGCCCGACGTAACTACGAGCAGTTGCTCGAGCAGGCGCGAATTGCGTTCGCCGAGTTCGGCGTGGACGCCTCCTTGGACGAGATCGCTCGGCGGGCAGGAGTGGCCAGCGGGACGCTGTACCGGCATTTCCCCACTCGGCTGGATCTCATCGAGGCGGTGCTCGCCGAGCAGATAGCCGAGTTGATCGACCTTGGTCGCGGGCTGCTGACAGTCGAGGACGAGTTCGACGCGTTGTCCACGTGGTTGCGTGCTGCGCTCATGCATGGCCTGACCTATCGGGGTCTGGCGACCGCGGTGATGAACTCGGCGCTCGACCGCCGCAATGGCCTGGTATCGACCTGGCATGCGGAGATGTTCGAGGTGGGGGCTGCGTTGCTGGCGCGGGCGCGGCAATCGGGCGTGGTCGTCGCCGATGTGGACGAAGCGGATGTGCTGAAGATGGTCGGCGCTATCGCCTGGGCCGCCCAGGACACCCCGGACAGCTCCGCTCAAGCCGACCGCCTGCTCGCCCTCCTCATGAACGGACTACGTCAGCAACCCCAACCGGGTCAGCATGACCAAGATCGCGGCGTTCTACCGGGCCATGGTCGAGCTGAGTCGAGATCGCCGACCGGCTCGCCTGGCTGACCCACCCATGTAATCGCGTAATCATGTGGTCCTGTGGCTACGGTTGAGTCCGTGGAGGAGCAGCGGCTACCAGGCGGCAATGCGGGCGGCGCGGTTCTCGTGGATGGCACGGTGCGGCGGCCGACCGGGTCGTGGACACCGGCCGTGCATGCCCTGCTGCGCCACCTCGAAGGTCGCAACTTCGCCGGGGCGCCACGGGTGCTGGGCACCGATGCGCAGGGCCGAGAGGTGCTGAGCTACCTGCCCGGGAAGACGGTCGGATCCGCCCGGCCCTGGCCCGCATGGGCGCACTCCGACGAAGCGCTCGGGCAGGCCGGCCGATGGCTGCGCAGCTACCACGATGCGGTCGCCGATTTCGTTCCACCCCCGGATGCCCGGTGGCGGGCGTCACAACACCCGTGGCAGCCCGGAGACATCATCGGACACAACGACGCGGGTCCCTACAACGCTGTATGGCAGGACACCGACGATGCCGGCACGGAAATCCCGAGCGGGCGCCTGATGGGATTCATCGACTGGGACTTCGCCGGTCCCGGTCCAGCGCTGAGCGACCTGGCGTTCGTGGCGTTTTCCTGGGTACCGCTGGTCGCCCAAGACGTCGCGGCAGCCGATGGCTCCACCAACTTCTCAGACCGACCGCGCCGGCTGCGTCTTCTCCTCGACGCCTACGGCCACCGCGGAGACATCGATACGGTGCTCGATGCCGTGAAGGCCAGGATCACGGACCACCTAGAGGGACTTCGACGGCTGGCTGCGGCCGGTGATCCGCGCTTCGGCCGGTTGGTCCAGCTGGGCGTGATCGACGAGATGGGTCGAGCAATCGTCCAGCTCGACCGCGATTCCCCGCGCTTTCGCACCGGCTCAGCCGAGCGGCAGGATCGCCGATGATGCAGCTCCCGCATGGGAGGATCTCACCGTCGTGGCGGACAACCAGGCATCGGACCGGATGGGATCGCTGTCCCTGCTGCGGGCGAACCGGCCGTTGCGGCTGCTGTGGACCGCGCGGACGGTGTCGTTCCTCGGTGACTCGCTCAGCCTGGTCGCGCTCATGCTCTACGTCGCCGACGCCACCGGGGCGGCCCTAGCGGTAGCCCTGCTCCTGCTCGTCGGCGACTTCGCGCCCGCCCTGCTCGGACCGCTGACCGGCACAGTCAGCGACCGGTTCGACCTCAAGCGGGTCATGCTCGGCTGCGAGGCCGCCCAAGGCACGCTGGTAGCGGTTATCGCGGTGTGGCTGCCGTCGCTGCCGCTGTTGCTGGTCCTGGTCGCGCTGCGGGCGATCACCGGGCAGATCTTCCAGCCCGCGTCCCGGGCCGCGGTCCCTGCCGTGGCGCCGGATCAGCATCTGGAGAGCGCCAACGCCGCAATAGGGATCGGCACCAACGGCGGGGAAGCCCTCGGGCCGCTGCTGGCCGCACTGCTGTTCCCCATCCTGGGTGTCCGGGGCGTCCTGCTCGTCGACGCCGGCACCTTCCTCGTCTCGGCCATCCTGCTGGCGTTCCTGCGGCTGCCGGCCAGCGCAGCACCGGTCGATCCGCCGCGTTCCAGGTTCTGGCAGGACACCACGGCCGGGTTGCGCTACATCTGGGCCACGCCGCTGGTCCGGACGATCGGGCTCGGGTTCTTCGGGATCGTCGCGTTCAACGGCATCGACGACGTCGCCCTCGTGTTCCTGGCGACCGACACCCTGGGCGGCGGAGACTCCGGCGCCGGACTCCTGCTCGCCGCGGTCGGCGTCGGGCTGTTCCTCGGATACGCGCTCCTCGCCCGACCACACCGACGGAGCATGGTGGCGCTGTTGCTCGCCGGCTTCGCGATCAGCAGCGCCGGCAACCTGCTCACCGGCCTGGCATGGGCGGTCGCGGTCGCGTTCGGGGTGCAGACCGTCCGCGGGGTGGGAATCGCAGCGATGGACGTCGCCGTGAACACCCTGCTGCAACGCACCGTGCCGCGCGCTCTCGTCGGGCGGGTGTTCGGCAGTCTCTACGGCGCCGTCGGTGTGGCCGCAGCACTGGCCTATGTGCTTGGCGGCCTGCTCCTCGACGCCACCAATCCGCGCGTCGCCTTCCTGGTCGCCGGCAGTGGTGGGCTCCTGGCCACGCTGATCGCGGCGGCCTCGATCCGCCGGTCGATCCCGAAGCCCTGACGGTCATGTGCACCCTCGCCGGACCGTCACCCCGCCAATCCCGCCCGCGTTGTCCTCTACGGTGGCGCTCGACGAAGGGACGATGAGATGCGGCGTGCACTGGCTCTCCCGACCGTGGCACTGGCGAGCGTCCTCGCCTTGGCCGGTTGCTCGACCAATGCACCGAACTCGGCATCGCGCGCGAAACTCAAAGATCCCACCACGGACTTCGGCGTCACCCGCACCGAGATCACCCTCGGTGCGCTGACCGATAAGTCCAGCCCGTTCAACGAGGTCGGCACCGGGGTCGTCCAAGGACAGCAACTGTGGATCAAGGAGACCAACGCCGAAGGCGGGATCTGCCGACGGAAGATCACCCTGAAGATCGGCGATTACCAGGACAACGCCGTCCAGGCGAGCACCCAGTACTCCGCACTGGAGCCCAAGGTACTGGGCTTCATGCAGATCGTCGGTTCCTCGGCCAACGCCGCCCTGAGCCAGCGCATGATCGACAACGAAACCAGCGTGGTCGCGCTGTCGAAATCATCAGAGCTGCTCAGCAACCCGTATGTGATCATCCCGGCTGCCACCTACGATGTCGAAATGATCAACGGCTTGTCCTACCTGATGGAGCAGGGCAAGATCCACGACGGCGACACCATCGGCCACATCTGGCTCGACGGTGACTACGGCGCCAACGGGTTACGCGGCGCGCAGTACTTCGCCCAGCGCCACCACCTGAACCTGCGCGAGACGAAGGTCAGCACCGAGTCGGCGATGCGCGACGTCGTAGCGGCTTTCGCCGCCGAGCCTCGACCGAGGGCGATCGCGCTGAGCACCACGCCGGACCAGGCAGCCGCAGCCGCCGCAGCCAACCAGGAGGTGCGGCTGGGCGTGCCGATGGTCGGCAACAGCCCGGTGTTCACACCTCGGTTACTGACCGGCCCAGCTGCCGGAGCCCTGAACAACCTCTCGGTGGTGGCGAGCTCGGTGCCGTTCTCCTCCGCTGTGCCCAAGGCCCAGCACGTCGCCGAGGCCTACCGGCAGGCCGGCTACCGGGAGCTGCCCAACAGCGGCGTGCCCTACGGCTACGCGATCGGCCGGATCTGGGGCCAGCTGCTCACCCGGGCCTGCATCAACGGTGACCTGAGCCGGGCGGGGATCCAGGAGGCGCTGCGCCAGCTCACCACCATCACCACGGACAATCTGGTCGCCGACCTCAGCTTCGCCAAGCCGGGCTCCCCCGCTGCCCGGGAGTCCTACGTCGCCGTTGCGGATCCCGCCGTGCCCGGCGGGATCCGGGAAGTGAGACCGCTGTTCGCGTCTCCGGATGCACAGAGCTACATAGCCCCCCACCAGACCGGCGACTGACTTCTCCCGAGCGCGGTCGGCAACCACTCGTGAGTGCGTAACAGTGTCATGACA
>CAXUFG010000012.1:0-13367 GCA_964250265.1 uncultured Pseudonocardiaceae bacterium | reverse complement strand
CTACCTCGTCCCCCCCCTGTTCCCCCCCCCCCACGAGTGGTTGGGCTGCTCGCAAGAGCAGCCCAACCACAAGCACAGCGGCCCCGATCAACACGGTGGTCAGTGGCAGCGTCAATGCCAGCACCGCGCAGCCAGCACCCCCGAGTATGGCCAGTGGGCGCCGCCACCGGCGCGCGCGGCCGGGCAGGGTGAAGGAGGCGGCGTTCGCGATGGCGTAGTAGATCAGGATGGCGAAGCTGGAGAACCCGATCGCGCCCCGCAGGTCGGCAAGCAGCACGATGACCGTGATCGTGAGGCCGAGCAGGACCTCGGCGCGGTGGGGAACCTGGTGACGGGGGTGAATGGCGGCCAGCACATGCGGGAGTTCATGGTCGCGGGCCATCGCCAGCACGGTGCGGCCGACACCGGCCAGCAGCGACAACAACACACCGGCTGAGGCGACTGCTCCGCCGATGCGCACCACGGGGGTAAGCCAGCTCAGCGCCCCGGATTGGGTGGCCGCGGCGAGCGGAGCCGACGATGCGGCCAGCGCGGCCGGACCCACCGCGGCCAGCGCGGCCACGCCAACCAGCGCATACACCGCGACGACGATGCCCAGAGCTATCGGGATGGCCAGCGGGATGGTGCGGCCGGGTTCGTGGACCTCCTCTCCGAGGGTGGCGATCCGCGCGTAGCCGGCGAAGGCGAAGAACAACAGCGCGGCAGCCTGGGTGATGCCGGTCAGCCCGCCACTGGTCCAGCCGGTGAGGTTGGCCGGATCGGCGTGGCCACCGCCTAGCGCGGCCACCACGACCGCGGCCAGGGCAAGCAGCGTCAGCGCAACCAGGACCCTGGTCAACCGGGCGGTCTTGGTGATCCCGAGATAGTTCACCGCGGTGAGGACCACCACAGCGGTGATCGCCGGGAGTGTGGGATGGGCGGGCCAGGTGTAGGCCCCGAAGGTCACGGCCATCGCTGCGCAACTGGCCGTCTTGCCAACCACGAACCCCCAGCCCGCCAGGAATCCCCAGGCCGGCCCCAACCGATGCCGGCCGTAGCGGTAGGTACCTCCGGATTCGGGGTAGCGAGCCGCAAGCTGCGCCGAGGCAATGCCATTGCAGTAGGCGACACCGGCGGCGATGGCCAGGGCCACCAGCAACCCGGCGCCGGCAGCAGCCGCGGCAGGTGCGAAGGCAGCGAAGACCCCGGCGCCGAGCATCGAGCCCAGGCCCAGCACGACCGCGTCGGTCAGACCCAGCCGGCGGGCCAGCGGCGGATGGGAGTCCTCCTGGGGTGTTGTCACGCTGAAATCCTTGCGTGCGCGGTGCCCGCAGAGCAATGATCTGACTGCGCGCCATAAGAGCGGAGGTTTGCATGGAGAATCCGGTGGCCCTCCAACTGCGAAAGGCAACCCAAGAAGACCTTCCGAAGCTGTCCACAACGCTCGTCGCAGCTTTTTTGACGACCCGGTATTTTCCTGGATACTCCCCCATGATGCCGACCGTGGTGAATTGTTACCCGGATTCTTCGAGATCATCAACAGAGCAAATATCGGCCATGGCGAGGTCTACACAACAGATGATGTGGCAGCCGGGGCGGTCTGGGTGCCACCCGGCGTCGACGATGATGGCGAGCAGCTAGCCGAGGCTCTCGGGCAGCTGATGGGACCAGCTATGGAAAAAATGTACCAAATTTTTCAACTACTGAGCGAGAAACATCCGCGAACTGCCCACTACTACCTGTTCTTTCTCGGAACCACGCCTAATCGGCAGTCCCAAGGTATCGGCACGAAGCTGATGAAGCTGGTGCTCGACAGGTGTGATCGGGAAGCAATACCCGCCTATCTTGAGGCATCGAGTGAGGACAACAAGCGGCTCTACCTGCGCCATGGATTCGACGTCACCGAGGAGATCCGACTCCCCGACGGACCGCCCGTGTGGTTCTGGCGTGATCGCCTGCGCACGCTCGCCGATCTGCTGGAGGACGAGGATCCCTCATGACTGACGCCCACACCGCGACCATCTCCGTGGACCAGTTCATCGCCGCTTCACCAGCGAAGGTGTGGCGCGCCCTGACCGAACCGCAGCTGCACGCCCGCTGGTGGGTACCCGGCGACATCGCAGCCGTCGTCGGCCACCGGTTCCACTTGCAGATGCCCGGCTGGGGATCCATACCCTGCGAGGTTATCGAGGTCGAACCCCGTGAGCGGTTCGTCTACAGGTTCAACGGGAGTTGGACGCTGACCTGGCGACTGGTCGCCGAGGGCGCTGGGACGCGGCTCTTCCTCGAGCACTCCGGGTTCGATCTCGACGACAAGCGCAGCCGCGACGCCTTCGAACGGATGGGACCCGGCTGGCGTGATCAGGTCCTGCCCGGACTTGCTTGCCTCGTGACTGAGCTTGCGTGAGCAACCACCACGGCATGGTCACAGCGACGCTCAGCTGGCGCAAGCACAAGAAAGGAGCCGGGTCCTCGTGAGAGGTCCCGGCTCCTTTCGGTGCGGTTAGCGGATCAGAAGTCCATGCCGCCGCCGTCGGGCATGCCGCCGCCCGCCGGTGCCGGGTGCTTCTCCGGCTTGTCAGCGATCACGGCCTCGGTGGTGAGGAATAGAGCCGCGATCGACGCCGCGTTCTGCAGCGCCGAGCGGGTGACCTTGGCCGGGTCGATGATGCCGGCCTTGATCAGATCCTCGTACTCGCCGGTAGCGGCGTTGAGGCCCCACCCGGGCTTGAGACCGCGCACCTTCTCGGCCACCACGCCACCCTCGAGGCCGGCGTTGATAGCGATCTGCTTCAACGGAGCCTCCAGCGCCACGCGGACGATGTTGGCGCCGGTCGCCTCGTCACCGGTCAGCTCGAGCTTCTCGAACGCCAGCGCGCCCGCCTGAATCAGCGAGACGCCGCCACCGGCGACGATGCCCTCCTCGACGGCAGCCTTGGCATTGCGCACCGCGTCCTCGATGCGGTGCTTGCGCTCCTTGAGCTCCACCTCGGTGGCCGCTCCGGCCTTGATCACTGCGACGCCGCCGGCCAGCTTGGCCAGCCGCTCCTGCAGCTTCTCGCGGTCGTAGTCGGAGTCCGAGCTGTCGATCTCGGAGCGGATCTGGTTGACCCGGCCCTGGATCTGGTCGGCGTCGCCCCCACCCTCGACGATAGTGGTCTCGTCCTTGGTGATGACGACCTTGCGGGCGCGGCCCAGCAGCGACAGGTCGGTGTTCTCCAGCTTGAGCCCGACCTCCTCGCTGATCACCTCGGCACCAGTGAGGATGGCGATGTCGCCCAGCATTGCCTTGCGACGGTCGCCGAATCCGGGTGCCTTGACCGCGGCCGACTTGAAGATCCCACGGATCTTGTTGACGACCAGGGTGGCCAGCGCCTCGCCCTCGATGTCCTCGGCGATGATCATCAGCGGCTTGCTGGACTGCATGACCTTCTCCAGGATCGGGAGCAGGTCCTTGACCGCCGAGACCTTGGTGGCGGCGAGCAGGATGTACGGGTCGTCGAGAACCGTCTCCATACGCTCGGGGTCGGTAACGAAGTAGGGCGAGATGTAGCCCTTGTCGAAGCGCATGCCCTCGGTGAGCTCGAGCTCGAGGCCGAAGGTCTGGCTCTCCTCGACGGTGATGACACCTTCCTTGCCGACCTTGTCCATCGCCTCGGCGATGAGCTCGCCGATCGAGGGGTCAGCAGCGGAGATGCCGGCGGTAGCCGCGATCTGCTCCTTGGTCTCGACCTCTTTGGCCGAGTTCAGCAGCTGCGCGGAGACGGCCTCGACGGCCTTCTCGATGCCCCGCTTGAGCGCCATCGGGTTGGCGCCGGCGGCGACGTTGCGCAGGCCCTCGCGGACCAGCGCCTGGGCCAGCACGGTGGCGGTGGTGGTGCCGTCACCTGCGACATCATCGGTCTTCTTGGCAACTTCCTTGACGAGCTCGGCCCCGATCTTCTCCCACGGGTCCTCGAGCTCGATCTCTTTGGCGATGCTCACACCATCGTTGGTGATGGTGGGGGCACCCCACTTCTTCTCCAGGACGACGTTGCGGCCCCTGGGGCCGAGCGTCACCCTGACGGCGTCGGCGAGCTGGTTCATCCCGCGCTCAAGACCGCGACGGGCTTCCTCGTCGAACGCGATCATTTTGGCCATTGCGGTGTGGTCCTCCGGTCATGGGCGCCGCGGCATATCCGCGGCAAGGACACAGTGCTCGGCCAGGCTCGGTGCCCGCGACGGACGTCCAGCGCTTGCCGGACTCACCGTCCCGACCTCAGTGTTGGTACAGCTGGCACTCGAACGAGTCGAGTGCTAACCCGTGTTTAGCACTCGAGCCCGGCGAGTGCAAGCTGCCGCGCCTGCTGAGGCGACCAAGCGCAGCGTCGGCGTAGAGCCAAGGGGGACGGGCTTGGAGTCAGAGCGCGGGGCGCGGCGAAGGCTGATCGGGCGGGGGCGCCCCTCCCTCGACGTGGCGGTGACGACCTACCAGCCCCGTGCGACCAGACGACGAGCTGGACGTCGCGAACTCGACACTACGGACATTTCTACCCCCACCGGACGTCGGTAGCGCCGAGTTCACGGCCCGCACCCGTGGCAGCGTCAGGTAAGAGGTTCACCCGATCTGTGTATGATAATCCGTAGCGATTTACGTAGACTGCCTTCCGATGGCAGTGGGGAATGACACAGCCGGTAGCCCGGCGTGCCTAGCAAGAACAAGAAGGCTTCACCGTCGGTGACTGCATGATTGATACTGGGAGCGACCGTATGACCGCTGTTGACGTGTCACTTCCGTTCGGGTTAGCAGTGGCCGCCCGAGAGCCCGTACCCGTCGAGGAAGTCAACCTCTCCTCGTTGGTGTACGACCCCGATCTACAGATCACGCTAGTCCGGGACGGGGAATTCGGCGGGCTGATGCCCTGGTGCAAGCATTCCACCGGCAAGACGAACACCAACAGCAACACCGACGGCAAGGGTGGCCCGGAGACCGACGAGGACTACACCGAAGATTGAGGTGGACCTCGATGGGCCGGTCGGTATGGGTGGTGACGCGGCGCCTGGACGCGACAGCCGACATGGTGATCGATGAACTGAATCGCCGCAACGTGCCGGTAGTGCGGTTCGACCTGAACGAAATCAGGGTGGCCGCCGAACTTTCCAACGCTGGCTGGGTAGGCCTGCTGCGTACCCCGTCCCGGACAGCTCGGATCGAGGACGCCATCGGGATCTACTACCGTCGGCCCTCCCGCCCTGCTGCGCCAGCCGGCATCGATCCCGCGATCGGCGCGTGGATTGAAACGGAGACCCGTTGGGGGCTGCGTGGCCTACTCGCGGCCCTGCCGTGTGCCCGGTGGATTAATTGGCCTCCCGCTGTGCACGCCGCGGAACACAAACCACACCAACTGAGCACCGCGGTGGCGTGCAATCTGCCGGTCCCCCGGACCGCCATCGTGAATGATCCCGACAGCGCGGCACGTTTCGCCGACAGCGCGGGGCCAGTGCTGTACAAAGCGTTCCGCGGCGACCCTGTCGTCATCGGCGGCCGGACCCACCTCACCTACTCAACATCAGTTACCGCCGAGCAGTGCCGCAGCGAGGCGGTCCAGATGGCCCCGATTATGTTGCAGACGCGCATCGACAAGGTCTGTGATGCGCGGGTCACCTGCATTGACGACCGCCTTTTTGCCATTACCCCGCGGGGGCCCGGGGGCACGGTCCCGCTGGACTGGCGAGTTGACCACAACGCGATCACCTGGGAACCGATCGACGTCCCGGGGTCCGTACGGGTGGCGCTGCTGGACTTCCTTGATCGCCTGGGCCTGCGCTTCGCCGCATGTGACCTCTGTGTCGATCACGCCGGGGTGTGGTGGCTGATTGAAGCCAACCCTGCTGGTCAATGGGCCTGGGATCACCCGCTGCGCATCGCGATCGCCTCGGCCATCGCTGACGCCCTGACCCTGGAGAACACCAAGCCGTGATCGCCAACCCAACAACCGCGGATCTGCGCGCTGTTCTGGCCGACCAACTCGCCCAGGAGACCTTGCTCACCAGCCCGGAGTGGCGGGCCGCCTTTGCCACCGTGCCCCGGGAAGCCTTCGTCCCGTTCTACTTCCAGCCCTGCCGCGGGCGACCCGGCTGGCGGCTGGTTGAGGGTGGGCCGGAATGGCGCGAAGGCATCTACGCCGATGACGCGCTCGTCACACAGGTCAACGGCGACGAGAGCGCCGTTGATGCCGCGCGCCGCGGCGAGACCGTCGAGGGCACACCCACCTCATCCAGCTCCGCACCCAGCCTGATGGCCGCCATGCTGGCCGCGCTCAACGTGCACGACGGCCACCGAGTCCTCGAAATCGGCACCGGCACCGGCTACAACGCCGCCCTGCTCGCCCACCGGCTCGGCGACGCCAACATCACGACCATCGAGGTCGACCCAGCAGTGTCCGGCCGAGCCCGTCGAGCGCTCGCTGCCGCCGGATACCACCCCCGGGTGGTCTGTGGCGACGGCGCCGAGGGCGTCGCAGCGCACGAACCCTACGACCGGGTGATATCCACCGTCGCTATGACCCGCGTCCCGCCCGCGTGGCTGGAGCAAACCAGGGAAGGTTCGCTGGTTCTCATCCCACTGAGGTTCGCCGGGCACGGCGGCCTGATGGCATTGCTGTCCCGCGACGCCACTAGAGGAGCGAGCGGACGCTTCCTGCGTCAGTACGGCGGATTCATGGCCGTCAGAAACGCGCCGGAGCCCACAACTCCCCAGGTCCGGGCTGCCCTGCTCGACGAGAGCATGCGGCGCACCGACCTGCCGCCCGAGGCCCTCAGCGATGGTCATCCAGCCGCCTTCTACCTTTCGCTGCGCTGTCCCCGGCCGTACAGGGTGATCCAGTTCACCCCTGATGACGGCAGCACAGAAACCCAAACGTGGGGCCTTGGCACAGACGGCTCGACCTTCGGCCTCATCCAGACCGGCGGCACCACCATGGCCGCCGCAACGGGCCCGCTGTGGGCTGCGCTCGAAACGGCCTACACCGAGTGGCAAGAACTCGGCCGACCGGAACGCGACCGTTTCGGCGTCACCGTCAGTCAACAACAATGGGTATGGCTCGACGACCCCGACAACGCAATCATCGAACTGTGATGGTCATCCGGTCCCATCACGGCCCGCCGACGAGCGGGCTAGCCGCAGGTGGTGACCGTTCCCATCACCAGCGGGTCGAACTCGCCATCCTTGGCGCCCAGGCGGAAGGCGGTCCATTCCTGCTCGTCAAACACCAGCTCGACGCCTGTGGTGGCGTCGTGAACGGTCCAGGAGCCATGACGGACGAGCACGGTGACGGCGCCGTTGGTGTTGGTCAGCTCGCCTGAGACCACCTCACCAAGCCACCGCGACCACTGCACGTCGGTGAAGCCGATCACCGGACTGTCGACGATCTTGCTGTGTCTGATCTCAACTCCGTCGCTGCTGGAGTTGACCTCGACGCACCCATTCGCTTGAGCTGAGTAGGTCGACTTCCGCCACCCGGCGCGGTGGCTTGCGGTGGGCATGGTGGCCTCCGGATTCATGTCAGCGTGGTGAGGCGAGCGCGGATCGCCTCCACGGTGTCGGTCGGCGAGAGTGCGACCTCACGCAGCTTCGCGACGATCCGAGTGTACCCCGTTACCTGATCTTGGTCTTGAATGTAGACGGCGCCGTTCACGATCTCGACATAGGCGATGGACTGCGCTTGGGCGAAGTTCAGCAATGTGAACGGTCCGATGCCTGCGTCGTGCCAACCAACGGATGTGGGCAGCACTCGGATCTCCACGTTGTCCCGTTCAGACATCGAGATGAGGTGCTCGAGCTGCCGTCGCATCGCGGCCGGACCGCCGACCGGCCGGTCGAGTACCGATTCCTCGATCAGAGCGACGAGACGGAGCGGCTCACTGTCCGAGTCCAGCCGCCGCTGCCGGTCCATGCGTAGCCCCACGACACGTTCGGTGTGATCGGGCCGGACACTTCCGCTACTGACAGTAGCTCCGAGTGAGTAATCGGTGGTCTGCAGCAGCGCGGGCACGACGAACGTCGCGTAGTCCGACGCGGTGCGAGCGAGGCCCTCCAGCCCCACGAAAGTCCTCAGCCAGTCCGGCACCACATCGGTCCACGGCGCCCACCAGGTTTGCCGATCTGCCCCGCCTGCCAGCGACGCCAGCCGTTCGATGTCAGCCAGGTCCGCGCCGTAGAACCGGAGCAGGTCGGTGACTTCGGCCGGTTGCTGCTGGTTGCGGCCGCTTTCCATGTGGCCGATCTTGCCCGGCGAGCAGCCGATCGCCTTAGCCGCTTCGGTGCCTCGCCGGCCGGCCCGCTTTCGGAAATTGGCCAGTTCGACGCCGATCAGCCACCGCAGCGCCGACGGGTCTTCTCGATCGGCCACCGTCCTCAACCTCCCGTCGCCAGCCGGAGCCGTGGCGACAGTCTGCACTGACGCTATGCGCTCGGTAGCACCCCTACTGCTTCACCCGATTTACGGATGTTCATCCGTAGTGCTTTACGTACATCTTCATCAGACCGAGGTTCGACACATGACTTTCCGACTTGGTCCGGCCCCGTCTCCCTGACCACCAACCGGTGCTGAACACCCGCCCAAGGGTCGACCAGCGCCCCACACCGAGCGAACAAGGACCCGCGATGGAAGCACGACCGGTGGGCGTGAACCACGCTCTGCGGGATCGCCGCGGCATCCTGCTCCCGGCGACCGGCATCGAGCTGGTCCGCGGGCTGCGCCCAGAGTTCCTGGAGTCGCTGGCCTTGCAACGGGCCAACCGAGGTGGGGTGGCCAAGTCAGGTGATCACTACTACGACTACGGCCGTCCGATCCCGACCTACCTGACCGGCGCCTTCGACGACCTTGCCGGCGCCGGGTTGCTGGCATTGGCCGAGGAGGACCCGTGGTGTATGCGGCGGTTGAGCCTCACCGAGACCGGCCGCGCGCGGTACACGGCGGCCAGCGGCCCACCCACCGCACCATAGACCGCCGGCGGGGTGGCGGGTGTAAACGCGCGGCCCCCGACGCTCGGATCCCGGCGGCCAGCCGGCCACCAGCCGTTTCTCCATCCGATCGAGGGGCAGACCATGCCAGCCCAACCCGATTCAAGACCGCGACTATCGGCTCATAGCGTGGCCTGGCTGGCCAGGCGACCGCACCTGCACACGGTAGTGCACTCGGTATGGAACGAACTCGCCGAACTGGAACAGGCCGATCACCATCCCGGCGCTGCCGCGGCACTGCGATCCATCCTCATCCACCATCAACCCCGCAGCCCCGCTGGAGGTTGTCGCACCTGCCGTCGCTTGTCCTGGCGCCGTCTCTGGCGCCGCCGCCCGTTCCCCTGCCCGATCTGGATGGCCGCCCACGTCCATCTCCTGGGACCCTTCGCCATAGCTGACCGCTGACACCGACCCGGAGGGATGCTCGTGATCTCGCAGCAGCTTGGTGATCAAGTCGTCGTGCTCGCCTTCGACATCTTCGGCACCACTGTCGACTGGCGAACCGGCGTCGCCGACCAGGTCGCCGAGATCGCCGCGGAACGCGGCGTGGCACTCGACGCCGGCGCCTTCGCCGACGAGTGGCGCGACTGCTACCTGCCGGCCATGGCGCGGGTACGCACCGGCGAACGGGGGTGGGTCTACCTCGATACGTTGCATCGCGAATCCCTCGATCAGCTCCTCGAAGGTCACGGTGTCAGCGACGCGTTCGACGAGCAGGCTCGCCGGCGGCTCGTGTTCGCCTGGCACCGACTTCCAGCCTGGGACGATGCACTCGCCGGGCTTACCCGGCTACACAGCCGCTACGTCCTGGCCGCGCTGTCCAACGGAGGCTTCGCGCTGCTCACCCATCTGATCAGGTCTGCTGGGCTGCCGTTCGACTGCATCCTGTCCGCCGAACTCGCCCGGACCTACAAGCCCGACCCGCGCGTCTACCACACCGCCGCAGCACTGCTTGACGTCGTCCCAGCTCAGATCATGATGGTCGCCGCGCATGAATGGGACATCAACGGCGCCCGCGAAGCGGGCCTGCGCACGGCCTTCCTTGAGCGCCCCGCCGAGAAGGGCCCAAACCGCGTCGCCGACTTAGCCGCAGAGGTCACCAGCGACATCGCCGTCACCGGGTTCACTCAGCTCGCCGACACACTCAGCTGCTAAACGCTGTCCCACAGATCTGCAGACGTTGCCCATGGTGGCGATCGCGCTCTACACCCGCTGGGTTCCGCAGTCCGGAAAGGGGGAGGCACGCCACCCAGCGGCGCAGCGTCTCCGGCGTCATCCCCAACCGCTGCGAGATCGCGGTAATCGCGGCCCACTCCGTCTGGTAATCGGCCGCGTGGTCGATGACCAGACGCACCGCCCTCGCCTTCGTCTCAGCGTCGTACTTGATCGACATCGCGCGATCCTTCACAACATGGAAGGTGCGCACGAACCCGGGGTGGTTCAATATGTGCATGACCGTGACGTCAGCGTCGGGATCGGTATTGCTGGTTCATGATGAGCTACCCCCCGTCGCTCACTGCTGGGTGGCCTCGGCGTCCGGCGTCTACGTTCGGTTTGAACTCGAGGAGAAGGGGTGCTTCGAAGGTGCGAGAAACCTCTAAGTTGGACGCTCGAGCACGCAAGACGATGGCGCTGCTCTACAGGCGCTTGCTAGCGCTTGGTCTATGGCGGCACATTAGGTCCGTGGAAGGGGTACTGATCACAGGAGCTGGCGGCGCCCACTTCGCAACCCGAGACAACCGAGCTTTCCTGCAGGACCTGCTGGCCACAGGCTGCTTTTGTCGGGATACGCAGGGAGGCGCGATAATGCATCGTGGGCAAATCTCAGTGCGGGAAGTCACAAACGGGCCCGGTCTTCACCTGGCGCTTGAAGACAACAATCGCATCTATGTCCATATCGACAAAGTGTCTCCCGTGGCTGGGACGACCGTGGATGGCGCATGCCGCTACGATCGCGCACGATCTTTATCGCATATGCGCCGAGAGGTTTTTCCTTACGTCATGCACTTTCACCAGTCCAGTTCTCCGGAGAATACCCGCCGCCGCAGGGCTCATTTTGATCTTTATGATGCACAGCGGGCATGGTGCATCGCGGCGCAAGCCGGACGTAAAGAAGAGTCTTTGGAATCAGGAGTAAGGCTGGCTGGTCTTCTCGCGACACAACGAGAGAGCTCATGGAAACGAGCTCAGAGGCTTTATCAGCAAGCGATTGACTCAGAGCACGAACATTTTGCACCCGCTGCTGCTTTTGGTCTGGGAATCCTGCTTGAAGAGTTAGAGGAAATGCCTCGAGCACAAGAATCCTATGTCCAAGCGATCACTTCGGGTCACCCCGAATTTGCCCCACTCGCTGCTTACAACCTCGGGGTCCTTTTGGAGAGACTTGAGGACCTGGACCGCTCGCAGGAGGTCTATGAGCAAGCCATCGCGTTTGGGCATCCAGAGGTCACCTGCTGGGCGGCGTTGAAACTCGGTGACATCTTGGCCCGTCAAGGAGATCACAAGAAAGCTCAGGACACCTACGAGCTGGTAATTACGCTTCGCCATCCAGAGTTCGCGTCCTTGGGCGCGCTCAACCTTGCCCGTCTTCATCGCGATCGGGGAGAAAAGGACAGCGCCAGGGCAGCCTACGAGCGGGCTATCGCTATGGGGCCTCCCGAGGCAGCCGGGACGGCCGCCGAAGAGCTTGCCGCTCTGCTCCAGGACGGTGCAGACCGCAAGCAAGCCGCGAAGGCTTGATCGAAGGTCCTTAGAGATGACAGTACGCCGGTGAGGATGCAGGGAGCGGATAAATGAAGGCCGTCCAGCAGTTGACCAAGCGAATCGAGGACATGGAGCCTCTTGACCGATTCGCGGACCTCGTGCAAAGGGTCGTATCACGGATCGTTCCGCAGGAATCGGTTCGGAAGGATCTGCTTAGCGGCACCTGGCTAGGGCGTCCGCTGCATCCAGTTCTCACCGATGTTGTGATTGGAAGCTGGACGAGCGCCTCAGCGCTTGACGTGTTGGGTGACAAGAGGGCGGAACAAGCAGCCGACCAACTTATCTTCATCGGCACCCTGGCCGCGCTTCCCACTATCGCTGCTGGGCTGTCTGACTGGGCGGAGCTGTGGGGCGCACAGCAACGGGTGGGGTCTGTCCATGCTTTGGGCAACGCTACCGCTTTGTCCTTGCAAATCTTTTCCATCAAGGCGCGCCGCAGCGGAAAGCGGAAAAAAGCGTGCCTTTTGTCACTCACCTCCATGGTGATCGCCGGAGCATCCGCCAACCTCGGTGGCTATCTCTCTTTCGTCAAGGGAGTCGGCGTAAATCAGACAGCGTTCGAAGACTGGCCACAGGAGTGGACACCAGTGATCGCAGAGGATGACCTCGCCGAGGACACCCTTACCCCCGCACGAGCCGATGGCGCGCACATCGTGCTTTACAAAAAAGGCGAACATCTCTATGCCATATCAGACCGGTGCTCTCACCGCGGATGCCCGTTTCACCTGGGGCAGGTCAATGACTTTATGCTGGAATGCTCTTGCCATGGAAGCATCTTTCGGCTTTCAGACGGCGAAGTGCTAAGAGGACCCGCCACCGTGCCCGCCCCTACCTACGAAGTGCGTTGCCAAAATGGAAAGGTCGAGGTCCGCCTTCCAGTCCGCTGAAGATTAGACGCTCGCCTACGTCGGCCCTGACCACGGCTGCTACTGATCACTCTTGGCGCATAAGAGATATGTCTGCGGCGCGCTTAGCGGCGATTCGCACTTTCCACGGAGCGGATAGCTACCTTGGTGGGCGGCAGTACACTATGCTAGGCATGCATCACGGTTAATCCCGGAACACGCGGCTAACGTGAAGAACGCATGCCCTACACCTTATCGGCAGCAGACCAGCCGCGACGTAGTCCCGTTGAGGTCCAGGCGTGCTTGTCCCGCTCTCCATGTTAGGGGCTTCCGGGTGACGCCGGGTTCGGGAGTGGCTGCGGGACTCGGCGTGAGTGCGACCGGCGTCGGGAGGGTGACGGAGTTTGGTGTGACCGCCGCGGCGGTCGGGATGGCAGGACTGGTGGGTGACGGCTGCCGCGACGGGACGCTGCACGCCCGCCGCGCCGGACAGGGCGATTCCCACTCCGGGTGACCCTGTTGGGGTGAGGAGCCGGGACCGGGCAGGATGCCAGGGGTGACCATCGCGCAGAAGCCCCGATCCGTCGACGAACACATCCGGGTGGTCGCCGCTTTACTGGCCACCACTCCGGTGATCCGGTTGCCCCTAGTGGAATGCGCCGGCCTGGCGCTGGCCGAGCCGATCACCGCGGCGGTGGCGCTGCCGCCATTCGACAACTCTGGGATGGACGGCTACGCGGTGCGCGCGCAGGACATCGCGCACGCCACCACCGACG
>CAXUFG010000011.1:0-44265 GCA_964250265.1 uncultured Pseudonocardiaceae bacterium | reverse complement strand
CCCGCCCGGCCCGTCGCGCATAGGCCCGACCGACCGCGCCGCCCGCCACCCGGGCGGGCGCCACCACTCCTCCGGGGGGTGGGGGGGCGTGGCGCGGGGGGGCCGCCCGACCACCACCGCTTAGTCAGGAATCATACCAGGAATCCTGATAGGGATACTACCTCAGCAAGGTTGCGTCGATGGGAGGTATGGCGTGTCGAGGAAGCGGCGGTGGGGCAGACTTGGCCACGTGGCTGAGCAAGATCCGGGACCGGTGGTCCAGCGCATCATGCTCGGTGGCGAACTGCGCGCGCTTCGGGAAGCGGCCAAGATCGGTACCGAGGACGTCGCCGGCGCGCTCGGGTGGTACCGCGCCAAAGTCAGCAAGGTTGAGACGGGCACCGTCAGGCTGACCGCCGCCGAGCTATCTTCCCTGCTCAAGTACTATAAAACAGATGACGTCACCAGCGAGCGGGTGCAGCGGCTCGGTGAGGAGGCCAGGCGTAAGACCTCGCCGGCCCGGGTGCCGGATTGGGCCAAGCAGTACGTCAGCCTGGAAGCCAACGCGACCGAGATCAAGCTGTTCTTCGGCGACTTCATCCCGGGCATGCTCCAGACCCGCGACTACGCCCGAGCTCAGCTGTCGACCTCTGTGCTCGTCTCGCCAGTCGACGTCGAACAGATGGCCACGAATCGGGAACACCGGGCGGAACGCCTGCGCGGCGGCGCACCACTGGCCTGGGTGGTGCTCGGTGAAGAGGCCCTACGGCGCACGGTCGGCGGCCGCCAAGTGCAACGCGGGCAGCTCGTCCGGCTGCGGGAACTCGCCGAGCTGCCGAACGTCACCGTGCAGGTCATGCCGCTATCCGGGGGTGCGCACGCCGCGCTCGGTATGTCGTTCGTCCTGCTCGATTTCGGCGAATCCCGGACCGTGTACATCGAAGGTCTCACCAGTGCCGACTACCTCGTTCGCCCGCAGCACATCCAGGCCTACAGCCTCGCCTTTGATCGGCTCCGGGTCGCCTCGCTGGGAGATCGGGAGTCGCTGGCGATCATCAACACGCTCATCGACGAGTTGGAGGAGTGAGGCGAATGCTCGCCATCCCTGAGAACGCCTGGTGCACGTCGAGTCGCAGCAGCGGGGCCAATAACTGCGTTGAGGTAGCCCACGGAGCTGGGTGGACAGCCGTGCGCGACAGCAAGGACAAGGCCGGCCCGGTCCTTGTTGTCGCTGCCCGCGAGTGGGATGCGTTCATCGGCACTGCCACCACGTTGATCGCCTAGCCCGGCAGCCGCGGTGTGTGCACTCGGTTTACCGGCCATGATCACTCTTTGTGTGCGCGCGATGACAAGAATTGTCGTTCCACGCACACAAACAGTGATCATGCTGTTGAGGCCGCAGGTTATGTGCTGCGGACTACGGTGATCGAGATCCGCTACGTCGCGGTTCGGTGAGTGGACGCGCCCAACATGCCGGATCGCGGTGAGGGGGTCGGGATGACCGAGTTGGTGCTGGTCCGGCACGGGGAGACGGAGTGGAGTGCGAGCGGGCAGCACACCGGGGTGAGCGACATCCCGCTGACACCCGCTGGTGAACACCAGGTCAGCCAGCTCCGGCCGCTGCTTGACGGGCACAGTTTCGGGCTGGTGTTGACCAGTCCCCGGCTGCGCGCCAGGCGCACCGCCGAGCTGCTGGGCTGGGCCAACTCCGAGGTGGAGCCGGATCTTGCCGAATGGGACTACGGCGGTTACGAGGGGCGCACGACGGCGGACATCAGTGCCGAACTGGGCCGGCCTTGGGGGATCTGGACGGATCCAGTGCCGGCCGGGGCAACTCCGGGCGAGACGATCGGCCAGGTCGCGCAGCGGGCGGACCGGGTCCTGGCGCGGGTTGCGCCCCTCCTGTCGGCAGGACAGGACGTGGCGCTCGTCGGACACGGGCACGACCTACGGGTGCTGGCCGCCCGATGGCTCGGGTTGGATCCGCAAGCGGGGGCGCTGCTGGCGTTGTCCGCTGGATCGATGTCCGGGCTGGGCTACGAGCACGACCGGCCGGTGATCGTCTACTGGAGCCTCTCCGCCGGCCGGCTGCCTGCAGGGTGACCGGAGCAGGTCAGCAGGGCGGCGGCCGCGGACCGGGCCCGGGTCGCCGCGAGCCGGTCGCCCTCGACATGGGCGGTGACGATCGCTCCCTCCACCAGCAACATCAACTGGTCGGCCAGCGTTTCAGGGGCCGCCACCGCAGCGTCGCGGGCCGCCAGGTGCAGCAGCGTGCGCAGCGCGATCTTGTGCTCGCGCGCGATCGCCCGCAAGGCCGGGTTCGTGTGCAGCTCCCCGGCCACATTGATGAACGCGCACCCGCTGAAACCCGGCTCCGCAAACCAGTCGCCGAGAGCGTCGAAGACGGCGAACACCCGGTCGCGGCCCTGCGCCTGCGCCATCCGCGCCTGCAGCCGATCCAACCAGCGCCGGTTGCGCCGCCGCAAGTAGGCCTCGACGAGGCGATCCTTGGAACCGAAATGGGCGTAGAGCGTCCTCACCCCGACTCCCGCCTCGGCGACGACCATGTCGACCCCCACAGCCTGCACTCCGCGGGCGTAGAACAACCGCTCGGCGGCGTCCAGGACACGCTGCGCCGCGCTCGAGTCGGGTGTCTGCGGTGACATCGGCATCAGTGGTGAGCATAGATGTCCGGGGGCTTGACGGGAAACGATCGTTCTCTAGACTCAGGCAGGGAGAACGATCGTTTCCCTTCACGCTGAGGAGTGCGCGATGGCGGCCAGTGGCTTCCGGCTCGGGATCTATGTGTGCAAGGACGCCGAGATCGTCGACTTCGCGGCACCGCACGGAGTGTTCGCCATCGCCCGCCGCTTCGATCCCGAGCTGGAGGCCTTCCTCGTCGCGGACGCGCTACGGCCGGTGCAGGCCCAGGCCGGGTTCACGGTGCTCCCCAACTACAGCTTCACCGATCGGCCGGCGATGGACGCCTTCCTCATTCCCGGCGGTTTCGGGTTGCGCCAGGAGATCCGCAATGCTCGGTTGCACGAATTCATCCACTCCTTGCCGGTGCAGACCCTGCTGACCAGCGTCTGCACCGGCTCGTGGATCTACGGGCAGATGGGTCTGCTCGACGGGCTGCCGGCAACCAGCCGCAAGGAACCGGATCGGCTCGAATCGAAACCGCCGGGCAAGGTGCCGATCGACCGGCTGGCCGAGATCGCCCCGGCCTGCCGGATCAGCCGCGCCCGCATCGTCGACGCCGGCCGCATGATCACCGCCGGTGGGATCACCTCGGGTATGGAGATGGGATTCCACCTGCTGCGCCGCGCCGGCTACGCCGAGGAGTTCCTGGAGGAGGTGGCCCGGGTGATGGAGTACTCGCAGGCCTACCAGCTCTACCGCGACGACGTCGAGCTGCTGTATCCGGCGGTGGCCGGATGACCGCGCAGGTCCTGTCGGTCAACGTGGGTGCGCCGCGGATCGTGCGCTGGCGTGATCGCGACGTGCTGACGTCGATCTTCAAGGATCCGGTGCAGGGGCGGGTCGCGGTGCGTGGGGTGAATCTCGCCGGCGACGATCAGGCCGATCGGAGTGTGCATGGCGGCCCGGACAAGGCCGTCTACGCCTACGCCCGCGAAGACCTCCAGTGGTGGTCCGAGGGGCTAGGCGCCCCCCTGCCACCGGGTGTGTTCGGGGAGAACCTCACGGTGAACGGCGTGGCGGTGACCGACGCGGTGATCGGGGAACGCTGGCGGATCAATGACGTGCTGCTAGAGATCTGCGCGCCGCGCATACCGTGCTACAAGCTGGGCATCCGGATGGGCGAGGACGGTTTCCCCCGGCTGTTTGCCGCAGCCGGCCGCCCCGGCGCGTATCTACGCATCCTGTCCGAAGGCACCGTCGCGGCTGTCGATGCCCTGATCGTTGAGCACCGACCCACGCACGGCGTCACAGTGCAGACCGTCGCCGAGGTGTTCCACCGCGACCGCTCGCGGGCTGCCGAGCTGCTGGCTGCTCCGGAACTGGCCGAGGGCTGGCAGGGCTGGGTCCGGTCGCTGCTCGAGCGCCGGAGCAAGCACGCATCGACCCGGTGATCGGCGCGTTACCCGTTGCCGGAAAACAATCGGTCGAGGTAGTGGTCGAATACGGCGAGGGACTGCTCGGCGGTGTTGCTCAACATCAGTGCGTGCATCGCCAGGCCGTCTATCAGGGCGAGCAACCCGCGTGCTGCACAGTCGGGATCCAGTTGCGTGGACACCTGTCCAGCCTGCTGCGCGATACGGAGCTGGGCGGCTAAGAACTCCAGCAGCTGGGCACATTGCTCGCGCAGCCGGGCGGCGATGGAAGGAGCCGCCGCAGCACGCGCCCCGAAGGCCACCGCGATGTGGGCTTCCAGACGACGGGCATCGTCGATAGGCAACATCTCGATGAGCAGGGTACGCACGAGATCCTTTGGACTCGGGTCCACGCCCAACATCGTGAATCCCGCGTTGATGCGCTGCTCGCCCCGTTCGCTGATGACGTCCAACGCGAACTGAAGCATCTGATCCTTCGTGCGAAAGTAGTGCTGCACCATCCCCGGTGAGACTGCCGCCTCGGTCGCCACATGGCGCACGCTGACCGATTCGAGCCCATGCGCAGCGGTCACCCGCAGCAGCGCCTCGGCGATCAGGGTGCGGCGCGCACGGTGGTCCACGATCTTCGGCACCCTGCCCCCTTCGCGGTACACCCGTATTGACACCTGTACGGGCGACATGTTGAGATTACAGTCGTATCGCAAAAGTCACCACGCACCACACGCCGACAGGCGCCCCGACATGGAGACATATCGGGGTTTTCGACCCTGGTTTCGGCCCGATATGTCTCCATGTCGGGGCGCGGGTCATCTGTGTCAGAGGAAGAGGGTATGTACACCGAACTACTGCTTGAGCAGGGCATCACCGACTCGGGGCTGAAGGCCGCGGGCGCATTGATCGGCGGCGGCCTCGCCATCGCCGGCGGCGCGATCGGCGCCGCACTTGGTGACGCGCAAGTGGGCGCCGCCACCGTCAGCGGGATCGCCCGCCAGCCTGACGCGCAGGCCCGGCTCTACACCACGATGTTCCTGATCATCGGCCTGTGTGAGGGGACCTACTTCATCAACGTGGCCTTCATGGCGCTGTTCGTCTTCGTTGTCGGCGGCTAGTCGTTCCCGATCCGAAACGGCCCTTGATCGCCGTTTATGTGTGTGTGACGACAAGAAGTGTCACGTGAGGCACTCAAACCGTGATCTTGCTCTCGGTGGCGGGCAGTCCGGTGGTGCACGCCAGCGCCCACCCGCCACGTCCCCGAAACGGACCGGCAGGTCAGTCCGGAACCTTCGGTTTTTGATAGTAGGTCTGCTATCTTCTGGTAAAGAGATCGGATGGAGGAGACGTCGGGTGGCAGGGCTGAGCAAGCTGGCGGGCGACGACGCCACGGTGATCGACGTTCGCGGCCTGCGGATGCGATACGGATCGGTCGAGGTGCTCGAGGGGGTCGACTTCACTGCGGCCCGCGGTGAAGTCCTTACCCTGCTGGGACCCAACGGAGCCGGGAAGACGACGACCATCGAGATCTTGGAGGGCTTCCGGCTGCGCTCGGCGGGCCAGGTCACGGTGCTGGGCGTGGACCCGGCCCGGGCCGGGGAGCACTGGCGGGCGCGGGTCGGCATCGTGCTGCAGTCGTGGCGCGACCACGGCAAGTGGAAGGTGCGCGAGCTGCTCTCTCATCTGGGCAGGTACTACGCACCATACTCGACCCCGCAGCGCCCGCGCCCTCGCGACGTCGATGAACTGATCGAAACGGTCGGGCTCGGTGACCGCGCAACGGCGCGGATCGCCAGCTTGTCGGGCGGGGAACGCCGGCGGCTCGACGTCGCGATCGGCATCCTCGGCCGTCCCGAGGTGCTCTTCCTCGACGAGCCCACCGCCGGGTTGGACCCGCTGGCCCGCCGCGGATTCCACGACCTGGTGCACCACTTGTCCGACCTGGAGGACACCACGATCTTGCTCACCACGCACGACCTCGACGAGGCCGAGAAGCTGGCTGACCGCATCCTGATCCTCGACCGGGGCCGGATCGTTGCCGACGGCAGCGCCGAGGCGCTCTCCCGGCGGGTATCCGGCCGGGCCGAGGTGCGCTGGAGCCGCGCCGGTGAGCGTTTCGTGCACGCCACCTCCGACGCGACCGGCTTCGTCCGGGAGCTGTTTGCGCAGCACGGCGACGAGGTCGCCGACCTGGAGGTGCGCCGCGCCTCGCTGGAGGACACCTACATGGCGATGGTCCATCGTCAGGAGTTGGGTGATCTGCCGGCTCCGGTCGCCGAGTTCGAGCAGGTGGCGGGATGAGCCCCGCGGTGTCCGCGGTCCGGGTCGGGCTGGGCCGCGGCTGGACCGAGTTCCGGCACTCCCTGAGCAGACTCGACGAGCATATGTTCAACGTGATCACCTCAGGAGTCATCCTGACCGTGCTGTACTTCCAGCGCGGCGACGTGATTGACGGAACGCCGGTCTCGCTCGCGACGCTGGCGCTGGCCGGCGTGGTCGGCATGATGATCGCCTGGAGCACGATCACCGGTGCAGCGTTCCTGGTGGCCTTTGAACGGGAGGATGGCACGCTGCTGCGCGCCAAGGCCGCCCCGTTCGGTGTGGTCGGTTACCTCACCGGCCAGGTCGTGCGGATCCCGTTGAACACCGCCTTGACCATGCTCTGGACTCTCGTCCCCGGCTTTTTCCTTTTCGACGGGCTGGCGAGCGCAGGGTTCGCCGGGTGGATGACGATGCTGTGGGTGTTCGTGTTGGGCCTGCTGGCCACCCTGCCTATCGGGATGGCACTCGGGGCGATCGTCAGCAATCCCCGAGTTGTCGGGCAGACCCTGTTCCTGGTCAACGGAGTGTTGATCGCGATCTCGGGGATCTTCTACCCGATCTCCGCATTGCCGGGCTGGTTGCATCCGATCGCCCAGGTGTTCCCCTTCTACTGGCTGGGGTTGGGGATGCGCTCGGCGTTGCTGCCCGACGCCGCATCGGCGGTGGAGCTCTCCGGTTCCTGGCGGCATCTGGAGACGGTGGGCGTGCTCGGCGCCTGGGCCCTGGTCGGGCTCGTGCTCGCCCCGGTTCTGCTGCGCCGGATGGCTCGCCGTGAGTCCGGCGCCACCATGGCCGCTGCTCAGCAAAAGGCCGCCCAGCGGGTCGGCTGAGTGATGAGCGAGATCGTGCACAATCGCATCGCCATGCTGCGCGCCGAGCGGGGGATTTCCCGGCGCCAGCTCGCCGAGGCGCTCGGGGTGCACTATCAGACGGTCGGCTACCTGGAGCGCGGCGAGTACAGCCCCAGCCTGTACCTGGCGCTACGGATCGCGGAGTACTTCGAAGTGATGGTAGAGGTGATCTTCTCCACCACCCCCTTCCCCCGGCTGGGCGCCACCGAGCGCTCAGCCTGACCCCGGAGCGGGCATGCCCACCAGGCCAGCCAGCTTGCGGGAGACGCACTGCGGTGTTAAAGCCCTGTGTGGGTAACATTAACGGGAACCGCCGCGATCACAGAGTATGCTCGGCAACCTTGCAGCGAGTAACTTGCCAGTTACCGGCGTGCCCGCCGACGAGGGGTGTTCTGTTCTGCTATTTGATCTGAGGAGCTGCTGGCCGAGTGTGGCGTCCAGACGGTGCCCGGCTTTGCCCTGGCGATTTCGCGAGGAATCCAGCCCTTTTCGAAGGACTGGACCCGCTGGATCGATGCATCGAGCGAAACTGGCCCCGTCGTGATTCTGCAAACTTACCGCGTGTCTGTTGAAGCAGAGGGTATAGGTGCCCGTCCGGCCTGGGAGGACCTGGTCGCGCAGAACCAGGACGTCGCGTTATCGAAGACGCCACAGTGGGTCGATTGCGTAACCAGTTCCGATCATTTCTCAGATGCGACGTTGCTGTTGCGGGGAGAGGATGGACGTCGAGTAATCTTTCCTCGACTACGGAACCCAACCGTGCCGGGACTGTTCTCATCACCTCCGCGCCATTGGAATCTGGGCGCTGACGCAAGCGGTTTCCTCAGCGAGGGAGGGCCGGTATCCGCCAGAGAGGCCAGTGGGCTGATCCAGGAGATCCAACGTCATTCTGGTCTGCGCACTCGTATCGTGGTGGGTAAGGGCGATGCTCAGGTATGGGCATCGTCGGTTCCGGACTCGGTCTATTCAGTCGCCCGGACAGCGCACGTACTAGATCTTGGTGACGACTTCTCCACGGTCTGGTCGAAACGGTTCACCAGCAAGGTGCGATCGAATTCTCGGAAAGCGGAACGGCGGGGCGTCGTCGTGGAGTCGGACAGCACTGGACGGCTGATTCCTGTCTTCGATGTACTGTACCGGAGCTCCGTCGACAGATGGGCCAAGGAGAGGGGTTATCCGTTAACATTAATGCGTTGGCTTGCGCAGCGCCAGCACCCACAGAACAAGTTCGCAACAGTGGCACGCACGCTGGGCGAGGTTTGCACTGTTTGGATAGCGTGGCGGCAGGGCGAGCCTATCGCCGGGATAATCAACTTGACAAAGGGACCCCGAGTCACCTACTGGCGGGGCGCGATGGACAAAGAGCGGGCGCGTCGCACCGGCGCGAACGAACTTCTCCACCGTTGCGCGATCGAGACCGCATGCGCCGATGAACGTCAGAGCTATGATTTCGGCCTATCTCAGACCGCCGATCTACAGAGATTCAAGAGTACTTTCGGCGCAAGCGAAGTCCCCGTGCACATATACTACTTCGAAAAATTTCCCACGGCCGCTGCCGAGGCCAAGTACTACGAGGCGGCCAAGCAGGCTGTCCGGGCTGTCATGCGACTCAAGCGTACGGGAGGATAGCCGTTGATGCGTCGGGGAACAAACGTGATCGGTGTCAAACCCCACTGGCTTGGCGCCACAATGATCGGGCTGGCGTTGATCGTCGGCGGTTGCACGGCTGCCCCAGGCCCCGCACCGCCCGGCGCTGGGCCACCCGGCGCCGAGCCACCCTCCAGCCAGGTCGCTCCGCTCCCGGCGGAGTGCGCCGACCGGGTCACCGAACCCGATCAGGCCAACGCGGCTCTTCAGCGCGCCCGGCCTGGCAGCGTCGTATGCCTCAGTGGCGAGGGACTGGCCGGCGCCGAGCTGCAGGTGACGACCTCCGGTAGCGCTGCGCAGCCGATCACGCTCGTCGGCGATGGCGCGACGATGCGCAGCGTGGACGTCAAGGCCGACTACGTCGTCATCCAGGGTCTCACGCTGCGAGACGGGGACGGACTGACGATGACCGGTCGTGGTCTCGTCGCCCGCAACAATGTGATCTACAACGCCACGGCGGACGGTGTGGAATGCCGCAGCTGCACCGACACGGTCATCGAGTCCAACACCGTGCAGCATGCCGACGGGACCGGTATCTGGATCTCCGGGGAGCGGATCACCGTCCGGAACAACACGGTGAGCGATTCGGTGCCGCGCACTCAGAACGACGCCGACGGCATGCGATTCTTCGGGCGTGGTCACCGGATTACCGGGAACACGATCAAGGACATCAAGGCTGGCGGCTACCCCAACGGAGGTCCGCACACCGACTGTTTCCAGACCTATGACACCCGTGATGCCCCGCCCACCTACGACGTCGTCATCGCCGACAACGTCTGCACGAACGTCGACGTCCAGGCCCTGATCGCCACCAATGACGAACGAAAAGGTGGCCGAGGCGTCCCGGCGGGAGCGACCGCAATCACCTTCGAGCGCAACACGATCCAGGTCAACGGCGCCCAAGCCGTCTTGTTACGGAACTTTCCCCACGTCATCGTGCGGGACAACAGGTTTTCCGGTCCTGGTGAGCGCGCCGTGATGATCACCGAAGGTTCCACCGACAGCGCAGTGATCGACAACACCGTGGCGGGCAACCTGCGCCCGTTCCAGATCGACCGGGACTCCGAGCCGGGGTTCCAGGAGTCCGGCAATACCTCGCGCTGATCGTCAGAAGCGGAGAATGGTGTGGTGACGGCGACAGGGGGCGAAACGCCCACCACCACGGCGCGCAACTCGGCCACCGTGGCCGGCTGGACGCTGATCAGCAGGGCCACCGGGCTGCTCCGGGTAGTCGTGATCGGCGCTGTGCTGGGACCCACCTATTTCGCCAACTGTTTCCAGGCCGGCTACGTGGTGCCGAGCATCGTGTTCACGTTGATCGCCGGGCCGGTACTGACGATGGTGCTGGTACCCGGCGTGGTCCGCGCGATCGGTGACGGGGGTCTGCCGCGGGCCCGGGAGGTGCTCAGCCGGGTGGCCGGATGGCTGCTCGCCGTCTCCTCTGGGGTCGTCGTGTTGCTGATGGTCGCAGCCCCGGGAGTCGCCTGGACGCTGAGCGTCGGGATCTCCGATCCTGTGCAACGGTCGCGGGGCCTGTGGCTGACCACGCTGCTGGTCGTGCTGGTCGCACCGCAGGTCATGCTGAACTGCGTGGCTCATCTCGGCATGGCTGCCCAACGGGCGTGCGGGCGCTTCGCGCTCGCCTCGGCCGCACCCGCGGTGGAGAACGTCGTCCTGGTCCTGACGGTCGTGCTCGCCGGCTGGTACTACGGGACGGGCCTTGACATCGATCAGGTGCCGATCGGGCTGGTGATCGTACTCGGGGTGGGAAGTACGGCGGCTGTCGCGCTGCACGCGGCAGTACAGCTGTTCGGTGCGGCGCGGGTGGGCCTGCTGCCTCGCCCGTCGAGGCGCTGGCGGCGCGACTCCGAGGCAGTCGAGGTGACCCGCAGGTTGGCGCGCTCGGTCGGCGTGGCGGCCTGCCCCGCCGTGGCGATGTACGTGCTGTACGCGCTGGCCAGCTCGGTGCCCGGTGGCGTGTTCGTCGTGCAACTGTCGTACTCGGTGTTGTTCTCCCTGTCCTACGTCAGCGCCCGTGCGGTGTCGATGGCCGCGCTGCCCGGGTTGGCGAACGCCGCCCATCGCGAGGACCCCGTCAGGTTCGGCTCGGCGTGGCGCCAAGGGTTGTCCTACGCCGTGATCGCCAGCTTGCCGCTGCTGGTGTTGCTCGCAGGTCTCTCCGGACCTATCGCGAACATTCTCGCCAACGGTGAGTTGCGCCATGCCGCGCTGATCGGTCCACTCGCCACCTGCCTGGCGGTGGTGGCGGTGGCCCAACTGATCGGCGGGATGTCCGACCTCGGCTCCCAGGCGCTCTACGCGCGGCTGGACGATCGCGTTCCGCGGCGGGCCAGTGAGGTGAATCTCGCCGTGACCCTGCTGGCCGCCGCCGCGACCCTGCTCGTCCCCGCCGCCGATGGGTCGCGGCTGGTCTGGCTGGTGGTGGCCATCCTGGCCGGTGAACTCGCCGCTGCTGGGATGGTGCTCACGCGGCTGCAGCGGGTGATCCGGCCCGAGCGGTTCATCGAATCCCGAACCCTGGCCGGCGTGCTCGTGGCGACGGTCGCGATGGTGCCGGTGACCGCGGCGGTGTGGTGGGTCCAGCACGTCCACGGCGGTGGCCAGCTCGCCGACCTCGCCATTCTCACCCTCGGCGGGGCCGTAGCGCTTGGGGTCTATGCACTGGCGCTACGGGCCGCCATGGCGCGAGGGACCAGTGTTCTGAATTGAGGTATCGAGAGGGGACGCGCACATGGTGGTATCTCAAGATTATCGCATGACCATTGAAGCGGAGGGTGCCGATGCCCGTCCCGCTTGGGAAGACCTGGTCGCCCGTGACGAGAGCATCCCGCTCTCGAAGACTCCGGAGTGGACTGACTGTATATGCGCTTCCGGTCGCTTCTCGGACGCAACTCTGCTGCTCCGGGGAGAAGACGGACGAGCGGTGATCCTGCCTCGCCTGCGGAAAACCGGAACTCCAAGTTCACTGGGAGTATTCGAATCACCGCCGCCGGGATGGGGTCTTGGTGTTGACGCGGGCGGTGCCCTCAGCAAGGGAGGTGCAGCGTCGCCCAGGCAGATCGGGGCGTTGATCCAGGAGATCCGACGCCATCCGGGTCTACGTACCCGCGTCGTGGTGGGTGGGGACGACGCCGAGGTATGGGCATCAGTGGCTCCGAGCGCACTATATTCCACCGCTCGGACCGCGCAGGTTCTCGATCTCCGCGGGGGCTTTTCCACGGTGTGGTCGCAACGGTTCACGAGTAAGGTGCGATCTAATGCCCGGAAAGCAGAACGACGGGGCGTCGTGGCGGAATCGGACAACACCGGACGGCTCGTTCCTGTCTTTGACGAGCTGTACCGGAACTCCGTCGACAGATGGGCGCAGGAGCGGCGTTATCCGTTGTCATTGGCGCGCTGGCGTGCCCAACGCATCGAGCCGAAGAGCAAGTTTGCGATAGTGGCACGGATGATGGGCGAGCGTTGCACGGTCTGGATAGCCTGGCGGGACGGTGAACCTCTCGCCGGTATTTTCGTCCTCACGAAAGGTCCGTGGGTCACCTACTGGCGGGGGGCAATGGACAAGGAACGGGCGCGTGGTACCGGCGCGAACGAACTCCTCCACCGCTGCGCGATCGAGGCCGCTTGCACCGATGAGCGGCAGAGCTACGACTTCGGCCTCTACCAGACTGAGGAGCTGAAGAAATTCAAGAGCACTTTTGGAGCGCGGGAATTTCCCGTGCACGCCTACTATTTCGAGAAACTTCCCACGGCGGCTGCCGAAGCGAGGTGTCACCAGGCTGCCAAGCAGGCCGTGCTGGCCCTGGTGCGGCTCGCCCGCACCGGTAGGTAGGTCGTCCGAAACTGCTGAAAGGTTCCACTTAGCGGTCTGCGGGCGCGCCAGAGCTGCGAAAAGGTTCCACTTGGCGGCCAGCCGGCTGCGGAAGTGCGCGAAGCTGCGCGTTAGGTACCGTAGGGATGCGCTGATCTGGCGTCCCGGAGCGTGTTTGCCCACCAGGCCAGCTGATCCAGCAGGATGCCGGCTGCTGCGTTGACCGCTTCCGCCTCGCGTGGGACCCCTCGCTCGTCGAACTGCGCCGACGCGCCGTGGAAGCTCACCGTCTCCCGGACGGTGACCGTGTGGAGCTCAGCGAACACGACTCGAAGTTGCTCGACTGCGCGCAACCCGCCGGAGCGGCCCCCGTAGCAGATGAAGCCGACCGGTTTGGCGTGCCATTGCGGCCCCACCGAGTCGATCGCGGTCTTCAGGGGTCCGGGGTAGCCGTGGTTGTACTCGGGAGTGATGACGGCGAAGGCATCAGCGGCGCCGATCCGGGAGGCGAAGTTCGCGCTCGGGATCGGGGTGTCGGCGAGGTCGATCACATCGACGCTGACGTCGTCGCGCTGCTTGACCTGACCGATGAACCAGTCAGCGACAACAGGGCCGAACCGGCCTTGCCGGACACTGCCCACGATCACCGCGAGCGCACAGGGGAGAGTCACAGTTGTGACGGTATGATCTCAACTATAGTTGAGGTCAAGAGGAGCTGTCGCCATGGACGAACCTGCACCGGGCCCGCCCGAGCTCACCGTCGGCGAGCTCGCCTCGCGCAGCGGGGTGGCCGTCTCAGCGTTGCATTTCTACGAGCGTCAAGGTCTGATCAGCAGCCGGCGTACCTCAGGCAACCAGCGCCGCTACAAGCGAGAGGTCCTTCGACGCGTGGCGCTGATCCGCATTGCCCATCGAGTCGGGATCCCACTGGCCGACGTCGCCGCGGTGCTCGCGCTGTTACCGGATGGACGCATGCCCACCCGGCGCGACTGGCAACGGATATCCGAGTCCTGGAAAGCCGAGCTCGATGCGCGCATCCGGCACCTCCAGCAGCTGCGCGATGACTTCACCGATTGTGTGGGCTGCGGCTGCTTGTCCATCGACCGCTGCCAGCTGGCCAATCCCCACGACCGGCTCGGCAAGCAGGGCGCAGGCCCCCGGCGGCTGCTTCCATCCCCGACATGACACGTACGAGGATCATCAGATTTGCGGCGTTGTTGTCCGTAGCGATGGCTGTACTGGCGGGCTGCGCCGAACCCCCGGTCGCGTCCGCACCGAACCCCGTCGGCCGGCTCGGGGAGATCGCCGCACGGGGTGAGCTACGGGTCTGTAGTACCGGGGACTACCGACCGTTCACCTACTACCAACCGGGCACATCCACCTGGAGCGGTATTGACGTCGACATGGCCGGTGATCTGGCGCACCGGCTCGGCGTGCGCCGGACGATGGTGCAGACAAGCTGGAAGAACCTCGTCCGCGACTTCACCGCCGCCTGCGATATCGCCGTCGGCGGGGTATCGATCACCCCGGACCGGGCCAGAGCCGCGTCCTTCAGCGAGGCCTACCTCGACGATGGCAAGACCCCGATCGTCCGGTGCGGGAACGAGGCGCGGTTCCAGACCCTGGCACAGATCAACCGGCCCGAGGTGCGCGTCATCGTCAATCCAGGCGGCACGAACGAGCAGTTCGTACGCGCCAACGTTGCCATGGCGACCGTGGTGCTGCACCAGGACAACAACACGATCCACCACGAGATCGCCGCCGGCCACGCCGACCTGATGATCACTGACAGCACCGAGGCCGTCTGGCAGGCCCGCCAGGACGCGACGCTGTGCGCGGTCCACCCGCAGCAGCCCTTCACCCACAGCCAGAAGGCATACCTGCTGCCGCTCGGTGATGCGGCTTTCCAGAATTTCGTCAACAGGTGGCTCAACCTCGCCAGGCATGACGGCACCTACCAGCGGATCACCCAGCCCTGGCTGGGGTGACCGGTCCATTCCTCCGCTTCAGGAGGGCGGCCGCGATGACGGCATACGCGGCGAGCAGTGTGGTGACGCACAGGGCGAGTGTGGCCAGCGCCACCGGGTGCAGCTGATCCAGCGGGAGCTGCCGGAAGGCCTGCACCAGCAGCAGGATCAGTCCGAGGGTCACGCTGGCGACGGCCAGCGCCACCACTTGCAACTGGCGGACTCGGGACATCGCGCTGCGGGCCAGCAGCACGGCGGGAACCGCCAGCAAGATCAGGCCGTGAATCCCGATCACGTGCGGCGCTACGAGATCTCCGCCGTGGGTGCCGGGCCGCAGCAGACCGTATTCGGGACCCACCGTCGCGGTATCCGGCCCCAGGTAGGCGGCGGTCCGCCGGGCGAAACCGGCGCCAACGCTGCCCTGATACACCCCACTGTTATTGGAGATCATCACGAACCCGATGACGCATGCCACCAACAACACGATGAGGCCGGCGATGACGCCGAGCCGCACGCTGGCGGTGATGTCGCGGGTTCGCAAGGCCGCGATGAGCAGCACGATGACACCGATCAGGAAGACGCCGGCAGTGCCCCCGGCGCCGCCGCGCATCAATGCCGCGTCCAGGGGAGTGCTGAAGTTGTAATGGCTGGGCACCCCGCGCCAGGCCTGGAAACCGATGATCGCCGTCTCGCCGACCGCGAAAAGGATCACGGATATCCCGATGATGTTCCGCTGCCATGCTCGGGTGCGGACCAGGGGCATGATGAGGGCGACCGACCAGGCGATCAGCCAGCCCGTCTCGGCGAAGGCCGCAGGCTTGCGCAACGAGACCGGGCCCGACACCGGACCACCGATGATCACCAGAGCCGCGATGTGCATCACCATGATGACGAGCAGAAACGCGCCGGTCACCCATAACGCCCTCGGCCACCCCGGTGGCATGAACAAGCCGGTCGCTGGCCGAATGTCGTGATCGGCTACTGCCATGGCGGGCCTCCTACCGGGCAGGTTGGTTAGTGCGGATTGGTGTTGGTGAACAGTGCGGCGTGGGCGGTGGCCCACTGCGCGAAGCTGGCCGGGGGGCGGCCGAGGATCTGGGCCACCGTCGGGAGCAACTCGGTGCCTTCCCTGCCCTCCAGCGTGCGGGCTATGGCTGCCTCGACGACGGGCGGGGGCATGCCAGCAGCCAGCATGCCCGCCTTGGCGTCCTCGACCGAGGCCTCCACCAGCTGTAACGGCCGGTTCAGCACCCCGGCGAGGACGGCCAGCTCGTCGGCGGGAGTGAGCAGCTGCGGCCCGGACAGCTGGTAGGCGATGTTGCGATGGCTCTGCGTGGTGAGCGCAGCCACGGCGACCGCAGCGATATCAGCCGGATCGATCGAGGCGGCCGGCCGCCGGGCGAAGGGCACCCGCACCGTATCGCCGCGCTGGATCATCGGCCGCCAGCCCAGCGCGTTGGACATGAACCGTCCCGGGCGCAACAGCGTCCAGTCGATCCCGCTGTTCATCACGACCGCTTCGGCCTCGCGGTGCCACGCGCTGATCGCGTCGTCGCCCCCGCCACCGCTGTAGACCGACAACTTGACCACGTGGCGGACGCCGGCCCGCAGGGCGGCCTGCACCAGGTGCAGGTCATGGGTGGGGTGCTCGGCGCTGCCGGTGGCTTGGGCGGACATCAGGAATGCGCGGTCGACACCGTCGAAGGCCGCGTCGAGGCTGGCGGGGTCCTCGCAGTCGCCATAGACGAGTTCCACACCAGGCAACGCGGTCACCGCCTCTGGTCGGCGCGTCATGGCGCGTACCGGCTGGTGGCGGCCGGCGAGCCGGCCGATGAGCTCGCTGCCGACCCTCCCGGTGGCTCCGGTAACCAGGATCATCGCCGATCCCCTTCCTGGGCTGCGGACGGTGCGCCGGGCGGTCCGGCGTTGATCAACACGGCAGCGAGTGCGGCAGCCGCGACGAGAATGCCCGCGGCCCAGGCAGCGGCGTTGGCGTAGCCGTGGACCAGCGCGGCGGGGGATAGCGAGCGGGTGCTGAGCCCTCCGGCGGTGGCGACGGTGTTGAGCAGCGCGACGCCCAACGAGCCGCCGACCTGCTGGGCGGTATTCACCACGGCGGCAGCCACCCCCGCCTCGCGCGGCGCGACCCGGGCAGTGGCGGTGCTGATCGCCGGGGTGAAGACGCAGCCCATCCCGAGGCCCAGCAGGACCTCGCTGGGCAGCACCACGGAGACGAAGCGGTCGGCCGCATCGAGCCGGGTGAGCAGGACCATCGCCGTGGCGGCCACCAGCAGACCTGGCACGATCATCAGCCGGGGTGCCAGGTACGGCAGCAACCGCCCGGCGATGACCTGGGAGCTGAGCATCACCGCGGCCGACAGCGGCAGGAAAGCCAGACCGGCGGTGACCGGTGAGTACCCGAGCACCACCTGGAAGTAGTAGGTCAGGAACAGAAACAGGCCCAACATCCCGGCCACCGCGAAGCCCACCGACAGGTAGGCGCCGGCACGGTTGCGGTCGGCCAGGATGCGCGGCGGCAGCAGGGGGTCGACGGCTCGTGCCTCCCACAGCGCGAACCCCGCGAGTAGCGCGGTGCCGGCGCCGAGCAGAGCGACCACCGGGATCGAGGTCCATCCTTTCGCGCCGACCTGGGTGCAGGCGAATACCAGGGCGACCAGGCCGGCGGTGGCTAACAGTGCGCCCGGCACGTCCAGCCGCCCGCCGTGGCTGGCGCGAGGGCCGCCGCGCGCGTACCACCCGCCCGCGGCAGCGACGATCGCGATCGGCACAGTGACAAGCAGGCACGCCCGCCAGGTGAAGCTGTCCGCGAGCACACCCCCGAGGACCAGGCCTGCCGCGCCGCCACCCCCGGCGATCGCGCCGAAGATCGCGAAGGCCTTGCCCCGCTCCCGCGGCTCGGTGAACGTGACGGCCAGCAGCGACAGCACGGTGGGCGCCAGCAACGCACCGAACGCGCCTTGGGCTGCCCGGGCCGCAGCCAGGGTGGCGAGATTGATCGCCAGCCCGCCGGCGGCGGAGGCCGCCGCGAAGCCGATCAAGCCGATCAGGAACGCGCGGGCGCGGCCGATGCGGTCGGCGATCCGGCCGCCCAGGAGCAGCAACCCGCCGAAGGCCAGGGTGTAAGCGGTGATCACCCATTGCCGGTCGGCATCGGAGAATCCCAGCGCTGCCTGCACCGAGGGCAGCGCGACATTCATGATCGTGGCGTCCAGCGCGATCATCAGCTGGGCGAGCGCGATGAAGATCAGCGCTATCCACCGTCGCGGGTCACTCGCCGGGCGATCCGGAAGCTGTGCCGGCCGAGCTGGGATCGTGCGATCGGGAAGCTGCGCCGCGCTGGTCATGACGAGATCCGCTCCGCCTTGGGGCGCGGGTCGGCTGCGGCTTGCGGGGTCATTCCGGGTCTCCTTCCGACCGGAGGTTCGCTTCATGCGACCGGCACGCAAGTGACCGTAGGCAGCTAATCGTTAGATGTCAATTCATTAGGCATCGATGTTTCCTGTTACCATCGCTGCATGCCGCGACCCACCACCCCGCCGATCGGTCTTAAGCTCAGCAGCACCGCGAAGACCGTCAGCCGCGCCTTCGAGGACGCGATGGCCGCGGCAGGCGGTTCACTGCCCATCTGGCTGATCCTGATCTCGCTGAAGACCCAGCGGCTGGGCAATCAGCGGGAACTGGCCGAGGCGATCGGTATCCAGGGCGCGACGCTGACCCACCACCTCAACGCCATGGAGACCAACGGCCTGCTCACTCGCCGGCGCCATCCGGACAACCGGCGTGTCCACATCGTGGAACCCACCGACGACGGTGACGCGCTATTCCTCCGCCTGCGCACTGCCGCTGTCGCCTTTGACCAGCAGCTTCGCGCCGGCCTCACCGAAGAGGAGATCGCCGCTTTCTACCGTGTGCTCGACCGCCTGCACCACAACGTCACCGGCGTCGGCGCAGCTAGTGCAGCGTCAGGCCCCGCTGGGTCCGGGTGAGCAGCCCCAAGCCGACGCGATCGGCGCCTACTTGGGTTCTAGGGCATCCAGGAAGGAGCGCGCCCAGCGCTGCACGTCGTGGGTCATCACCTGTCGCCGCAATGCGCGCATCCGCCTGCGCCCCACGTCGGGCTCGACGGTGATGGCCTGCTGGATGGCGTTCTTGATGCCGTCGAGATCATGGGGGTTGACCAGGAAGGCGCTGGTCAGCTCGGCTGCCGCACCAGCGAACTCGGAGAGCACCAGGGCGCCGGTCAGGTCGTGCCGGCAGGCCACGTACTCCTTGGCTACCAGATTCATGCCGTCCCGCACCGGGGTCACCAGCATGACGTCCGCAGCCACAAAAAAAGCGATCAGCTCGTCGCGCGGGATTGACTGGTGCAGGTAGTGCACCGCCGGGTGGCCGACCCGGCCGAATTCACCGTTGACCCAGCTGACGGCCTGCTCGATGCCGTTTCGCATGCGCTGGTAGTGCTCCACCCGATCACGCGATGGGGTGGCCAGCTGCACCATGACGACGTTGTCGGCCGAGATCCTCCCCTCGGCATACAGTTCCCCCAGCGCGCGCAGCCGCACGTCAATGCCCTTGGTGTAATCCAGCCGGTCCACCCCGAGCACGAGGGTCGCCGGGTTGCCCAGCTCGTCGCGAATCTCTGCGGCTCGCCGGCGGATCGGTCGGCTGCGGGCCTGCTTGTCCATCGCGGAGGAATCGATGGAGATCGGGAAGGCGCCGACCCGAACGGTCCGGTCGCCGGCGTCCACCTGGCCGGGTCTGTTACCCATCCCGACCGCACTCCTGGTGGCCGACATCCCGGCCAGCCGGCGCGCCAGGAACAGGAAGTTCTGCGCGCCACCGGGCAGCTGGAACCCGACCAGGTCGGCGCCGAGCAGGCCGCGGACCAGCTCGGTGCGCCACGGCAATTGCATGAACAGCTCCACCGGCGGGAACGGGATATGAAGGAAGAACCCGATCCGCAGGTCCGGTCGCAGCGTTCGCAGCATCCGGGGCACCAGCTGCAGCTGGTAGTCCTGTACCCAGACGGTGGCACCGTCGCCGGCCACCTTGGCGGTGGCCTCGGCGAATCGCTCATTGACCGCCACGTAAGCGTTCCACCAGTGTCGATGGAACGCCGGAGGAGCTACCGCGTCGTGGTAGAGCGGCCAGAGTGTTGCGTTGGAGAAGCCCTCGTAGTAGTCGGTGAGCTCGGTTCTGGACAACGTCACGGGATGCAGCGTGATGTCGCCATCGGCGATCGGTTCCGCCTCGACGTCGGGGACGCCCGGCCAGCCGACCCAAGCGCCGTGGTGCGCGCGCAGGAACGGCTCCAGCGCGGTGACCAGCCCGCCCGGGCTGGACTTCCACCGTTGCGTGCCATCGGGTAGGCGTTCCAGGTCCACCGGCAGCCGGTTGGCCACCACCACGAAATCCGCCTCGGTGGTTGCGGGGCTTGCGCCGTCTGTCACGCCGGTGGCCTCCCTGTCCGCACCGTTACCCACCGACAGTAGTCCGTGTCCTACAGATCTTCCTGATCGCTCTCCTCCCCCCGAACTCAACAGCAGAGCTGGTTGATCAAGCTCCACGAGCTCTGCTGTTGAGTTCGGGAGCCTGAGTGCAGCGGCACTGTGATCCACAGGGGCACGATTTTGTCGGTGCCCGGTGGCGCGACACTGCGGAATCCGGTGCGCCTACGATGGCGGTCGCACCAGCCGGCGTAGCTCAACTGGCAGAGCAACCGCCTTGTAAGCGGTAGGTTCGGGGTTCGAGTCCCCGCGTCGGCTCCGGTTCTACCAGCGAAAATACATCGCTGTAGTGATCATGAGTGGTCCGCGTGACACGGTTCATGACACGAATCGTGTTAGCCTGGTGTTGTGACGCGATCACCGGGGCCTCTCGCGGGACGTTCTCGGGGCAGCATCGACGAGCTCCCGAGTGGGGCGCTGCGGGTCCGCGTCTATGCCGGAGTCGACCCGGTGAGCAAGCGCCGGCACGATTTGATCGAGATCGTCCCTCCCGGACCTGGGGCTGACAAACAGGCCCGTCGGATCCGTGACCGGCTGATCAGCCAGGTTGAAGAGCGACGGAATCCGCGAACCAAGGCCACCGTGGACCAGCTACTGGAGCGCTACCTCGACCAGTTCGACGGCGCCGCCAGCACGTTGACGCTCTACCGGGGCTACGTCCGCAACCACATCTCGCCGTTCCTGGGCAAGATCAAGGTCGGTGCGCTGGACGCGGACACTCTCGATGCGTTCTACGCGGAGCTGCGCCGATGCCGGGACCACTGCTCCGGGCGCCCGTTCACGGAGCACCGCACCGCCGTCGAGCATGGTTGCGACGACCGCTGCGCTCCGCACCGCTGCCGGCCGCTGGGCGCGACCACCATCCGGCACATGCACTTCATCCTGTCCGGTGCCTACAAGCGCGCGGTGCGCTGGAAGTGGGTCACGGTCAACCCGCTACCTGAGGCCGAGCCTCCTGCCGCACCCGTGCCGAACCCGCACCCGCCGAGCGCATCCGAGGCAGCCCGGATCGTCAACGAGGCGTGGAAGGATCCTGACTGGGGCGCACTGATCTGGCTGGCGATGACCACGGGAGCGCGCCGCGGTGAACTGTGCGCCCTGCGTTGGTCACGACTCGACCTGACCACGGCCCGGGCCGTGATGTGGCTGCGGTGCGCGATCAGCAAAGGCATGGACGGCTGGGCAGAGGGAGATCTCAAGACGCATCAGCAGCGCCGCGTTGCTCTCGACCCGGAGACCGTCGAAGTGCTCATCGAGCACCAGGACCGATGCCGGGCTCGTGCCGAGGCGCTCGGCATTGAACTTGCCGCAGACGCCTTCGTGTTCTCGAGTGCGCCGGATGGCAGCACCTACCCGACGCCTGGAACGCTCACGCAGCGTTATAACCGCTTGGCCGAGCGCCTCGGGATCGATACCAACCTGCACAAGCTCCGGCATTATTCGGCAACGGAACTCATCGCAGCTGGGGTGGACGTGCGGACCGTCGCGGGCCGGTTGGGGCACTCCGGTGGTGGCACGACCACGCTCCGGACCTACGCCGCCTGGATGTCCGAGGCCGACCAGCGGGCGGCCAGCGGCATCGCCACCAGGATGCCGAGCCGGCCCGCGTCGCTGGACGCGGTCGAGCGAGCCAAGCATGACCCGCAGAGCCCGTACGAGAAGATTGCCGCGGAGCTGCGTCGCAGGATCCTGTCGGGGGATCTCGCTGCTGGCGACCTTGCGCCCACCGAGAAGCAACTCGCCGCCGAGCATCAGGTGGCCATCGGTACTGCGCACCGTGCCATGGAACTGCTCAAGACCTGGGGATTCATCACATCCAGCCGCGGTCGCCGAGCAATCGTCGTCCATCCGCCCGGCGAGGAGTCGACGGCTCCGAGCGCAGCGAATGCAAGCGACTCCGATGCTATCTCGGGCACCGTTGACGAACATTCCGCTAGCAACGCGGCGAAGCTATGGGCGATTACTCTTCGCGGGCCGGATGGTCGCCGCTATCCAGCTCGGCACGTGTATGAGGACTTGAGTCGTCCCGACTCATTCCGGGCGCATCTTCTGGCGATCGCCAGAATCGAACAGGTGAATGGCGCCGACGACGGTGATGCTCGGATCGGTGATTACGAGTTAGAAATCCGTGAATTCGGCAAAGAGTACATGGAACCGATACTCACGTTGCGCTGGCAGGCAAACTGAGACCTATCGCGCGGGTACTTGCGTGTCCTACGGACAGCTGCCGCACAGCGCCGGACCGTCAGCGCAGCCCGCAAGGTCAACGCGTCGACCAACGATCGATTCACGCCCTGCCGTACGGCGTACCGGTATCGCGATCAAGGTCCCCACCAAGGTGTTCAGTGTCGATCACCACCGTCGGGCCGAGGTGTCACCTGAGAGCCGTGGCAAAACAAGCCCGCCATGGCGAGGGAGCGTGATCCGCGCTTTGTCCATGCTGGCTCCGATTGAGCATCCGCCGGCGAGCCATCGGTACAGGAGGTCGGCGAACTCTCGGCATTGTTTGTCATTTACGCGATCAGGCCAGCACACGACTGTGGCCGCTACCTGCTGCGCGCGGCCGTGCAGGCCAGCGATTCGCACGCGATAAGTCCCCCTTATGTCACCTGAGGACGCCACGGCTGAAGCTACGCGGGTCATGGTCTCGTCGTCGTGATTTTTTTAGTGGCCGGATAAATAAAACGGTGAGGGTAGTGACCACCTCACGCAATGTTGCATCGATTATGTGCGGATGCATGGTTACTATCTTCGTTGTTGTCTTTGTTGTCATCGATGCGGTGGACAGTGAACGACCATTGATGGGGCCATTTTAATTCAGTGTTTATTGGACGATTGCACAGATAGCAGATAGCATCAGGCGTTCGCAATCGTTTGCGTGTCGCATTCCATGCTGTGTCGCTGCGACCTGCGCTTCGTTCTATGACCTCCCGGGGTGGGTACTTGAGCCCTCTGGGGGTGGCCATGGTGGCCTGCCGGCTTCCCGGACAGGGGACGGCAAACGCTTCGGTCCGCCGGGTGGCTAGTAACAAGTAGTCCTCCAGTCCGATACCTCAGTTGACACGACAACGACATGGGGCCTCCATGCAGGTCAAGCACCACAGTGAGGGCGGCACCTCCTCAACCGATAGCCGCATGCTGGGTCCGCTGGGGATGAGGCGGATAGTCGTTCGAGCGCCTAGTCGAGCACGCACACCGACCTGGCGAGGATCTTCGGCACGGCTGCACTATTGTCCGCCCATGCCGTTGAACCGGAAGGCTGGCAACCGACGCCTGGTGGACATGAGCGCAGTCGCTGAGCTGGCGGACCGAGCGTGGGAACCGGACCTGCCGGCGGTGGACTTCTACGTGCAGTCCTTCCTGATCGGCGAGGCTGCTCGCTATATACAGCGACTGGATTATGACGAACGGGAGCGACTGGTCGAGTGGGCGGTGATCCAGTTACGGCTGAGGAACGGCCGGTGGCTTGACGTAGCGCTCTACGACACCTGCCACGGCAAGGGTGTACACAAGCATCTGTTCAACCGGCAGGGAGACGAGTTTACTGAGGTCAGCCTGAGACCGATTACGTCCTACCAGGACGTTGAGGACGGTCTCGACTGGGTACTCGACCAGTTGGCCCAGTACTACCGGGAGAACGAACGGAGGTCAGACCGTGGCTACTAGAGAGGAACTTCGTGCGTGCACCGTGCCGGCCATCGCGCGTTTGGCCCGGTCCCGCGACTTCCGGTCCGCCTTCGCGGAAGTTGATTGTGAGCCACGTCATCAGATCATCATCCCGGCTCTCCCGGATGACACCGTGGGTTACGTACTCGATCAACTTCGCGAAGCGGGCGGGAAAGCTGTCCTTGTGCTGCGGACGGAAGAGAAGCTTCAAATCGCGGCGCTGCTCCCAGCGTCGCCCGCTCGCATCGCTGTCGCCGAGGAAGACGATACTGTGACAACGGTGCACGAGGACTGCCACGTGGAGATGTTCTTCGACTACCTGGCACAGGTCGGCACGGCGGTCTTCAGGCGCTGTGTCGCCGCCAAGCTGGTCAATCAGGGGCCGCTTCAGCTCACCGAAAGCTAGCCGCACGGAAGCCGGGACGGCCGCTAGCGAAGTTTCCTTCGGCAAGGGTTAGGTCTCCTCGTGAGGAAGACCTACGTCATCCCGCGTGGACTACTTCCCGTCCGGCAGGAAGCGTCGCCATCAGCCCTGCCTCAGCGCCGACTGAACGTTGCCGCCCGGCCGGCGCAACGACAGTCGCGGGGTCTGCAGACCAGCGTCCACACCAGCTGACTCCACCCGACCACGCTAGCCGCGCGGCGCCCTCGGCAGCCGCACGGTGTCTCAGCTCATCCCAGCCACTCCCCGAAGATGCCGTGCAGTGTCCTTGCGGCCTGCTCGTCCAGCCGCAGCACACAGCAGTTGGCCAGGTGCGGGTTCAGCACGATGAGCCCGTCTTCCCTGGTCACCAGCAGATTCGTGAATCCGGCCGCACCGTGGGCCTGACAGGTCGTCATGATCACCCGGCGGTGGCTGCTGCGCGCGTTGTTCCCGCGGCGCGGGAGCGTTGGCTCATCTACCATCTTGGAGCCTGCTTATCAGCGTTTCCTGGGGCTCGGCTTGTATCGAGCTGATCGGAAATGGTGGCTCAGTCACCGGGATTCCTGGCTCGGAGAGTGCAAGAGGTCCGTTTTCCAGAACTTCGCCATCGATGATCACGTTGGTCATTTCATCGGTTCGTTTCCGTAATCGCTCGCCGGCGGCGATCAGGCGTTGCGCGTAGTCTTGCTGTTCAGCGGAGCTGGCGCTGTTGTCCATTATCCGAATGGCCAGTGGCGCCATAGCGGTATTGAGGCTTGCGAATTCGGCCAAGAGTTCGCGATCTTCGCGAATCATCGGCCTTCGCCCTCGCTGGAGGTCGCGCCTGGCGTGCGGCGCAGGCAGACCGACCGGCGTCGTTTGGAGGACGGGCAGCGGCGATCCTGGGCGATCTTCGGCACGTGGGTTGTCTCCTGGGTGGGGAACTCTGGTGCTGCGTGGGCGCCCCGCTTGGTGGATTCATGGATGCACCCGGCGCCGGAGGGAGGTGGAGCGCACGTCCGTCGTTTTACGGGGGAGCAAGCTACGGCTCGTGCTGTTCCGGTGCCGGGTGCTTGGCCTCCACCAAACCGGTTTGACTCTGGTTAGCACAGAGCGGGAACGTGGGGGGTCCGTGCGGGGGATGTTGCACTCCGGGCGTTCAGCTGCGGGTATCGGCGATGGCCCTGATATGGTGATCATGAGTGCGGGCTGCGGGAGGGAGCGGAGTGACTGGGGCGCGTCGTCGGGTGGCGCTGGTCGGTGCGCGTAAGGCTGCTGGTCACACGCAGGAGAGTTTGGCTGCGGCGTTGCACATCGATCGGTCGACGGTGATCCGGTGGGAGGCTGGTGATCATGCTCCGTTGCCGTATTTGTGGCCGAAGTTGGCTCGGCTTCTGGGTCAGTCCCCGGAACAACTTCGTGCCCTGATTGATGACGCCTCCGATGCGTGGCCCGAGGCTGAGGGTGCGTGCGTTGACGTCGAGGTGGCCTTGGATTGGTTGGACCGCCACGTTGGATGGTCGCCGGGTACGGGTCGGCGGAAGGTGATATCCGGGCTCGGGGCGGTGGATGATCGGGCGCTGCACGAACGGAACGCTCGGCGGGCGAAAGTGAGTCGAAGCGAGATCGCGCACGCGTTGTCGGGCTATTACCGAGATCGGTGCACCCAGAGCCTTGATTTGTACCGAGCGCGGTGCCCGGGCAGAGATGTCGTGACCAGCATCGTCACTCGACCGGAGTGGCTGGATCTGGCGTGCCCGTTGACGCCTGCGCATGACCGATTGGCGTTGGCGAGCGCGGCGCCTGCTTATTCGACGGAACTTGATGGTCTCGCGGCGAAGCATGCCGTGCGCCGGCTCGTCGAGGCGGTTGCGGTGAACGTGCGGCTCACGGATTCGCCGATTTATCGGTTGCTGAGCCTTGACGTTCAGCCCGGCTTATTAGGTGGTGTAGTCGGGTTGGTGTCGTTTGTGGAGTACGCGCTGACCATGGATCTGCTCGAGGGTGAGCTTCTCGACGCAATCGTCGCGTCTGAGTTGGGATCGTTGCCGTTGCGTGACCGGTATCTTCCTGACTCCGGCTCGGTGCTCGACGTGTCTAATCGATTGTGTGCAGGAGGTGTGGTCGCGTTATGCGCGATCGCGCGGCCAGCTGAGCCGTATCGTGGGACGGCGGACTACGTTCTGCTGGTGCAAGAGCGTTCTGGACATGTTCTCAACGCGGCCGGTCAGCTGGCAGTGATTCCGAAGGGCTTCCATGAGCCGCTTGCCGACTATCGAGTCGATGCCCAGATCGGCGCGACGCTCAGGCGGGAGATGGAAGAGGAGCTGTTCGGTCGCAGCGATGTTGACAGCACGATCTCGCGTCATATGGTCGCCGCTCCTATGCATCCGAGCCGGCTGTCCGAGCCGATGCGATGGCTGACGGAGACTCCTCAGGCGCTGAGGATGGAATGTACCGGGTTCGGTCTTAACCTGGTCAGCGGGAACTACGAGTTCGCATCCTTGATTGTCATCGATGATGAGGAATTTTGGCGCCGGTATGGTGGGCACATCGAAGCGAACTGGGAGTCTGCTGGGTTGCGTCTGTACTCCAGTCTTGATCGGGAGTTGCTGACTGAGCTGGTTGTGGACGAGCGGTGGAGCAACGAAGGGTTGTTTGCGCTGATCCAGGGGCTTCGCCGGCTGGGGGAACTGGGTGGCAAGCGGGTCACCCTACCGACCCTCGGATGAATCAGGTGGTGGATGATGGCCACCGCACGGTGATAACCACAGAGTCTTCTTTCGCTTTCCAGGAATGGTCTATGCCTGGTCCCCAGACGGCGTAGTCGCCCTGCCGGGTGAGTTCTATGGTTCCTTTGCTGAGGCTGACGACAAAGTTTCCCTCCACCAGGAGCACCATCGTTGTTCTGTGGTCGTCTGTTGTCCGGTCGGGGCGCTGGTCTCCCGCGGGGTGGATTCCCCATTTGACCTCGACGTCACTTGTAGATCGGGCGCCGCCGGACTTGTCAATGAAGTGACCGAGTATCCAGCCGCGGTTGTTCTGCCCGTCGTCGGCTGCGTTTCCCTGATACCAGTCAGCGCTCACGATCGTATCTCCCAGTCGATCGACGGCAGATTCACGCGGTGTCCACCAATTTTGGAGAGTCGTCGGAGTCCTTGCAGGAACGCGAACAATCCTTCGTTGCTCCAGGCTGCCTCCCCGATAAGCCCGGCCAGTAGGCTGCTGTCCAGGCTTGAGTAGCGGCGAAGGCTTGATGACTCCCAGTTAGCCTCGATTTGGCCACCGTATCGAGGCCAGAACTCCTCGTCATCGATAACGACCAGTGAAGCGAACTCGTAGTTTCCGCTGACCAGGTTCAGGCCGAACCCGGTGCATTCCATCCTCAGCGCACCCGGAACCCCGGTTAGCCAACGCATCGGGCTGGATAGCCTACTCGGATGCATCGGATCGAGGCAGCGTTGATCGGCCACGGTGCTGTCGACATCGGCACGGCCGAATAGCTCCTCCTCCATCTCACGCATCAGGGTGGAGCCGACTTGGGCATCAGCTCGATAGTCGGCCAGCGGCTCATGAAATCCCTTTGGGATGACGGCGAGTGTGTGCGCGGCGTTGAGCACGTGACCGGAACGTTCCTGCACGAGGAGGAGATAGTCCGCGCGACCATGCAGCCCCAGCGGACGCGCGATCGCGCACAAGGCAAGGACCCCGCCCGCGCACAGCCGTCGTGAGACATCGAGGACGGATTTCGGGTCGGGTAGGTACCTGTCCCGCAGTGGTAGCCCGCCACGTCGGACGGTGGCACCAGCCGCGATGGTATCGATCAGTTCTCCTTCCAGGAGATCCATCGTCAGGGCGTAGCGGACGAAAGGTGTGACTCCCACCTCGCCGACGATCTGACCTTTCTTGGCGTCGATAGTCAGCAGCCGGTAGAGCGGGGTGTCCACCAGCCTTGTGCCCAACGCCAGTGTCTCAACGAGCCGCTGAGCCGCATGATCTGCAGCATGTTCGTCCAGCGATGCTCTCGCCCGGTTCGGCATCGGTGAGCGTGAGCCGATCGTTCTCGCTGAGCAGCGGGCAGTCCAGATCCAGCCAGTCAGGACAGGTGAGGACACTTGTCGCGGACTCTCGAGTGCGGCCGTAGCGCGCCATATACCGGCCATAGCTCGCCGGTGGTTCCCGGTAGTAGTCGGCGAGTGCGTGCGCAATGTGGTGCTGGTTCACGCGTCTCCGCCGGCTACCCCGATTCTGCAAGTCACCGACGTTCAGCCGGGCCAGTCGTGAGGTGACCAGATCCCTGCTGGCACCAGGTACCCAACCGGCGCTCCGGTCGAGCCAGTCCAGCGCCGCGTGAATGTACGGGTCGTTGCGCAGCCTCCGCTCGGCGTCAGCCGTCGCAGAACCCGCGCGGTCGGAGCCAGTGCCGTGAGAGAGCGGCGCATGCCGCTGGTCTGGTGCCCGGGCTGGGTCTAGCCGGGTGACTGGTGGGTCTGTGGCTCCGGTCAGGAACTGGGTAAATCGTGCCTTGACTCCGGGAGATGCCTGCTCAAAAGCGGTATCCAGAAGCTGCTGCATCTCGGATTTCGGTTTCAACGTGGGCTTTTGATGCCATGCGGCCACGGTTCGCGCAGCAATCCCGAGATGCTCGGCGAACGACTCGTTGCTCAGCCGGAGAGCGGCCTGCAGCGCGCACGCGGAGCGGCCCGTCCAGACGCTCACCGAATCCATCGCTCAACCGATGTTCTCAACGGAATGTGCACGGAACCTGCACTGGTCATGCATTCAATGTGCATCGGCGACGCATGGGGTAAGAGACGAGTTCGCAGTTGAATTTCGGGCATGGAAAACACCCAGCCAGGCACACGGAAGCGCCTCACTTCAGTTGTCTTTGCGGACATAGTCGATCACCGTTGTGAGATCCGCTTGGATGGCGTCCAGTCGCTCCGTGATGTTGTCCAAGTGTCGTTCGAGCGTATCCATGCGAGAACGCAGCATTTCCCCACTGCTGGTGGCTGGTTCAGTCGGCTCTGGTGGACGGCGTCCGCGCAGGACCGCGTCGAGATGCCGCGGATGCCACCCCAGCGTGGTCGAAAGCGCTTCCAAGGTCCGCGCGCTTCGGCGCCGCTCGACGACGTGATGCTGGAGTTCGCGAACGGTCGCCCGCGAGACATGCGACCGTTCCGCAAGCTCGCCTTGCCGCCAGCCGAGTTCATTCACCCGCTCGTTGATGACCTCGGCGATGGCCGCCCAGTCCTCCACCTATTCCTCCGCGCTCCGCCTCGGCGCAGAGATTAGCGGGTCCTCTCGTTCATCGGCGCGACACCGCGCGTTTATCGCTGGTCGCGCGATCCATCACGCTTTCATTTGTATGAAATAAGTCAATTCTGTCGAAAATCAATCAAAGGACTCTTGTGATGAGTGAAACGACGCCCGCCGAGCGGGTGACCTTCTACACCGTCGCCGAGACCGCACGCCTGCTGCGAGTCGATGCGGCCACGATCTACCGCGCGATCCGTGAGGACGGATTCCCGGCGATCCGGGTGCGGACTCGTTACGTCATCCCGGCCGCCGCTGTGGAGCAGCTCGCAGCACGGGCGGCCGAAACCGGGAGCTGCGTCGATGTGGCCGCGATCGCCGCCGCGCGACGGCTGGCCCGTGAGGCGACCCGGCTGGCCGAGGGCGGCCGGCGATGACCGAGCCGCCGAACTACAAGCAGATGGCCGCCGAATTGGACGAGCTGGCCGCGGTGCCGACCGAAGTGCTGGCCGACTGGGTGACCTCCCGGGGGCGTTGCCTGTGGGAAGCCACCTTCGGCGAGCCGCCGGAATGGACCGGCGAGGACGAGCCGGACCGGGAACTGGCCAGCCAGCTGTGCGCGGGCTGCCCGGTGCGCGTCGAGTGCCTGGAGTTCGAACTGCGCCTGGGCGGCGCACAGACGCTCGGAGTGTGGGGCGCGCTGAATGCCGATGATCGCCGAGCCCTGCACGAGGTCTGGTCCACCCGCAACCGTGCCGACATCACCCAACCGCCCGACGAGGGAAGAGACGTGCGATGAACGGAGGGGAGTTGTTCCTCGGCGGGATGGCCGCGTTCGCCCTGCTGGCGATCGCAGTTAAGGCGCACTCAGGAACGCGACGAGCCCGCGCGGCCGCCGACATCGCCCGCGTTGGAACCACCGCGGTATCGCTGATCGGGCGAATGCTCATGACCGCTCTGGTGATCGTCGGCGGGCAATGGTTGGTGATCACCCACCCGTCCAACAAGACCCTGCTGTGGGTAGTGCTCGGGATTCCGGCGCTGCTGGCCTCCTACACCCTCACCAAGGCACTGACTGTCTTCGAGATCCGCCCCTCTTCACGAGGCAGGAGTGATCGGCGATGACCACACCACACGATGATGTTGGCCGCCGCTCCGGCCGGCGCGCGGGCAGGGTAGTGGAAGCGGCACGGCAGTCGGATTACCTGCTGCGGGCTCGGTCGCTGGCCGCGTACCGGGCCCGGCAGGCGCCACGGGATCTGGCCCGGCTCGCGTGGTTCGCCATCCGGGGGCATGCCCGATGGATCAGCAAGGCATGGACGTTCGTGACCCACGGGGATCTACGGGCCGATGCCCGCTCTGCCCGAATGGCAGGGGATCCAGAGGCCCGCCGGACGGCGCAGGAGCTGATCCGCGCCGACGCCCGCGCCCGATGGGCCAAGCTCGGGCTGCTTGCCCGCCGCGCTGTCACCACTGTTCTGACCGTGTCAGCGCTGGCCTTGCTGTTGTGGATGATCGACTCATCCATGACGCGGGACCAAATGTGGCCCTGGCTCGCCGTCTTCTACCGCGCCATCGACACCGCATGGTCAGTGCTCACGACCGTGGTGCCGACCCTGATTGCGCTGGCCCCGGCGGGCTGGATCGGGGCCGCCATCTACGAGGGTCGCGACAAGACCCCGGGTGCATCCTGGTTAATCCGCCCGGACCGGGATGACGCCGACTCCTGGATCGACGAGCGGATGATCTCCCAAGCCCTCGCCAACCTCGGTATCGCCCCACTGGATCGATTCTTCAAGACCGGCGGTGAGCTGGTCTACACCATCCCGGCCCGGCTGGACGGCAACGGCACCTTCGCGCAGATCAGGCTGCCCATGGGAGTGACCGCAGACATGGTCGCCGACCGGCGTGACCGGCTAGCCGCGAACCTGGGCCGGGCGAAACTGGAGACCTGGCCCACCGAAGGCACCGAAGCCGGACAGCTCGATCTGTGGGTGGCCGACAAGGGCAAACTCCGCTCAGGGGCCGGTCCGTGGCCGCTGCTGCGCGACGGCGAGGTTGACATCTTCGATGGCGTGCCCTTCGGCCGGTCACAACGCGGGCAGGTGCTCAACGCGCCGATCATGGAACGCAACCACCTGATCGGCGGCATGCCCGGTCAAGGCAAATCCTCAGCCGGGCGCACCCTGTGCCTAGGGTGCGTGCTCGATCCCACGGTCGAAGTCAAGATCTACGTCTTCGCCTCCAACCCGGACTTCGACCCGTTCACTCCACGCCTGTCCACCTACATCAAGGGCGATGACGATGACGCGGTGCAGGTCGGGCTGGTCGAGCTGCGTACCCTCCGCGAAGAGGTCACGCGGCGGGGCAAACTGCTGGAGCGCCACGGGGCTGCCAAGGTCACCCGCAAGCTGGCCAGCGCCGTACCGGGGCTGCACCCGATCGTGGTCATCTTCGATGAGGCCCACGAGCTCTTCGAGCACCCTGCCTACGGCGCCGAAGCCGCAGACCTGTCCGTCAAGGTCATCAAGAAGGCCCGCAAGACCGGGATCACGCTGATCTTCCTGACCCAGTCGCCGACCGCGGCATCGATCCCCAAGGACCTGACCCGCAACTGCTCCAACGGCATCGCCTACGCCGTAACCGACCACGTTGCCAACGACGGTCTGCTCGGCTCCGGGGCCTACCGGCAAGGCATCCGAGCCACGGAGCTACGTCCCGGAGAGGACCGGGGCACGGCAGTGACCACTGGGCTGACCACCAACCGGTTCGAGCTCGTCAACGGTTTTTACATCCCCTTCGATGAAGACCGCGACCAGGTCACCCCGGTTATCACCCGTGCAATGGCGCTCCTGGTCGAACACGGCCGGTCCGTGCCCGTCGCCAACACCAGCCCGGACGCTGATGATGAGCTGGTAGTGGACCACTTAGCCGACATCCACACCGTGTTGCGGGCTGAGAAACGGGTCCGCACTCAGGTGGTGCTGGCCCGGCTCGCTGAGCTCAATCCGGCCGAGTACGAGGACTGGACGTTCCAAGACCTCGCCGCCGCGCTGGCCGAGTACGACATCGAGCCGGCTAAGTCTCAGGGTGTCAAGGTCGTCCGCGCCGACGATGTCGCCCAAGCGCTCACCGAGCGTAACGAAATAGAGGACGAAGAGTCGGGGACCTAGACGGGGACCCGGCCGGGGATCCGGGGAGTTCTCCCTCGCCGGGTCCCCGGCTAACCTCCCCCAGCCGATCAGCACAGACATCCAGCGGGGGACCTAGTCCACGCCCTTTCAGCAGACCCGAAACCATTAAGATAGCGCTCCGGCGAGCGCATCCGGGCCGTATCCGTTCCCCGCCCTCCCGCGCATCTCCGGCTACTTACCGTGACCGACGGGCTGGGCGCTGGCCAGATACCACTAGTCGCTCGGTCGGTTGGACGACCGCGTGTTGCTGGCACTGGTCAGACCCCTATCAAATTGTCGGTGCGTCATGTCACCGTCGAGGTCGTCAAGGCGAGGCCAACACCGGGCTGCGGGGCACGGGGCAGATCAAGTGCAGGGCGCCATCGTTTGCCACATGTGAAGGCTTGTCGGAGAGTAGGAGTGTGATGGCGGATCGATCATCGATTGAGTGGACGCAGGCGACGTGGAATCCCAGCACCGGCTGCGACCGTGTCTCGGCGGGCTGCGACAACTGCTATGCCCTGGCTTTGGCGCAGCGCCTTAAGGCGATGGGTTCAACGAAGTATCAGATCGATGGAGACCCGCGGACGTCGGGCCCAGGATTCGGGCTTACAGTGCACCCTGCCGCGCTGGATATTCCTCGTCACTGGCGAGCGCCGCGAATGATCTTCGTAAATTCGATGAGCGATTTGTTTCACGCTAAGGTGCCGATTGGGTTCGTTCGTGATGTGTTCGCTGTGATGGCGGAGACTCCGCAACACAGCTACCAGTTATTGACCAAGCGAGCGCGGCGGTTGCGGCGGGTTGCTGAGAGGCTGGACTGGCCATCGAACCTATGGATGGGAGTCAGTATCGAGAACGCTGACAACCTAGATCGGATCGACAACCTTCGGCGCGTCCCTGCCGCGGTTCGATTCTTGTCCTGTGAGCCGCTGTTGGGACCGCTAGACGAGATCGACCTGACGGGAATCCATTGGGTGATCGCTGGCGGGGAAAGCGGTGCCGACGCCAGGCCGGTGGAGCCCGCGTGGGTGCGGGGCTTGCGGGACACGGCTGTCCGTTCGGGCGTTCCGTTCTTCTTCAAGCAATGGGGAGGGCGAACGTCGAAGTCCGGTGGCAGGACGCTCGATGGCCTGACCTGGAGTGAGTATCCGCATTCAGTCGATGCGGTGTGCTGACCGGGATGGACGAATCCGATCGCGGAAGAAGTACCTGCCGACTCCGGTGTTCTCGATAAGACAGTTATCGTGGAGCGCCTTGACTGCGGCTCGAACGTGTCGCTCACCAGCGTTGCCGAGCAGGTTCCCGTACACTTGATCTACGCGGTCGGCGAGCACGAACGGCCCGTCCGATTCCAGCAGCCGCACGATGTTGCCCTGGATGATCTGCTGCCACTGATCGCGGTGTTGTCTCTCGTACTCTTTCGGGTCAAACGGCTCCGGGTGGAGAACCTCCGCTAAATCGAAAAGTCCAGGTTCGGAGTACTTCGCCTGCGCCTTGGTCAGCTGCTTGTTGGATACCTCCATGCGCCAGGCTCCTTGCCAGTCGCGCCCTGCCTGGCCAACTGAATCTGCGAAGTACCACAATCCGTCGCCGTGAAAGGTGAACAAAACCAGCACGTACTTTGGCAGCTGGTTGGGTTGTTGACGTATCGGCATGCTGATCGACCTGCAGCCGGTTTTGCTGCAGATGATGGACTGGTAATTTGAGGCGACCTCCAATGCCGCTGAAGTCGCCAAAGACTGATCCGTCGGACTCACCGGCTCGAAATGCTGTCGCCACCATGTACCACCGAGGAACCGGTCTACGTGGTCGATTGACTTCTCATCTGCCGTGCTGAGCTCGATGCCCTGCTCGCGGCGGCGGCGAAGCAGGCCGCCGAGCCTGGCCACGGTGCCGATGCTCATATGCAGTAGCACCTCGACCGGAGCGGTGCTGTGTCGGCTGAGCAACGGCCCGGAAATCTGCTCCTGATCCAGTGCTGTTCCGAACGGATCGAGGAACGCGAACAGGGCGGCGCCACGGGTATCATCAAGGATCTTGGGTAGGTGGATGCGCAGATCCCCGCAGAGGATCAGGTCGTTCGGGCGGTTATATTTCGCTATCACTTGTTGAAGGTTGAGGAAGTCGGCTTGGTCTTTCTCGACGTAGATGCCCGTCACACCACGGAAACTCTCCACCTTGGTAGCTGTCGCCGCCAGCAGCATCGGTGATCCTGGGGAGCCGTCCTCGTACTCGCCGCGACCCGCATAGCCGTCCAGGAACGCTACTGGGCGGCCGCCCCATCCCGTCTTTGACGCGAAAATCACCGGATATCGCGACAGAATGCCATGCTTGAACACCGCTTGGGCTCTTCGCTCGCGGAAGAAGTCCTCGTTGGCGCTCACGAGAACCTCCACTGAGTCGGTAGGCGTACCACGCGGTTGCGCTGTTCCCGAGGGTTTACCACATGCGTAGAAACCGGACAACCTCGACACCCGGCTAAACGGCTAGGACTGGATGCTTGGGGTCGGCGCAACTAAACCCGAACCCCCGCGGCGCCTCCTATGGGCGCGAGCGAGGGTCCCCTTCGCGAAGAGTGCCGCCTTCGTCGGCTTGCCGAGCTGGCGTCTATCACACCGTGCGACCAAAGCTGGTGGCTCGGCGGCGTGATCGTAGATGGTCCGCGTGACACGGTTCGTGACCACGAACGTGTTTAGCCTGCATGCTGTGACGCGATCAATTGGGGCTGCGGCGGGGCGTACTCGCCGCAGCATCGACGAGCTACCGCGCGGGGCCGTGCGAGTCCGCGTCTATGCCGGGTCGACCCCGGTAAGCAAGCGCCGGCATGACTTGATCGAGATCGTTTCCCCCGGACCAGGGGCCGAGAAGCAGGCGCGTCGGGTCCGTGACCGGCTGATCAGCCAGGTTGAGGAGCGACGGAATCCGCGAACCAAGGCCACGGTGGACCAGCTACTGGAGCGCTACCTCGACCAGTTCGACGGCGCTGCCAGCACGTTGACGCACCACCGGGGCTACGTCCGCAAACCACATCTCGTCATTCCTCGGCAAGATCAGGGTCGGTGCGCTGGACGCGGATACTCTGGATGCGTTCTACGCGGAGCTGCGCCGATGCCGGAACCACTGCTCCGGGCGCCCGTTCATCCGGGCACTGCACCGCCGTTGAGCATGATTGTGACGACCGCTGCGCTCCGCACCGCTGCCGGCCGCTGAGCGCGACCTCCGTCCGGCACATGCATTTCATCCTGTTCGGTGCCTACAAGCGCGCGGTGCGCTGGAAGTGGGTGTCGTTGCCAGGGCCCCTTGGGCAGGCTGGCGGCCAGCGTGTCGGCGCACATCGGGCCCGCTGCGGTGGGCACGCAGCGGTCGCAGCCGATGGCCAGCACGTCGCCGATCTGGCGGGTCTCGAGGTCGGCGCGCACCTGCGGGGTCGGCGCCGTAGACCTCATTGGCGGCCACCCACCGCGCCGCACACCGCCGTTGCTCGCGCGGCCGATCATGGCCCCGGGCCAGCACCGGTTTGGTCGCGGACTCGACCACCTCGGGTATCCCGGCGGCGGAACACCGCCGCGGGTCGGTGGTCCAGGATTTCGGCAGGTACAGCTCGACGATCAAGGTCTGGTACCACCAACGGCGGCCGCGACCGCCAGGAAGTACGGATCCGACCTGCCCGCACTTGGCGACAGCGGTCCATCCCAGCATATACCGCGCGAGTTAATGTTCTGGAAATGTCCGTGGATCAACGGCCACAGCTCGTCATCGACTGTCCACGGTGCAATCACACCACCACCGCACGAATCGTTCGCCAGATCTGACCCACCAGCCCACATGCGCAAGATTGCGTTGCGAGCCTTATTGAGTCGAATCAGGAAAAGCGTTAACGAGCTGGCGGTATGCTTGCTTGGCCGAGGAGAACCTTTCTATCCTCTCGCTGCTGGTCATCTTCAGAAGGAAGAATGACAAGCGCGGATGGAGCCTCTCTGTGGCAAGAATCCTAATATCCGAAATATTATCCCCAGTGTATTCAACGCCAACGGCGGCCTGGAGGACAGTTAAACCCAACTGGTAGAGGTCGACATCCTCGACCCATACCTCTGGAAGTCCACCGGGGGGAAGATAACCGAAGGTAGCCGAGGTGGTCTCAACCGGAGCAGAGGCTCTGACTGAGATGTTGAAATCGATCAACATTGGCCCGTTTTTTGTAATCACGATGTTCTCAGGCTTGATATCTCTATGAACAAATCCGTGCCGCGCCTCTGCAAGCTCAGCTAGTTGTTCTGGTGAAATATCGTTGGAACTCCGAATCTGAGTAATTCTGTCGGCGTCTGGATGAATCGTAATCAATGCCGATAGGAGATGTCGCAGCCAGGACGTTACCTCTCCCTCGCTAGCCCGGCCCGAAACCGTACAGTATTTCTTGACCGTTGGCCCTTCTAGGTATTCCATCGCCATATAAATCAGACCTTGCGAGCTCTGTCCGAAATCAAAGACCTTTACCACGTTCGGATGGTCAATCTGTTGAAGAGCGTCAACCTCTCTCTGGAGGGCGCTCAGCAGACCACGTTTGAAGACCTTTAGTGCCACCCTTCGCTTGCCTTTATCTAATGCGGAATAAACACGTGCAAATCCACCAGAACCACTGATCAATGCGCCGATTTCATAATCATCCAGAGTGGCGCCCGGACGCAGCAGGGACTGACTTTCATTAGAATTCATTCTCGAAGCATCACGAGCTTGAAGAAATGTCTGCAGCAATTCGACGTCGAGCCCTATGCACTGTGCTGGCGGTCCACACAGTCCATAGCCGTTCAAATGAGCCGTATCCTCTGGAAATGCCAGAGCAAGCTCTCTAAACTCGCCAACGTTTCCTTTTGCCAGCAGCTGGAGTAGAAAATACTCGTTTGCATATTGGTCCTCGAGAACGGCTACGATCTGGCTCAACAGGGAGCTTCGCTCGACAAGAAAGGTGGGGACAAGCTCTCGAACCATACTTTGAGTAACTTTGCGTTCTACCTGGCTTGGAGGGAAAGACTTGCGGACAGCAGAGCCAAAGGTTCGGACAAGAGCCGGATGTCCGCCCGTTGCAGAAAACGTGTAGTCAATCGCCGAGTCTTCCCAGGTCATCCGCATGCGCTTGCCCAATGCTTCAAGGAGCTCTGCAGTATCGTCACGAGTGAATGGCTTTAAATACTCGACCGAGAAATAGTTATAGACTGGATTCTCTCGGTTGCCAATCTCGTTCACCTCGAAGCAGTGGGGGTTGGTTCCCGTGACAAGATACCCAATCCTTCCTGGGATCTCCTGGTCAATTCCACGAAGCAGTCTCCAAACTCGAACAAAGCTATTACCCCACATAGATCCCTTTGTGGTGGGGGACAGGAGTTCAATTTCGTCAAACATCAAGATGAGCGATCGATTTGCTTGATTGAGGATCAGCTGGATATCGTGATGAAACAACTCAAAGACAGATGATACAGCGGGGACTTCCGAGAAGATCTGATACTTACCAAAGAGTCGCATCCCCTTGAAAGAGCGCAGTGACCCATGGGAGTCAAGAATCGATTCTCCGATGCTCCATAGAAGGTACTCTGCGGTGGGGTTAACAGCATCGGCTCGCTCAATATCGACATGGGCAACAAAACTACTCCCATCGTTTCTCAGTATCGATCGAAGTCGATACAGCAGCGAGGTCTTCCCTATTTTTCGCAGCCCAAACAATCCTACGTGGCGATTTCCACTGCGCAGTCGGGCGGCAAGATCTGCTACCTTGGCCTTGCGCCCGAAGAAGTCACCTGACTTGGTAATCGCCGTGTGGTGATCATACAGATCCCTCGAATACAGTCTGCCCTGAAGGGCATCGATGAATGAGTTATGACCATACGGCAGATAAAGCATGATCTCAGCGAAGCTGAATCCCACGAAAGAAGTATCGAAAGAACCCCCAAATTCTTCAACATGCTTGGCCGTTTCTGAACTTTTCGCGATCACGATAGAAAAATCTTCGCTCAGTCGAGGCCGCGCGCCCTTAATTATGTCATGTGCGCGGTGAATTGTGCGCGCTTGAAATTCTTCGTACTCTGCTACGCTGAGTAGAATTTCTCTAACAAGGCCAAATGTCTGAGAAAGCTGACGATTCGGCTTCAGGTAACAGTACCAATTCTTCCCGCCGCCTTCCTCGCGTACCCACTCAAACTCAAATCCTGCACGGCGCAGGATCGATGCGACCCGGCCTCTTTCGGTAGTTTTTCCGAGGAACTCATTGATGAGTCGAACATTCTTTGGCAATTATACTCCTAGGTGGCGACTCGCACTGCCGGTCTGGATGGTGGAGTTGTCTTCGCGGTATAGGTGTAGCGTAGCCAGTGCAGCGCTGTGGCATCGGCGGTGCATCGGCTGATCACTGATAGCGAGCAGGCTGGGCTGATTCGTGGCCGGGTGAGTCGCCTGTCGGCGCCGCTCCCGACCTCACCCGCCCGCCGCAGTAACCGGTCTACTCGAGGTAGACGCCTTCGTCGAGCAGCGTGCCCCACACCTGGGCTGGCACGAGGTCGACGAACCGCGGCGATGCAGCACGTCGAGGATTGCGTGCTGTTCGTGCTCGGTCAGGGCGCGGGACCGGTCGCGGTGCGCCACAGGAGCGGCCGCTCCGGTGCGGGACTGATCCGGTGCCGCCGGTACTAACCGGCCTGCGCGGCACCCACGGCCTGGCACGCCGCGGCGTCAGTCACGACCTCAGACCCGCGCTCGGGTTGCTCGCTTCGGAGATCGTCTCCAAGAGCGCGTGCAGTCTTGCCTGCATTTCCACCACGAAGGGGCCTTGGCCAGCTCCTGCTCCAGCTGCCGTTTCTCCCGCTCCAAGCGAATGATCCGCTCCTCACGAGCATCCCGCCACGGCCGCTGGTAAGGGCGCCCATGTACCAGGTAAGTTCTCGTGTTGTCCGGCCGGGTAGCTATGGTGTGCGGTGTGACCGTCGCAGCAACTCCCGGGCCCCGGCACGGCCGCCGCGAAGCGTCATTCTCCGACGCCGCTCCGGCCGAGGTCCGCGCCGCGCTGGTCCTTGAAGAAGCCGCTGAGTTCGATCAGCAGTGGCGCGAGGTCATGGCTGCGGCCACCGAGGCGCTGGACCTCTCCGAAATGCTAGCGACGCTGGAATTCTGGCGGCGCGTGGCGCGGCTGACCCCAGCCACTGGGCCGGAGGCGCACCGGGTCATGTACCGGCGTGCGGCCGCCCTGCTGGCCGGGGAGGACATTCCGGCTGACGAGCCGCTGCCGCGGACCAAGGCCCGGCTGGGCCTCTAGCCCGAACTTACTGTGACTCTCCGTGACATTGCCTACTTGAGCTGGGAAAACTCCGTCGCGGCGGCCATTTTGGTGTACACGAAAATCGGTCCACCTCGTGATCGAGTTGCGCTACGATAACAGCCGTTTCCGCTGGTCAGGGCGATGTAGTCACGAAGAGATTCGTATCCGTAGCGTATGACCAGGTCAGCGGGGCGTCAGCATGGGAAGGCCCCGTAAGTTCGGTCTAGCCGCGTTGTACGCGGTCACCACCGACGACCAGTCACAGCAACAGGTCGGCGCTCTTCCGGCGGAGGCGCTGGCCGCGTTCGCCGAGGCCCGGACGATGCTGGAGGTCTCGCCCTGGGGTGGTGTTCCGTACCACAAAACACAAGCCGGACAGTCCCATGTGAGCCCTGACGTTCGGCCCGGCCGGGCAGGGTGACATCGTGTATCTGATCCTGGACGATCTCCGTCGGGTCGACGTCCTGGTAGTGGTCTGGCTGGGCTGACCGATCAACCGTGCCGGAAGCCGTCAGATCAGCGGCATGACACGACTTGTGACACGACCTCGCGTCCAACCGTGCCGCTGTGGCCAACAGAACGATCACCGTGGACAATGAAGTCGCTGGTAGAAGCCGTGGTCAACGTGGAGTGGGCGTCTTGTAAGCGGTAGGTTCGGGGTTCGAGTCCCCGCGTCGGCTCCGGTTTGACCAGGGAGAATGTCTGCCCACGCGAGTTGTGGATGGTTCGGCATCGTCCAGTGGGCCGCCGCCCTTCGCTGACACAGATGTTCGTTGCCGTAGCCCGTCCATCCCGCGGATCTCATACTAGTCGGCTATTCAGGTGTGCGGCTTACTCGATGCTTGGGTTGGTAGCGCGCGGATGGCGAGTAGGGCGATGTCGTCTTTGGGTTTCTGGTTGGAGAACTTTTGGACTGAGGTGCGAATGGTGGCGATGAGTTGCGCTGGGGGGAGGGGGCCGATTGCGGTGACGGCGGTGATCAATCGGTCGGCACCGTATAGCCCTTCCGGGCCTGGGCGCTCGATGACGCCGTCGGTGTAGGCGAGCAGCGTGTCGCCGGGGGCGAGATGCAGCTGGGTGGTGTAGAGCGTGACTTGATCTATGAGGCCGAGCGGCGTTCCAAATTGACCCACGAACTCGGTGGTGCCGTCGGCGCGGAGCAGGAGGGGCGGTTGGTGACCGGCTAGAACCAGGTCGATCGCCAAACCGGTGGGCTCCCCGGCGGCGGTCTGCCGTATGTGGGCCGCGGCCAGGGTGCAGTACTGCCAGTGACCTCCTGTTTCGATCATGAGGTCGTTGAGTAGCTCGAGCGCCTGGGCCAACGGGCGCCCATCACGGATCAGGACTCGGAGCATGTCGCGGACTTGCCCGGCGCGGGCGGCCGCTTGGGCGCCTTTGCCGCAGACGTCGCCGATCGCGGCGAGCCAGACTCCGGCGCGCAGGCTGAACACATCGTAGAAGTCGCCGCCGACGTCGCTGCCGGTGCTGGCTGGCAAGTACTCGGCGGCGAACTCTGCGCCATCGGCAGTGGGCAGTGCCCGGGGGAGCAGAGCTTGTTGGAGCGCTTGGGAGGTCTTGATGTGTTGGGTGGCGCGTTGCGCGTTGTCGATTGCCAGCGCTGAGCGCCGGGCGATGTCGCTGATGAGCGCGACGTCCTCAGGTGAGTGTGGCCGATCGCCGGGACGGCCGACGGTGAGTACTCCGATGGTGCCCCCGGCCGTGTGCAGTGGCAGCGCGATGGCGTCGGTGGGCCAGTTGATCCAGGTCGGTGGGAGTATTTGGGTTGCGAGTTTCCGCAGCTGGGCGAACAGCCTGCGGGTGGCGTCGCTGCCTGCGGGCAGGGTCAGGGCGGATCGCAGCTCGGGGATGAGCTCCTCGTCGGCGTGGGTGAGTGCGGCCAGGTTGAGTTCGTGCGCGGGCTCTATCAGGTGTATCGCGCACCATTGGCCCAGGCGGGGCACCAGGATTTGGGGGATCATTGTGACGGTGAGTTCGACGTCGAGGGACTGGCCGAGCAGTTGGCTTGTGTCGGCGAGGTAGGCCATCCAGTCACGGCGGCGCCGGTCGGCTCGGTGTAGGTAGTCGGATTCGATCGAGAGAGCGATCCGCTGGGCGGTGAGCTCGGCGGGTTCGGAAACGATCTGGTGGGCCGGGCCGGAGATGCGCAGCCGGCCGCGAAGTGGCGCGGTGAGGGGCAATGGCACGTCTTGCAGAGCCGGCGCTTCCTCGCCGTCGGGAGGGCGCCCGTGGTGGGCGATCTCGTGAGTACCGCTGCCGTCGCCGTAGTCGACTTCGACGGCTACCTCGTCAAGGTCGAGAACTTCGCGTAGCCGCCGGGTCAGCTCAGTCACCATGGCGGCGGTGTCGAGCCGTTCGGCGAGTACCGGCGAGATACGCAGCAGGGCGTGGATCTGATGGGCGTGGCCCAGCCAGCTTGGTGAGATGTTAGTAGTCGTCAGTGCCGCCACGGCTGATGTCCGGGACGCCCCGATCGCGCCGGGGCCGTCGCCGTGGACGGTGAACCAGGTTGTGTTCCTGCCGTCGGCGTCGTGGCGGGTCCCCCAGCTGGTGGCCAGCTTTTGTACCAGCATCAGACCCCGGCCGTGGTTGGGCGCTCGCCCGTACCGGGGCCGTGGTTGGGACAGGTGCTGCTCGAGTGGGCTTGGCCCGTGCTCGCTGACCCTGACGGTGACCGAATCCGGGTCGATCTCCAGCTCAATGTCGAAGTCGGTACCCGCGTGCAACACCGCGTTGTCGCACAGCTCGCTAGCGAGAAGCAGCACGGTCTCGGCAAGTTCGCCGAGTCCGTCTAGACCGCCGTCGGTGAGGGCGTTGCGCAAAGCCCGACGCGCCTGGCGCGGTGCGCCGGCGGTGGGCGCAAAGCGCATCCGCTGCCGCGACGGGGTGCTCATCGGCGCCTTCGGCCTGGTAGTGCGGATCCGGATGGGCTGACCAGCGATGCACTGTCCTGACTGCCACCCATGATGGCACTGTATGGGAGTCGCACAAGCTGGAAGGGTCTGGCGAAGATGACTGCGGTAGACACCGAAGAGCCGGATAAGGGCACGAGGCGTGCCGGTACCCCCAACGCGTTGCTTGGCGAGCTTTCTGAGGCGCTGCAGCGCGTGCGGCGCGGAGAGTTCGACGTGCGGCTGGTTCGGCGCGGCGGGCTGGCCGGTGAGGTGGTCGACCAGTTCAACGAACTCGTCACGCTCCAAGAGCGCCGTAACCGTGACCTGTTGCGGATCAGCCGGGTGGTCGGCCGTGAGGGCCGTATGCTTGAACGGCTCGATGAGGAGTCCTACGACGGAGCATTGGCCGAGTCGGCGCACGCGCTCAACGGCCTCATCGACGATCTCGCACGGCCCACGGCGGAGATCGCCCGGGTGATCGAAGCGGTAGCCGACGGGGACCTGTCCCAACACATGGCCCTGGAAATCGAGGGGCGGCCGTTGCGCGGAGAGTTCCTGCGTATCGGCCGCACCGTCAACACCATGGTCGACCAGCTCTCCAGCTTCGCCGACGAGGTCACCCGGGTAGCCCGTGAGGTCGGCACCGAGGGTGAGCTCGGCGGCCAGGCCGACGTCCGCGGGGTGGCTGGGACTTGGCAGGCGCTCACCGACTCGGTCAACACCATGGCCAGCAACCTCACCAACCAGGTCCGCTCGATCTCCTCCGCGGCAACCGCGATCGCCCGGGGTGACCTGTCGCGGAGGATCACGGTCAGCGCCCGGGGCGAGGTCGCCGAGCTAGCCGACACGATCAACTCGCTGACCGACACACTCCGGCTGTTCGCCGATGAGGTGACCCGGGTCGCCCGCGAGGTGGGCACCGACGGGCGGCTCGGCGGACAGGCTGAGGTGCCCAACGTGGCGGGAACGTGGAAGGACCTCACCGAAGCGGTGAACCTGATGGCCGCCAACCTCACGGCCCAGGTCCGGGGGATCGCCCAGGTCGCGACGGCGGTCGCTCGGGGTGATCTGTCCCAGAAGATCGCGGTGGATGCCCGTGGTGAGATCCTGGCGCTGAAGTCGACGGTCAACACCATGGTCGACCAGCTCTCCAGCTTCGCCGATGAGGTCACCCGGGTGGCCCGCGAGGTGGGCACCGAGGGCAAACTCGGCGGCCAGGCCCAGGTCCAGGACGTGTCCGGTACCTGGCGGGATCTGACCGAGAGCGTCAACCAGCTGGCGGGCAACCTCACCGACCAAGTCCGTAACATCGCCCAGGTCACCACGGCGGTCGCTCGCGGTGATCTGTCCCAGAAGATC
>CAXUFG010000010.1:0-44391 GCA_964250265.1 uncultured Pseudonocardiaceae bacterium | reverse complement strand
CTCCACCGCCTCGATGGGTGCGAGGACATGGCGGTCGATCAGGGACTGGTGACCCAGCTCGTCGCGGGCCCGCGCGGCGCACGCCAGGGCGTCGTCCAGCCGTCCCTGACGGAGCAGCACCAGCCCCCGCATGGCCAGGCCCATTGCGGTGCCGCGCGGCAGCCCGACCCGCTGCGCGAGATCGACGACCTCACGTGATCGCTGCAGTGTCTGCTCCCACTCACCGGCGAAGAAGGCGACCAGGGCGAGGGCTGCCCGCGGCAGTACCTCAAGTGAGGGCACCCCGGCGCGGCGGGCCAACCGCACTGTCTCCTGCGCCATCGAGCGCGCAGCGCTCAGGTCGCCCCAACCGAGCTCGAGGACCAGGCCTGGGCGCCGCGCCTGCGCCGCGAACGCGTCCCCGACCTCCGCGGCGAGGGCCAGCAGCGCCGAGAGCAGGTCCCGGGCCTCGACGTAGCGACCAGCGACCAGGGCAAGGTGGAGCCGACCGACCAACACCATCGCCCGAACCCGGGGCGAGCCCGCCGGGTCCCCGAGCCGCTGCACCTGGGCGATCGCGGCGTCGACCTCCGCGGAACTACCGGAGCGGTAGGCCATCCGCAGCCGCGTTAGCGCCAGGGACAGGTGCGTGGCAGCGGGTTCGACGTGGACCAACTCGGCGTCGGCCGCGGCCAGGTAGTGCCGGCACTGCTCGCCGCGTCCGGCCTCCAATTCGAGGGCGGCGGCCCGGTGCAGCCGCTCGGCCCGGGCGCTGCCCTTCTCCCGCCGCGCCGAGGCCGCCAGCCACGCCGACACGGCCTGCGCCCGATCACCGGCCAGCTCGTAGGCCTCCGCGAGACGGTCGAGCAGGCCGGGAACCAGCTCCTGGCGCCCTGCCGCGCCGGCCAGCTCGAGAGCCGCGCGAAGCTCAGCGAGCGCCTGGTCCCCGGCCCTGCCCGCCAGCGCTTGGTCGGCCGCGCCGAGCAGGATGTCGAGGGCATGAGCAGGGTCGATCTCCTCGCCCGCGCGGCGCACATGCTGAGCCAGCAGACCCTGCTGCTGCGGGGCGTGCTCTTCCACCGCGCGCGCCACCTCAGCGTGCCGGCGGCGACGGACCACGAGCGGCAGCGCCTCGTAGGCCACCTCACAGAGCAGGGCCTGCGCGGCACGGTAGTGCACCCGGCCGTCCACGATATCCTCGACGATGCGGCCCGCGGCGTGCAGGTCCGCGAGGCCGCACAGCAGGCGCTCCCCGGGAATCAGCCGCTCGAGCAGGGCGTGCTCGACCTGGTCACCACACACCGCAAGGAGCTCGAGCACCTCGCGGGCCTCGTCGGGCAGTCGCTGCACCTGGGACTGCAGCAGCGCACTGACCGCCGCAGGCAGCGCCTCGGGACGCTGCGGAGCCAGCGCCCACCGCCCGTCGTAGCGGTACAGCGCTCCGCTGTCGGTGAACGATCCGACCAGGGCCCCGACGAACAGCGGCATGCCACCGCAGCGCGCCGTGAGTAAATCCAGCAGCCCAGCGGGTGCCTTCCCGCCGAGGAGATTCTGCGCCAGCAGCCGGACCGCCTGATCGGTCAAGCCGGCGAGCGCCACCTCGGTGAGCGACCCGCCACGGCGCAGTCCAGCGAGCAGGTCACTCAGGGCCGGGTTGGTCTCGTCCTCGCGGTAGGTGAGCAGCACCAGCAGCGGCCGGCCGGCCAAGCCGCGGACCAGGTAGTGCAGCAGGGCCAGCGAGCCCCGATCGGCCCAATGCGCGTCATCGAGCAGCAACGCCAGTGGCTGGCGGGCGCAGGCGCGCTCCAGCAGCCGGCACACCGACTCGAACAACCGGGTCCGCTCCAACCCCGGATCCCCCAGTGCCGGACCCGGCGGCAGGGACAGGTCACCGAAGAGCCGACCAAGATCCAGCAAGCCCTCCACCAGCGCCGGCCTACCCGCTGCCGGTGCCTGGCGGACCAGCGGGCGCAGCGCCTCGACCAGCGGTGCGTAGCTCAGATCCTGCTGCAGCACACCGCCGGCCCCGAGCAACGGGAGGAATCCGCGACCGCGTGCCACCGCCAGGCACTCCTGAGCGAGCCGCGACTTGCCCACCCCGGCCGGCCCAGCCACGGCGACGACCTGGGCCTGGCCGCCCAGCACCCGGCTGAGAACGGCCTGCAGCACACGCAGCTCATCGTCCCTGCCGACCAGCGGGGCCACCGCGGACGCGGGGGTGCTCATCGCTTGCGGCCACCTCCCGACGCCGGCCTGCCCCCGCTACCACCGTGACGGGAATACGTCGCCCGAAGCCGCGAATACGTAGGTCATCCGATGCTACCGGCGATACGTACCCGCCGACACTGAATCAGGCCGGTGCTATCCGGAATTCGCCCAACATCTGACAACGGCCCGCGCGCACGTCTAACCCGGAGGTCAAACGATGAGTACGAACACGGTCGAGCGTCCGGTCGAGATGTGTGCCCTGGGCGCGGCAACCCTGTGCGAGGCGTTCCAGATCAGCGCGGCGACCCACCCACAGCAGGTGGCGGTGCGCACCCCGGGTGACGCGGTCGTGCTGACCTGGGCGCAGTACGCCGAACGGGTCCGCCGCACCGCGGCGGGGCTGGCCGCACTGGGTGTGCGCCGTGGTGACACCGTCGCCGTGCTGCTGAGCAACCGACCGGAGTTCCTCTGGGTGGACGTGGCCGCGATGCACCTGGGCGCGACCACCGTCGGGCTCTACACCACCTTCGCCCAGGAACAAGTCGACTACGTGCTGCGTGACTCCGGCGCCACGGTGGCCCTCACCGAGCAGGCGTTCGCCCCGGCGCTGCTGCGCTCCCGCCGCGCTTGCCCCCGGCTGACCCATCTCGTGTCGGTCGATGGTGGGGCCGGAATGCTGAGCCTGGACGAGGTCGATGCCGCGGGGGATCCCGACTTCGATCTGTCCCTGACCTGGCCGCAGGTGGCCGAGCACGACGTCGTCGCGCTGGTCTACACCTCGGGCACGACCGGACCGCCCAAAGGGATCCAGATCACCCACGCCGGCGTCATCGCCAACGCTCACGCGCTGCACCAGGCGATCCCCGCCTACCGTGCCGGTTTCTCGGCGGTGTGTTACCTGCCGCTGGGACACATCGGCGCGCGGGTCCTGGACCACTACTTCAGTCTGCTGCTGGGCGGTACGCTGACCTGCTGCCCCGATGTGACCAACCTCGGCGCCGTACTCGTGGACACTCGACCCACCTGGCTGTTCGGCCCCCCGCGAGTGTGGGAGAAGCTCCAAGCGAACCTCACTGCCGCCATCACCGTCGAACCGGACGACCACCGCCGGCGGAGCACCCAGGCAGCGATCGAGACCGGGATGGCGGTGGTACGGGCGCGGCAGGCTGGTGAGCGGCCCTCCGCCCAACTGCTGGCCGAGTATGAACGGGCCGACGTGCTGGTGCTCTCGGAGCTGCGGGCGCGTCTGGGCTTGGACCACGTCGAGACCGCATCGGTCGGAGCCGCCCCGATGCCACCAGAGGTGATCGAGTTCTTCTGGGCGCTCGGGGTGCCGCTGTGCGAGCTCTACGGCATGTCGGAGGTTCTCATCTCGACGATCAACCCGATCGACCGGGTCCGGATCGGCACGGTGGGTGTCCCGGTCCCGGGGATGGAAGTGCGCGTGGCCGAGGACGGCGAGGTGCTGATGCGCGGACCGAGCGTGATGCGCGGCTACCTCAACCAGCCCGCAAAGACCGCCGACACCATCGATGCGCACGGTTGGCTGCACTCCGGCGACATCGGCGAACTGGATGGCGACGGCTACCTGCGGATCACCGACCGCAAGAAAGAAATGATCATCAACACCGTGGGACACAACATGTCCCCGGCGAACGTCGAAACCCGCCTGAAAACCTCCAGCCCGCTGATCGGGCAGGCGGTCTGCATCGGCGACACACGGCCCTACAACGTGGCGCTGCTGGTCCTCGACCCGGACGCGGCCAGGGCGTTCGCCACCCACCACGGCCTCGACGGCTGCTCGGTGAGCGCGCTGGCCCACGAGCGGTGCGTGCTCGATGAGGTCGCCGCCGGGGTCGCCCGGGCCAACGCGCACCTGTCGCTGCCCGAGCAGATCCAGCGATGGACCCTGCTCGATCGCGAGTGGCTACCCGGCGGGACGGAGCTCACCCCCACGATGAAGCTGCAGCGCCGACCGATCGCCACCAAATACGCCGACGAGATCGAGAAGCTCTACCGCTAGCCCGCGCCGCTCAAAGGGGCCGTCCGAAAGGAGAAGATCATCATGACACTTGACGTCACCTCGGCCACGGCCGGTGCGTTGACTGCGGACCACGGCATCGTCCCCTACGCCCTTGACGGCGCCAGTCTGAGCCTTGAGCAACTTGTCACCGTAGCGCGGCAGCGACAGGCGCGGCTGACTATCGCCGAGAGCTCCAGGCAGGCGATGGACGCCAGCGTGCGAGCCCGGAATGCAATGCTCCATCGCGGTGAACCGATGTATGGCATCACGACCGGATTCGGCGACAGCGTGGGGCGTCAGATCAGTGCAGCCAAGACTGCGCAGCTGCAGCGCAACCTCGTGATCTACCACCTGAACGGTGTCGGGCCCAGCGCCGCTTCGGATGTGGTCCGCGCGACGATGCTCATCAGAGCCAACTGCCTGGTTCGAGGCCCGTCGGCGATCCGTCCTGAGGTCATTGATCTCCTGATTGGAATGCTCAATGCCGGTATCGAGCCCCTCGTTCCCGAGCGTGGGTCACTGGGAGCCAGCGGCGACCTGGTGCCGTTGTGCTACGTGGCCAACGCGCTACTCGGCGACGGTGAGGTGCGCTACCGCGATCGTCTGTGGCCAGTCCCGGCGGCGCTGACCTCGGCCGGTCTGGCGCCGGTGGTGCTGGAAGCCAAGGAAGGTCTGGCGCTGATCAATGGCACGTCGTTCACAGCGGCTTATACGGCGCTGGGGTGGTGGGACGCCACGGAACTCGCAGTCGCCAGCGATGTCGCGACTGCGCTGGCTGTCGAGGTTCTGCACGGAAACGCGTCGCATTTCGATCCGTTCGTGCACGAGCACAAACCACATCCCGGTCAGCTCTCCAGCGCTGCGACCGTCCGAGGACTGCTCGCCGGATCAGCACTGACCAGGGACTACCGCACCATTGTCGACACCGCCGAGCAGCTAGCGGGCCGCGACTTCGTACTGCAGAGCGCAAAGATCCAAGACCCATATTCACTGCGGTGCGCTCCGCATGTCAACGGAGTGCTGCGCGATTCGCTGGAGTGGTCGCGCCGGTGGATAGAAACCGAGATCAACTCCTCGACCGACAACCCGCTCCTGGACGCCGAGCGCGAGCAGCTGCACCACGGGGGCAACTTCTACGCCGGCCACGTCGGTATGGCCAGCGATGCGCTCAAGGTCGCCGTCGCCAGCGTCGCCGACCTCGCCGACCGGCAGCTGCAGCTCATCGTCGACGAGAAATTCAACCGCGGCCTTACCGCGAACCTGATTGCCCCGCGCAGGGACGGCGATCGAGAGCTCGGACTGCACCACGGGTTCAAAGGCATGCAGATCGCCGCATCGGCTCTCACTGCCGAAGCATTGCAGCGGACGAACCCGGCGACCGCATTCTCCAGGTCCTCGGAGGCGCACAACCAGGACAAGGTCAGCATGGGCACCATCGCCGCGCGCGGACTGCGCGATATCAATGAGCTCACCGGGTCGGTGCTTGCTATCCACCTGCTGGCCCTGTGTCAGGCGCTCGACCTCCGCGGCGTCGAGGCCGCCGCCCCTGCCAGCCGGGCGGTGCACGCTCTCATCCGGAAGTACGCGCCGTTCGTGGACCGGGACAGACGAATGGATGACGACATCGAGGCCGTCACCGACCTCATCTTCAGCGGGCAACTGCACGAGGCCGCTGGCGTCCCGCTGTCCCCGCACAGCGCTGGGGACCTCACTCCGGTGTCCCATGACGGGGCGTGCGCTGGGCCGCTGTTAAGGAGGATTTCGTGACCGTGTCGAGCGACAACGCGGTTTCGCAGGAACTGACCGGCATCGTCGGCCAGCATTTCATCTACACCTACGCCAACGGCTGGCAGTACGAGATGTACGTGAAGAACGCGAGCACCATCGACTACCGCATCCACTCCGGAATGGTCGCCGGGCGGTGGGTCAAGCACCAGGCAGTGGACCTCGTACAGCTGGCAACCGATGTGTACAAACTGTCTTGGACCGAGCCCACCGGCACATCGGTGTGCGTGACCGTGATGCCCGGCGGGCGGCGCCTGCACGGCGTGATCTTCTTCCCGAAATGGGTGCACGAACACCCCGAACGCACCGTCCTGTTCCAGAACGAGCACTTGCCGGAGATGAATCGGTTCCGGACGGATGGTCCGACCTACCCGATATGCGTCGTCTCCGAATTCGCCACCATCACCTTCCTCGAGTCCAGCGGTCCCAACAACGAGCGCGTCATCTCCAGGGCCCCTGATCACCTTCCCGCTGGATACGCCAAGCGGCGCAACTGAAGCCGCGGTCACCGAAAACCGACCGAGTTGCCGCATGGCTGGGCACGCTGCGGCTCACGAGGCGCGCCGTCGGGGCCAGCGCCGCGCCGGAGGTAACGTGACGCTACATCGACAAGAAAGACCTGCGTGATGATTATCAGGTTGGATAGCTATGACGCTATCGTGATTGGTGGCGGTCCAGGCGGTTCGTCCGCTGCCTCGATGCTCGCTTCTCGGGGTTACCGGGTGCTCGTCCTGGACAAAAGCGCTTTTCCCCGGTTCCATATCGGTGAATCGATGGTGCCGTATCTCACCAAGGCATTCGAGGATCTGGGCGTACTCGGGGAAATCGACCCGTATTTCATGCCCAAACTGGGCGCCGAGATCAGCACTGCCGACGGCACTCCCAGACTGATCGACTTCACTCGCCTGCACCCCGGTCAGCGACCACTCGCCTTCAACCTGGACCGAACCCGCTCTGATGCTGCGCTGCTCGATCACGCGGTTCGTTGCGGGGCCCACATCGCACAGGAGGCCCGAGTCAACGGCCTTCTTCGCGACGAAACACGGGTCAGCGGCGTGCGGTACACGTGTGGCGGAGAAACTCACGAGGTGAGGGCCCGGTTCGTGATCGATGCCAGCGGTCGGGCCGGGGTGGTAGCCCACCACTTCGGATTCCGCCGTCCGAATCACCGGTTGCGTCATGTGGGAATTTACCAGTTCTATGAGAACCTGATTCCAGAAAACAACCCCAGCCGCATAACGGATGCGGTCTTCTCCACCTACGACCAGGGTTGGGTGTGGTGTTTCCCGGTAAGTCCGGAGCGGATCAGCGTTGGGGCCGTCGTGCCCGTCGAGCTGCTCAAAGGCCAGGATTCCGGTACTGTTTACCAACAAGCCCTGGACCGTGCCCCCCGGGTCAGCAACCGCGTCCGAGGAGCCTCGCCCGTCTTCGACCGGCTGCAAGTGGAGTCCAACTTCTGCTACCACAGCGAGACGCTGTCGGGTCCCGGTTTTTTCCTCGTCGGCGACGCCGCGTGTTTCGTCGACCCGATGCTCTCAGGTGGAGTCTACTTGGCGGTAGTGACCGGTATGAAAGCCGCCGATGCCGTCGATCGGATTCTCTCCGGCGCCGACGAGGCCGCCACACAGAATTTCTTCGACAACTTCAGCAAGACCGGATACGACACATATTTTCGCCTACTCTACGCCTATTACCTGGAGTATCGCGGCGACCTTTTCTGTCTATTGGCACAGCTGGCGGGGGGACTGCCCTTCACTCTGCAGACCGCAGCGGGTGACTACTGGGGCCGACCCGATCAGCCCGTCCTGGCCTATCTGCGTTCCAAGCCCGAGTGGCAGACGTTCGTGGAGCCATTCGAGCTGGTGCATGGTTGCCCGCTTTACCCCCAGGCCTATTACCCCGCCCCCCCCGGCGCAGCAGTCGCCGGAAAGGAGATCTGAGATGGCACCCAAAGCAACGGTAGAGCGGGTCACGAGCGAGCCCGCGATGTTGACCGTACCGGCTGGCTCGACCTGGCTGCCGCCGGTCGCACTGGCCACCACGCAGCTCGATGCCCATCAGCCCCAGGTGGCGGTCGATCCCCAGGGCGGCGCCGTCGTCGCCTGGTTGCGACCTGACCCGGCGCTTGGCGGCGCCGACCAGGTGCAAGCCGTGTTCCGCCCAGCGGGCGGTAGCTTCGGCGCAGTGCAGCGCATCGCCGACGCCGGCAGCGACATCACCGGGTCGAAGGTCGCTGACCTGCGCGTCGCCCGCGACGGGCAGGGCAACACGCTGGTCGTGTGGAACCGCTCCTTCGCTGCTAACCCCCACACCCGAGTCCAGGCCGCCTTCATCCCAGCCGGCGCCCAATCCGCGGTGGCCAGCGTCATCTCCCAGGACGGTCAGGACGCCACCAGTCCCCAGGTCGCGTTCGGCCCGCGTGGTGAGGCGCTGGTGATGTGGCGCAGCTTCGATGGCACGACGACCCGGATCCAGGTGGCCCTGCGTCCAGCGGGTCACATCTTCAGCCCGCCACAGGCCATCCCCGATCCCGGACGCGATGCCGCCGAGCCGCAGATCGTGTTCGACCGCAGCGGTGGCGCGCTGGCGGTGTGGACCAGCGTGGTCGGCTCGAGCCGTCTGGTGCAGGCCGCCTTCCGACCGGCAGGCCGGGGCTTCGGCCCGGTTCAGACCATTTCGGATCCCGGTCAGGACGCGACCGGACCACAGATCGCGCTCGACGTGCAGGGGAACGCGCTGGCCGTCTGGCACCGCTTCGACGGCACGACCCGCCGCGTCCAGGCCGCCTTCCGGTCGGCGGGCGGCAGCTTCGGGGCGGCACAGACCATCTCTCCCGTTGGCCAGGACTGCTCGCAGCCGCAGGTTCGGTACGACCTGTCGGGCAACGTCACCGTGCTGTGGCGGCTTGCGACGGGCGACACCAGCCAACTGCAGAGCACCTTCCGGCAAACCTGGGGCAGTTTCGCGCCGGTACAGACACTCTCCGCTCTCGGTAGCAACGTCTTCTGGACACAGCTCGCGGTCGATGGGCGGGGTGCCGCGCTCGCGGTCGCGCTCTGGCAGGAAATCGATGACTTCGGCACCCACCACATCAAGGCCGCCACCCGCCCGGCGGCCCAGCCCTTCCGAGCTGCGGAGGTGATCAAGTCAGTGGATGTCTCGCAACCGCAGCTGGCGATCGACGGGCGGGGCGACGCGATCGCCGTCTGGATGGGATCTACGGGCGCGGACACCAGCGTGCGGGCCGCGCTGCGGGCGCCGGCACAAACCGTCTCCGGGCTGCAGCTCATCACCGCTCGGCGCGGTGACGCGCTGGCGTTGTGGACGAGCTCTGCTGGTGCGAGCAGTTTTCGCATGGGCAGCGTTCGGCCGGCCGCGGGTAGTTTCGGGCCGGGGGAGGGCGAATCCCACCGTGACGGCGTATTTGAGCTGAGATATGCGATCGGTGAGCGGGGTGGCGACGCGGTCGCCAGCCGGCGGCGCCAAATCGGCACCAACATCATCATCGACGCCGCCACCGCGTCGCTGTTCGGGCCGCCCGATGATGAGCCGCAGACCCTCGACCCCGCCTGCCAGGACGACGTCGTACACCACAAAGTTGCCATCGACGCGCGAGGCAACGCGGCCGCCATCTGGCGGCATTCCACCGGCACGGATGTCCGCCTGCGGGGCGCCTTCCAGCCGGTAGGCGGCAGCTTCGAGCCTGCGCAGGAAATCTCCGCGGCCGGGCGCATCGCCCACGAGTCACGGCTGGCTTTTGACGGGCGCGGCGACGCGATCGTCATCTGGCAGGACGACAGCCTCCCGGTAATCGTGCCGCTGGCGCCGGGTGATCGGCCGGAAACTACGGATGACGGCATCCGGATCCAGGTTGCCGTACGCCCGGCCGGTGGTCGCGTATTCGGGCGTGCGCAGCGCCTCTCCGTCGGGGCAAGCGCCCTCGAGCTGCTGCTCGCCGTCGATGCGCTCGGCAACGCGGTCGCCGCCTGGGGCCTGGCCCGGTCAGGCGGCGTCCAGACCGCCGTCCGCCCAGCGGGTGGCAGCTTCGGACCGGCGCAGACAGTCGTCGGCGTGGGTGGCAGAGACCTGCGGCTCGCGGTCGGTCAAGGGGGCAACGCACTGGTGGTCGGACGTAGCTCCAATGGGCCCAACAACACCACCCTGCAGGCGGCCTTCCGGCCGGCAGGCGGCAGCTTCGGACCGGCACAGACGCTATCGGCCGCCGGTCATGTCGCCGATGACGCACAGCTGGCGGTTGACGCGCAGGGCAACGCGATCGTGATGTGGACTCTCGACCCAGCCGGGAACAACATCTGTGTCCAGGCGGCCTTCCGCCCGGCGGGCGGCAGCTTCGGGCCGGCGCAGACCGTCTCGCAGCTCGCGGCCGAACCTCGGGTCGCGTTCGACCCGCAGGGCAACGCCATCGCCGTCTGGGAACACTCGATTGATGGAATCACCGCGCGCATGGAAGCCGCCATCCGGCCCGCGGGGGGCAGCTTCGGGCCGGCGGAGGTCATCTCGGAGAATTCCAAGGGCGATTTCTCTCCGCAGCTCGCCATCGACACGCAGGGCAATGCGCTCGCCATCTGGCGGGGTTCCGACGGCACGAATCTCCGCTTTCAGGCCGCTTTCCGTCCGGCGGGCGGACGCTTCGGCCCACCATAGCCGAGAACTGAGATGAACGGCTTATCCAATAAGGCGGTGGACGGTGGCTTATCACGGAAAGGTCGCGGTCCTTCTCGGTACCGTGGTCGCGGTCGTGGCGGCACTTGTCGGCTTCGTTCGCGAACTCCTTATGGGCGGCCATCCGCCGCATACCGCTGCCGCACCGATGCGGCAACTTGCTGGCATGCCCCTACAGGGGATGCCGGAGATGTTCATTGCGATTGCCGGAGTCCTGCTTGTGGCTGGCGGGTTGGCCGCGGGTAGTAGTCGAGCCAACACTTCGAGTCAGCCGCTGAATGGGATCGCGCCTGTGACCTGCCGCGCCCGTGTACTGGTAGCGCTGGTCGCCACCGCTGCCCTGACCATAGACATCAGCAAGACCTCGACGCTGGGCTTTGTCACTCCCGGATTGCGAGTGGAGTATGGACTCAATGCGGGAACCGCCTCGCTGCTCGCGGTGGCCGGGTTGTCGGGCACTGCGGCTGGAGCCTTACTGTTCGGGATATTGGTGGACAGAATCGGTCGGCGTAGCTCCTACCTGTTGGCCACAGTCGGTTTCACAGTGACGAGCATGTGTGGCTCAATGCCCAACTTTGCAGGCAACATCGTGATGTGCCTGTTCATGGGTGTCGCCGTTGGTGGTCTAGCCCCGTTGTTGATCACGCTGCTCGGTGACGTCCTCGGTGGCGGTGCCCGTGGTCCGCTTACCGCGGCGCTATCAATGATCGCTACCGCGATCGGTTATTTGATCGCTTCTAGTTCCGCGCTGTGGTTGGAGCCGATCTACGGTTGGCGAATTCTATGGCTCATTGGTGCACCCACGGGCGTCCTGCTGGTCCTGCTCACGCCCCTGGTGCCGCGCGCGGTGCTGACCCCCCAGCCGGCCACGCGCCAAAACTCCGTACCTGAGGGTGCACTGAGCTCGGCCAGCCGCACACTGACCAGCACGGTTCAGTATTGCTATGCCACACTGATTGGTCTGGTCGTCTTCGGCCTCACTACCTGGTTGCCAACATTGGTAAGATCCAACGGAATTCCTGTTGCCGAGGCCAATGCACTGCTTGCCGGTTCCGCCTTGGCAATGGTCCCCTGCGCGATCCTGCTGGCGTTTGGATACCGGCGGCTCGGTCCTGCGGTAGTCGCATCGGGGATGGCATTGTTGACAGCGGTGATGCTCCTGGCACTTACCACCTCGGGGGCTGCGGCACGAGGGACGTGGCTACTCGCTGTCGCACTGTTGGCCTCATTGTTCTCAGTCAACACGATGGCTGCGGTACTCTTGCCAATCGCCGCCGATCTGGCTGATCCCCTCCGAAGTGGCAGCCTTACCGGGCGAGTTTCGTTCTTCAACCGTTTCGGCGGACTCTTAGGGCCATTGGTGCTTGCTGCACTGGTGTCCTCAACATCCGACGTTCTCACCTGGATCGCCGTATTCGCGGTCGCCTGTGCGCTGATGTCGATCATGATCGCTCGTCGGCATCGGATGCTGGTTCGGGCGACCGCTGGAACGTCGGTGACGTCGAGTTCACGGCACAACCACCGTGCCCGCCGCGCGGCCCAGCGCCCCGGCGCGAACTCGTTCGACCGCTGGCGTGGGGACGCCCGCGCGCCACAGCCCTGAGGCGGTTCAGGATCAGGTCGGTGAATGGTGTGCCGGGTGGGTTCCAGGTCAACAGGCGGGCACCGTCGAGCTGGGCTCGTGTCGTTAGCTGCTGACGGGACGCTGAAGGTTGTGGTCGCGCGGACGTTCCCGCTGGCTGAGGCTGCCGCGGCGCATAGGTTGGTGACCACGGGCCACGCCGGCGGCAAGGTCGTGCTCCGGCCGTGACCGGCCATGCCGCACCGGCTTGAGTGCTGCTGGCCGTCGAGCCCGTGGCCCCAATCGGTCAGCTCCATGGGCTAGGAGGTTACGGGTACATCATGCGCGCTCCAGCCCGTTCGCTGGGCGGCTGCTGTCCGTAGCCGCGAGATGACGTAGACGTGCAGGATGATCGACAGCGGGACCACGAACGTCGGGATGAGTACGAACGGGTAGCTGACGATCGCTGCGTTGGGGGCGTCGAGGGCGAGTTGCTGGAACGGGCTTGGGGCGCTGAGAAATCCCGTGGCCACCGCAACGACGAAGTCGAAGATCCCGAGCGCGCACCACGCGAGCACCGTGGGGCGTGCGCGCTGCTCGCCCTGCTTGAGCAGTAGCACGGCGACGACGACGGCGGCGAGCCCGACGAGGATGTCGCCGATCCCGGCCGGCAGCGCGAACTCCGCGGGCATGCCGTCATGGGCGTAGGCGATGAGGAACAGCACGCCGACGACGCGGTAGAACTGAACGCCGACGAGCACGGGCAGCGGGATGCGGCGGATCCAGCCGCGGAAGGTGGTGCTCATGACCAGCAAGGAGCCGAGAATCGTCGGCACGGCGATCCCGAAGGCGATGTGTGGCGGCGGCAGCAGCGGGTCGCCGGGCTTGGTCTCCCAGAAGCCCTGGCGGGCGAGGATGATCGTCAACGCGGCCCAGCCGAGAACGATTGCTCCGCCGATCACGAGGATCGATGGACGGCGCTCGGCGCGAGCGACGTACCCGAGCCCCAGGAGCGCCAGGACGGTGAGGCCGATGTCCGCGGCGACGAGGGCGACGGTGAGTGGCGTGGAGATCATTTGCAACACTCCTTTAAGTGTAGATACACGTATAAGGTCCACGAACATCGTTGATGCGCCGGCTCGGTATCAGATCAGTTCTCGACAGCTTCCCGCAGCGCCACGAGCTCGCCCGAGAGGTGTTGTAGCCGCGGCGGACCGAACTCGTCCTCGAGCTCGGTGTGGACCCGTTCCCAGCGGGTGAGCGCTTCCCCCAGCACCCGCGCGCCCTCCGCGGTTATCGAGGCCAGGCGTACGCGGGCGTCATCCTCCTGCTCGACGATCTGCACGAGGCCGCGGACTGCGAGGATCTTGAGGTTGCGAGTCAGCGTCGTGCGCTCCAGCGCGAGCGCCTCGGCGAGGATCGTGATCGGCAGGTCGCCCTTGGAGCCCAGCGCCACGAGGATCGGCAGCTGCGTCACCGTAAGACCACTCGGCGCGATCGCGGCGTCGTAATGCTGCGTGATCTCCCGCGCCGCCCGCCGCAGCTGGCCGCACGCGCAAAGCGAACGGACCCGCGTGCAGAGCTCGAGCTCACGAGCGCTGAGATGACCCATAACGTGTATGTACACGCATTTGGACTTGGTCGTCAAGCGCTGCGGTCGGATCCTCGCACGTGACGACTCCGCGATCAGCGTTGGAGAACATCTCGGGCGGCAGGAGTGGGCCGTAGATGTCGGGCGCAGGACGGCGCACAACATCCAAGGCCGCGTCCACGTCGTCGAATTCGATCATGACCTTCCGGCGAGAGGCGTCCGTGAGAGTAGCCGGAAAACAGGGTGTGCTGGCCGGGGGCAGGGGTCCATCCTGGCCGGCGTGAGCGTTCATCCCCCTCGCCGACGCCAGCTTCTGGCACCGACCCCGCAGGAGCAGGCCGACCGTGCCGAGCAGGCCGCAGTCTGGCGCGCGGAACGCGATCGCCGGGACGCCGAGATGCGTCCGGCGCGCCTCGCCGCGGTGCGCGCCGGCCCGCCAGTGCGGGATCCGGCCGCCGCCGCGGACTGTCCCTGCAGCTGCCACCCGAAGCCCGCCGACGCCGAACTGCACGATGGTGGGCCCTCGCGCGCCAGCAGTGCAGCCACCAGTTGCCGACGGGCCCGAGGCATCTGTACTGCTCGTGGTGCGGGGTGCGGCTAGCCGAGGCCGACAGGTGGACGTCGGCGCCGTAGCCAGTCTGCGCAACCGCTTCGGTAACGATAGCCCGGGTCAATGGAGAGTGGACAACTAGCTCGATCTTGACCGCTCTCTCGCTGAGCCGGGTTCCCGGGCGCCTTCGGCGCTTTGACACACTGCGGGGATGGGCGGATTCCAAAGCTGGCGGGTGGGGTGCGCAATGATCGTCGTGCTCGGCCTGGCCGGCTGCGCGGGCACCCAGACGGCGCACCGCCCTACCAAACCGGTGACACTGACCACTAGCGCATCGACGGCAGGCTCCGGCCTTCCGCCGGGTGTCCCGGTTCCGCCGACCGGGAGCAATCAGCTGGTCACCGTGTTGGTGCCTAGCGCCAGCAGTACCTCCGGTGTGCTGCGGGGCTGGCGGCGGGAATCGAACGGCCAGTGGGCCAGTGTGCTCGGTCCGGTCACCGTGCGGGTGGGCACCGCCGGTGTCGGCGCCGCCCACGAGGGGGTCAACCGTACCCCGCGAGGAACGTTTGACCTGCCGTCCGCCTTCGGCCGGCAGCCCAACCCTGGCACCGGGATGCCCTATCGCCAGGTTGGTACCAGCGACTGGTGGGTCAGCGACACGCACAGCCCCAGCTACAACACCTACCGGCACTGTGCGCCTGGGACTTGCGACTTCAACGAGAGCGCGGGGGAGAACCTGGGCCGGACCGGCCCGAGCTACGATTACGCGGTGGTGATCGGGTACAATACCGCGCCGGTCCGCCCGCAGGCGGGCTCGGCGTTCTTTGTCCACGTCGACGCCGGGGCGCCCTCGCAAGGCTGCGTAGTGGTGCCCCGAGCCTCTGAGATGGCGCTGCTGCGCTGGCTAGACCCGGTCCAGCGTCCCCGCATCACCATCGGGCTGGGCTGACCCACCCTCCTTCTTCCGAGCTCAACAGCAGAGCTCTCACAGATCAAATAACTCTGCTGTTGAGCTCGGGAAGCTCAGGCGAGTCCGAAGGTTCACGGGACGGTGCTAACTCGCTTGGCTGACTGAGGACATGTTGAAGTCGGCGATCCGCATGGGGGGCATCGCCGTGCGGGAGAACCAGTCCTTCCACTCCCGGCACAGCGTGCGCTCGGTAGCGCCGACTTCGGTGGCGCGCCGGAGCAGATCGATCGGGCTCTCGTTGAACCGGAAATTGTTCACCTGGCCGAGGACCTCACCACCTTCGATGAGGTAGACGCCATCCCGGGTCAAACCGGTGAGCAGCAGCGACACCGGGTCGACTTCGCGGATGTACCACAGGCAGGTCAGCAGCAACCCACGGTCGGTTCGCGCCACCAGCTCGTCGGTGGAGGCGGCGGAACCGCCGGTTAGCAGCAGGTTCTCCGGCGGGGGGGTGAACTGCCCTCCCAGCTCCTGCGCGGCTGCTCGGGGGTAGGTCAGCGCGTTCACCGTGCCTTCGCGCAGCCAGTCCACCCGGTGCACCGCGGCGCCGTTGTCGAAGACGCTCACGGAGTCGCCCGAGGCGCTGGTAGCCAGGAACGGTGCGGTCTGAAGTCCGGGCGCTGCCGGATCGGTGGACAGCGTAAGTGGCAGGTCGGTGAACCGCTCGCCGATCCGGGTGCCGCCGGGCGCCTGGCCGGAGGCGGCGAACGCTGAGCGCCCCTCGTGCGCCGGCCGGCCGTCCATCGACCAGACCATGTCGAGCATCAGATCGGCGACCGCCGAGGGCGGCAGGATCGTCTCGTACCGGCCCGCGGGCAGCTCCATCTGGCGCTGCGACCAGCTCAGCCGGCGCCGCACCTCGGCAACCAGAGCGGTGAAATCCAGATCGATGAAATCAGCCGTGTACGCGCCGGCCCACGCGCTGCGGGTGAGATCGTCGGCGACCTTCCCATTGAGCTCGACGGTGCCGGTGGGCTGCACCCAGCGCCGCCGCAACCCGGTGGAGGACGCCAGCCAGGTGGTCTCCACGCGGTGTTCGGCGAAGCCGTAGAGCAACTCCCCGCGGGCCTGCCCGAATGCCGCTGCCAACTCACCGGTCAGCCGGGTGAACACCCCGATGTCGGTGCCCGCCGCAGGCGCGTCGAAGCCGTCGTCGGCCGCGCCGTCGAGCAGCGGCGCGACGTCCCGGGCCGGGCCGGACTGCTGGGCGGCGTTCTCGCTGGCCGCTACCACGCCGCGCACCTCGTCAAGGTCGGCGCCGTTGCCGCTCACCACACCGACCGACTCACCGATCACCGAGATCACCGAGAACGAGCGGGTGCTGCTGTGCCCGTTGGTGGTCATCGTGTTGTTCGCCCAGCGCAGGTTGACCTCACTGGTATCGCTGAGCAGCACGATGCACCCGTCGGCCTTGGACGCCGCGAGCGCGGTGGAGGTCAGCTCGTCGGGACCGATCACTGGCCGGCCTCCTCGCGGGAATTGAGCACGTTGATACCGCGGAACAGCGCCGAGGGACACCCATGGCTGACCGCCGCGACCTGGCCGGGTTGAGCCTTGCCGCAGTTCAGCGCCCCACCGAGCACCCACGTCGATGGGCCGCCCACCGCTTCCAGCGCACCCCAGAAATCGGTGGTGGTCGCCTGGTAGGCGACGTCGCGAAGCTGGCCGGCCAGGGTGCCGTTCTCGATGCGGTAGAAACGCTGCCCGGTGAACTGGAAGTTGTAGCGCTGCATGTCGATCGACCAGGAGCGGTCTCCGACGATGTAGATGCCGCGCTGCACCCCGGAGATCAGCTCCGCGGTCGCGGTGTCGAGCGCCGGGTCCGGCTGGAGAGACACGTTGGCCATCCGCTGGATGGGCACATGGTGTGGTGAGTCGGCGAACGCGCAGCCCGCCGAGCGTTCCAGCCCCAGCCGGTGGGCGAACACCCGATCGGTCTGGTAGCCGACCAGCGTGCCGCCGGCCACCAGATCCCACCGTGAGGTGGCCACCCCGTCGTCGTCGTAGCCGATGGTGGCCAACCCGTGCGGCTGAGTGCGGTCCCCGGTGACGTGCATGGCCGCCGAGCCGTAGCGCAGGGTGCCGAGCTTGTCCGGAGTGGCGAAGGACGAGCCGGCGTAGGCCGCCTCGTAGCCGATCGCGCGGTCGTACTCCGTGGCGTGCCCCACCGACTCGTGGATCGTCAACCACAGGTTGGTCGGGTCGATCACCAGGTCGTAGCTGCCTGGCGCCACGCTGGGGGCCTTCACCTTCTCCGCCAGCCAGTCCGGGATCTGCGCGAGTTCACCGTCCCAGTCCCAGCCGGTGCTGCCGGTCAGGTACTCCCAGCCGCGGGCGGTGGGCGGCGCGCAGGTCCGCATGGTCTCGAACGAGCCCGCGGCCCGATCCACCGCCGTGGCGGTGATCACCGGGTGCTGCCGGACCCGCTGCTGGGTGGTCGTGGTGCCGGCGGAGTCGGCGTAGAACTTGCTCTCCTTCGCCGCCCGGAGGGTCACGTCGGTGTGCTCTACCCCATCCGTGGCGAGCAACCGGCCCGACCACTCCGAGAGCAGCGCCACCTTCTCGCCCAGCGGCACCGTGAACGGGTCAATCTCGTGATCGCCGGCCCAGACCGCGTCGGCGTACACCGGCTCAGCGGCCAACTCCACCCGCTCGGCGTTGAGCGGATGCAATGCGCGGGCCACCTCGACGGCCCGTTGGGCGGTGGCCACGGCGGAGGCCGGGGTCAGCTCCAGGTTTGAGGCGAACCCCCAGGTGCCCTCCACGATCACCCGGACGGCCAGCCCGATGGTGGTCGAGTCCTGCGCTGTTGCCACTGCCCCGTCCCGCAGCCGCAGCAGCTGCCGGGTGATCCGCTCGATCCGGACGTCGGCGTGCTCGGCACCGAGTTCGCGAGCCCGCGCGAGAGCGCCATGCGCCAGTGCCCGCAACGGCAGGACAAGAAAGTCGGGATCGATCACGCCAGAACTCACCTCTCCGACCCTAGCGTCGCAGCCACGTTCTGGGGACAGACGGTAGTGGTTGATGCGCTGACAACCGCGATTTGTCCCCAGAACGTGGCCGGGATTCGGTCAGCTGTGCCGCTCACGGGGTGAGAGAATCCGGTCACACAGCGAGGTCCTGCCTGCTTAGTGAACGTGAACCCGTCTCGTGATGTTCACTGTGCGTGTCCATTCATGCACAAAAAGTTATTGTTGCGGTCGCCGGTGGAATGGCCTAGCTTCTATCCTGCGTGAACACGGAGAGTAAGGGGGACCACGCGGGTCATCTTGGGGGGCTGCCTGAGTATCGAGATGCACAGTATCGAGATACAGCATCGAGATATACACAGTGCAGACGTACACACTGCAGCAGACTTACATACTGCCGATGTGGACCGGGGCAGAGTTCGCGAAGACGCTAGACAGCGTCGACGATGGGGGCATCGTATCGCGAGAAATTTCCCGGGGCGCACCCATCATCAGGTAACAGTCTGACAGCCACTACCGGCTGCGCGGCGTTCGATGCTGCGTACCACCTCCCTAGGTTGCTCCGGTCCTCGTCGCTTGCATGGCTACTCCATCGGCTAAAGGGGGAACGAGCGTTATGAGGATCTCGGACGTCTTCACATTGGGTGGCGGCTATGGGCAGGGCGGCGGCTACTACAACGATGACAGCAACAGCTACAACAGCGAAAACCCCTGCTACCGCGGCAACAGCGGCTGCGAGAGGCCATTCGGTCCCTTCGACTACGGCCCCCGTGGGGACCGTAAGGGGCTCGCAGAGATTCTAGGGAGCTCTCGCGACGGAGCTGGGCTACTCGGGATTTTTCACCACTAGGTCCTTCACCACAGGTGATCCGGCGGTGGCCTCAACCCCCGAGGAGCAAGGCCACCGCCCTCAACCAGCTACCCCACCCAACCACGAGGTCAGACGCTGACAAGGCGGGCCGTCACGTCGGGCAGGTCGTCGAAGCGGGCGCGTTCGTCAGTGGTGATCACGACCCGGCCAGTGGCGCGGGCGGTCGCGGCGATGATGAGGTCATGCACCCCACGCCGAGTGCCGGTCTGGTGAGTGTGGGCTAGCAGCGCGGCATGGTGCTCGGCCACGACGCGGTTGTAGTCCATGATCGGTACCACCGCGAGCACATCGTCGAGGAACGCGCGTTGCGCGGCGGCGCGGCCTGGGTCGGCATCGAGCAACACGCCAGCGGTGTACTCGGCCACCACTATCGCGGGCAAGGCCACATCATCGGTGTCGGCCAGCGACCCCACGTCCAGCCGGCCTCGCCCACCAGCGACAAGCACGCAGGTGTCGAGAATCAGTCGCGCCACGGGTCGATGTCCAGCGCGGCTGTGGCTGCTTCGCGGGCGGCGGCGACATTGGCGGCGAAGGTGTCATCGAACGCGGCGTTGCCCTGCCACCGGTGGAACACCTCCCGCAGCGCAGCACCATTTGCCCGCGGCGCCGGCGCGATCAGCGCAACCCGCTTCCCAGCGCGAGTCACCACGATCGTCTCGCCGAGCTCGGCCGAATTCAGCACCGCCGAGAAGTTGCGGGAGTGCCGCCCAGCCAGCGCTCGGCGGCGAACAATAGGTTCGGCTGTCTCTTGGGCTCGGGCAGCGTGGCAAGGAACGCGAGCACCGCCCGATCCGTCGTGACGGCTCGAGCGCACATTTCGTAGAGCGGCGAGCGCCCTCGCGTCTCGTTCTCGGCGAAGCGCCGGTAGCGCTGGCTGATGCTGGTCAGCGCATCGTCGCCGGTCACCGGCCTCCTCCAGCACTGGCGCGGTCAGATGTTGTCGATCAGGTCTCGGATGATGTGGGTGACGGGAATCGACGCCGACGTCCTGGGGTTTAACTAGGGGCAAAGTCGGGGTGAACCCTCATGTGCCTGGCGATGCGGTAGAGCAACGTAGGAGTTGTCGGCCGCACAGCCTGGGCGCAGCGCCGGGACGCCCAGCCAGCAGGACCGAAATGCCCGTGTCGTGCAGCGGGGGGCCGCGCGAGGCGGGTGTCCGGGGGAGGAAGGGCCCGGGTCGCCATTCGGGGGGCGATCCGGGCCCTATATAACCATCACTGGCGCTCCTGGCCCCAGCCCTGGGCGAGCAGGCACAGCCGCGCCGCGAGCTCCTCAGCAGTGGCTTCCGGATCGCTACTGCGTCCGGCCGCTAACCCCAGCAGGTAGGCGGTGAGCGGAGCGGCCGGCCGAGCGACCTCATGCGCGACATCCCGCGACATGTCCAGCACCCGGGACTGCATGGCCTCAGGCGAGACGACGGCGGCGATGTCCAGTTCTCGACACACCAGATCGACCCACTCCTTGAGCGTGTTCATACCGATCATCCTCGCGTCCACACAGCCGTCAGGCCAGGCTGTAGGAGTGCCAGGGACGAGCCAGACGATCTATCCGCAGCGGGCGCGCATGACCGCGGGGCAGCAGCGTGCCTGGGAACGCAGCTGGCAGCAGTGGGGTACCGACCTCGCGGAACTGCCGGAGGGCCCGCTGGACACCGCCGGGTGGTTCGGGCGAGCAGCGCCGGTCGTGCTTGAAATCGGCTCCGGAATGGGCGAGTCGACGGCGTCGATGGCCCTGGATGCACCCGAACTGGACCATCTCGCCGTCGAGGTCTACCAACCCGGCCTGGCCCAGCTGCTGCTGCGCATCGAAGCGGCCGGCATCACCAACCTGCGGCTGCTGCGCGGTGACGCCTACCAGCTGCTGCACGGACACCTCACCAGGGAGAGCCTGCATGCTGTCCGGATCTATTTCCCCGATCCGTGGCCCAAACGCCGGCACCACAAGCGACGGCTGGTCACCTCGGAGTTCGTCACCCTGGTGGCCTCCCGGCTGGTGCCGGGCGGGACGCTGCACCTGGCCACCGACTGGGAGCCCTACGCGGAAGAGATGCTCGTGGCCTGCACCGCCGAGCGGGCGCTGCGTAACACGGCAACCGGTAACCATTTTGCGAACCGTCCGGTCTGGCGGCCGGTGACCAAATTCGAGCGGCGCGCGCAGAATGAGGGCCGCGTGGTGCAGGATCTGCTGTTTACCAAGGTCTGACCCACCGTTTCCGGGTGTGTCGGGCGCTCGGGTCCCGGGTGTCTGCTGGCGGTGCCCGTCGCCGGAGTCCGCCGATAAGGCAGGATCGGTCATTATGAACCCGGCGCCCGCCCCGATCGTCCCGGTAACCCTGCTCGTCTGGGATGCGCCCAACATCGATATGAGCCTCGGCTCGATCCTCGGTGGGCGCCCCAGCTCCGCGTCCCGGCCACGGTTCGACGCCCTGGGTCGCTGGCTGATTTCGCGGGCGGGGCCCGAAACCGAGCCCGAGGCGACCGTGTTCACCAACGTCGCATCGGGCAGCACGGACTTCGTGCGCCCCTGGGTGGAGGCCCTGCGCAACACCGGGTTCGCGGTGTTCGCCAAACCCAAGATCGACGAGTCGGACATCGACGAGGACATGCTGGCTCATATCCGCTCCCGTCACGAGCAGGGTCTGCTGAATCAGCTGCTGGTGGCCTCCGGGGACAGCCGGGCGTTCCGGGAGCCGTTGGAGGAACTGGTCGCCCAGGGTGTCCGCGTCACTGTGCTCGGGTTCCGGGAGCACGCCTCGTTCGCGGTCAACTCCGGGGTGCTGGGCTTTGAGGACCTGGAGGACATCCCGGAGCTGTTCCTGCAGCCGCTGCCCCGCATCACGCTGGAGACACTGCCACCCGAAGGTGCCTGGCTTCCCCCACTGCGGCCGCTGTCCTCGCTGCTGCGGCACACCATCGCGGAACCGGTCCCGTGATGCGGCTGACCGCACCCGTGGTGCTGCCCTGCGACGAGCAGTGCACGGTGTTGCGCGACGGGGTCGTCGACGTCGACGATGCCGGCCGGATCTCCCACGTGGGACCGTCGAGCACCGCGCCGGCCGCGGCCGAGCAGGTGCTGGCGCTGACCGGCATCCTGATGCCCGGGCTGGTCAACGTGCACGCGCACACCGCGATGACCGGGCTGCGCGGCCTGGGCGGGGACCTGCCGCTGATGCGCTGGCTGACCGAGGTGATCTGGCCCGCAGAGCTGCTGGTGGACGCCGATGACGTGCGAGCCGGCATGCTGGTGGGCGCGCTGGAGATGCTGGGCGCCGGGATCACCACCAGCGTGGAGATGTACTTCTACCACGAGGCGGTGGTGGACGCGGTGCTCGCCGCGGGCAGCCGGGCGGTGGTGACGCCGGGCATCATCGCGGCGCCGGGCTGGGACCGCCTGGGCACCTGGCAGCAGATGCTCGATGGCGTCAGTCGCTGGATCGACGCCGATGGGCTCCGCTTCGGGCCCGGCGAACGTATCGAGGTGGGCTACGGCCCGCACGCCGCGTACACACTGCCCCCTGAGGCGCTGGCCGAGGCGGGCGCGGCCGCCCAGGAGCGTGGTGCGCTGCTGCACATCCACGTCGCCGAGACCACCGGTGAGGACACCGCACTGCGCGAAGCGCACGGCTCTGTGCCGCTGCTGCTGGAGAAGCTCGGGGTGCTGGGCCGAGCTGATTCACCCCAGCGCGCGCGGGTGCTGGCCGCCCATGCCGTGCACCTGTCCGACACCGACATCGCAGTGCTGGCCCGGCATCGCGTCGGGGTCGCACACTGCCCGGGGTCCAACAGCAAGCTCGCCTCCGGCATCGCGCGCCTGATGGACCTGCGCGCAGCCGGAATCGCCGTCGGTCTGGGCACCGACGGGCCCGCTTCGCATGATGACCTCGACCTGTGGAACGACACCCGGCTGGCCGCCATGCTGGCCAGGCTCGCCTCGGGGGATGCGGCCGCGGTGACCGCCGCCCAGGCGCTGCTGCTGGCCACCCGCGGCGGAGCCGCCGCGCTAGGACGCGATGATCTCGGCATGCTGCGCTCAGGAGCCTGGGCGGATCTGGTGCACCTGGGTGCCGACGACCCGGCGTTCGCGGCCGGATTGGACGTCCCGGGCAGTCAACTGCTGGCCAACCTGGTATGGGCAGCCGGCGCCCGGGCAGTGCGGGACGTGTGGGTCGCCGGGGAGCGAGTGGTCCAGTCAGGCTCATCCACTCGGATCGACGCCGCGGAAGCCCACGCCGGGCTGCGCTCGCGAGTGTCCAGGATCACTGCCCGGTGAGTGGCGTGGCGGGCCATCTCCTGGCCTGAATGGAGTAACATACTCTGACTTTTGGCAGGTGGGGGCAGCCGTTAATGCCTCTGGTCACACCTGTGGACACCTGTCGGGGGAGAACTGGAGACGCGGTGGGTCGTCACGCGGCCGCCCAGGACCCGCTGCACGTGCTGTACATCGGCAGTTCCGCCGATCTTGGAGCACTGCGCCGGGTGATGGAGGCACACGGAGCGGTGACTCGCGCGCGGCTCACCCCCGAGGTCACCGTCGTGGTCGTCGACCGCTCGGTGCCCGCAGACCATCCCACGATCCTCGCTGCGGGTTCGCTCGGTATTCCGGTCATGGAGCCGGATGAGGCGATCGCCCAGTACGCGAGCTGGCGGAACCGGACCGAGCCGACTCAGCCCGAACCCAGTGCTCGGCGGCCCTGGCCGTTCCGCGATCCGCACGGCCAGCCCCACAACTAGCCCAGCCCCTGCACGCCGAGGTGATCATGCAGTTCCCGCTCGTGCTGTGACGCGTGGTCGTGTCGGGGGAGCAGGAGCGGGGTTGTCAGGATGAGGAGACCGGCGATCGCGATCGCGGTGCGGGGGCTGGTGATGCTGGCCAGCAGGCCCCACAAGGCGGTCATGACCGCGATGGTGGCCTTGCTGGTGACCGACCACGCGGACAGGGTGCGGGCGACTCGGTCCGTCGCGGTTTGGTCGAGCCGGTAGGTGGCGAACACGGGGTTGAACACGCCCATGCAGGTGATCAGCCCGAGCTCGACGGCGATGACGAGCACGAGCCCAGTGGCGCCGGGGCGGATGAAGGCCAACCCGAGCGACCAGCACGCGCGCAGTGCCCCGGCGGTGAGCATGACCTTGTGCTGCCCGAACCGCGCGACGAGCCGGCAGGACAGTCGGGAGCCGATGAGGCCGCCAACGCAGGCTGCTCCGAACGCGAGGCCGTACTGCCACGGCGCGAACCCGAGGCGGCCAAGCATGAGGACGGCAAGCAGCGGCGAGGTCGCCATGATCAGGCCGTTGACCAGGATCGTGTTGAAGAACAGCGGGCGCAGCGATGGGTGGGTCAGGATGTAGCGCCACCCTTCGAGCAGGTCGCCGGCTCGGAGCCGTGGTGCACCGGTTCGCACGGGCCGCGGCTCCCGGCCACCGATCGCGCCCATCCCCAGTACCGAGAGCCCTACTGCCGAGAGCAGGTAGCTGACCGCATCGGCCACCATGCTCGTCACCGGACCGAACAGCCCGATCGCGGCCCCGCCGAGCGGCGGTCCGAGCACGGTGGCGGTCCAGGTCGTGGACTCGAACCGCCCGTTCGCGGCGAGCAGGTCCTCGGGCCGCACGAGCGCTTTCAGGAATGCGCCGCTGGCCGCTGTGAAGGTGATATCGGCCGCGGCGACGATGACCGACACGACCAGGAGCTGGGCGAAGCTGAGCCAGCCGAGCGCGAACGCGGCGGGAACGCTCATCAGTGCTGCGAACCTTGTCAGGTCCATCGCAACCATCACTGGCCGCTTGCGGCGGAACTCCACCCAGGGGCCGAGCGGCACCGCGACCACCGCCCCCACCGCCAGCCCGGCAGCTGCCAACAGCGACACCTCGGTCGGCCCGGCGTGCAGCACGAGAATCGCGATCAATCCGAACGCGTCGAGCGCAAGCCACGTGCCGAACGCGCTGACCGCATACGCCGCCCAGAGCCACCCGAACTGCCGCCCCAGCGACCGCCTCACCACCATGCCCAGCGCGCCCCTTGCTGTCTGGCCCGAACAAACTACTTCGGCTCCGCACAGCCCAACGACCGCGACGCCGAGACCTGGACACCGAAATGGGCACAGCGATCAACACCACCGGGTCAACCCAGCGGCAACAACGTCATGAGCCGCAACAACTAGCCCCGCAACCGCATGGACATGACGAGATAGCGGTAGGAACCGTCCCTGGCGTCGTCCGGGTGATCCGCGTCGAATCCCGTGACCGGGGTGATGACGGTGGGTTTGCTCGGCTCGGTGAACGACAGCCGAGCCCGCGGAGTGGTGACCGCGCTCAGGCCGTCGAGCAGGTAGCCGGCGTTGAACCCGATGGTCAGCGGTTCACCGGTGATACCGACCTCGAGCTCCTCCTCGGCGCTGGACTCGTCCTCAGCCTCCGCAGACAACGCTGCCAGGCCGTCCGAAAAGGCCAACCGGACCGGCGCGAACCGTTGCGCCACCAGAGACACCCGCTTGAGAGCGGCGACGAGTTCGCCGACCTCGACCTCGACGGTGGTGGTGACCTCGGAGGGCCACAACGAGGCGAACTTGACGAACTCGCCGTCCAGCAACCGGGTCAGCGTCTGCCGACCGCCCGCCGAAAAACCTAGGAAGCCCGCCTCCTCCGCGGTGCCCATGGACAGCACCACCTCGCTGGCCGAGCCGAGGGAGCGGGCGACATCTGCGAGCGTCTTCGCGGGAACGATGAGCGAGGTGGAGGGCACCGAGCCGGTGGGAGTCCAGGGAAGGTGCCGCTCGGCGAGGCGGTACCGGTCGGTGGCGGCCAGGGAGAGGTGGTCGGCATTGATCTCCAGGAGCACCCCGGTGAGCATGGGCAGTGTCTCGTCACGGCTGGCCGCAGCGGTGACCTGCGCGACGGCAGTGGCGAAAGCGTCACCCCGGACCTTGCCCGACGTGGCGGGCAGCTCCGGTACCGCCGGGTAGTCCTCGATGTGCAGCAGCGGAAGATTAAACCGCGCCGAACCGCATCGCACCGACAGCCGGTTGCCCTCCACGGTGACACGCACGTCTTTCGGTGGCAACGCCCGGGCGATCTCGGCGAGCAGCCGGCCGGATACCAGCACCCGGCCAGCGGCCTTGTCGGTGACGGGTACCTCGATCCGGTTGAGCACCTCGAAGTCGAAGCCCGAGACGATCATCGCGCCATCGGTCACCTCAAGGACTACTCCCGCGGTCACCGGAACGACCGGACGGGCCGGTAGACCCTTCGCTGTCCACGCGATGGCCTCGGCGAACGCATCTCGCTCAAGCTCGAACTCCACGTTGACCCACCATCCCTGCGAATACTCCGGTTACGCGGGTGGGTCAGCGTACCTGGGCGGTGGTAATGGCGGATCGGTGGTTGTCAGCAGGTGGGGGCATCACGCACACTGGGCCTGTCGGTGAACTAGCCGTAGGACCCGGTTCCACGTGACGTCAGCCGGACCTCACGGTTGCAGGGCAACTGCAAACCACCGGCCGAGCCGGCAAGCACAAACCGCCGGCCGAGCCGGCAAGCAGGCAGCTGCCCGGTGCGCCGATTGCGTGAGCGGCCACACCCCCCTGGCCGTTCGCGCCTGGGGACGCCGACCGGGTTCCACCCCGCCCCCCTGATACCCGGTCGGCGGTCCCTCCCCCATGTTGCCCATATGGGCTGGTAACGGGCTGCCGCCACGAACGATACGACTCCCGGCACCCGAGTGAAACCGCGTGTCAGGCAACCCTGACACGCACGAACCCCGTCCAGCTGTTTGGTATCTAGGGGTCGTGCTGATCCCTCTACCGATAGGTAGGACACCCGCTGGGGAGGATGTCATGGGCATCGTGGAGGCGACGGATCAAGGACATGGCGATGTCAGTCAATTCACCGAGATCGACCTCACACCGGACGCGCGGTTCTTCGTCGACTTCATGGACGTCGCCAATGCTCAGCCCGACCGGCGCCGGCTCAAGTCCGTCTTGACGGAACGGCTGCGCTTGGCTCCGGGTACTCGGTTACTCGACGTGGGCTGCGGCACCGGCGACGATTCGCGCACGCTCGCTTCGTTGGTGGTACCAGAGGGACAAGTGATCGGTATGCCCTCGCACGGCAGCAGGGCCGCCTTGATGAGGCCGACATCGCCCAATGGTGGAAGCCACTGGATGAAGCCGAGGCCCGCGGCCAGTTCATGGCAACGATGCTGACCTTCATCGTGTCGGGAACAGTCCCCGGCCTGACGAGTAGAGCTCCTACTGGCTGTTGAGGCCGTGCTCGATGGCGTAGCGGGCCAGCTCGACGCGGTTGTGCAGCTGCAGCTTGCGCAACGTGGACTGCACGTGGTTCTCCACAGTGCGGTGGCTGATCACCAGCGCGTCAGCGATCTGCCGGGCAGTGCGCCCGGTGGCCACCTGGCGCAACACCGCGGTTTCCCGGTCAGTGAGCACCGGCGCCTCGGTCCGCGGTTGCAACGCCATCCGCCGGTACTCGCCGAGAACCAGGCCAGCCAGACCGGGGGTGAACACCGCGTCGCCCGCCGCCGTCCGGCGCACCGCGTCGACCACTTCCTCCACCGAGGCCGATTTCGTCAGGTAACCCGACGCGCCCGCGCACACCGCCGCCAGGACGTCGGCGCGCGCACCGGAGGCGGACAGCACCAGTACCCGGACCTCGGGCCAGCTGTGGATGATGCGCCGGGTGGTCTCCACCCCGGAGGATCCATCGAGGTGCAGGTCCATCAGCACCACATGGGGACGGGCTGCCGGGACGATGCGTAGTGCGGCCGGGCCGTCAGCCGCGGTCGCGACCACGTCGAAGCCCCGCCCGCTGAGGTCGCGGGCCACACCATCCCGCCAGATCGGGTGATCGTCGACCACCATGACGCGAATGCTGGACGGCCGCTCACTCACCTGCTCACCGCAGCGCGCTGTCATCGAAGCGCGCTGTGCCGGAGGCGGGCCAGCCGCACCTCCCATTCGGTACCCCGACCCGGCCCGGCGTCCAGGGTCAGGGTGCCCCCCAGATCAGCCACCCGGCCACGGATCGAGCGCGACACTCCCATCCGGCCGCTGTTCTCGGCGTCGATGAGCTGTCCGTGCTCGACTCCCGGGCCGTTGTCCCGGACGGTGAGCACCACTTCCTCGCCGAGATCCTCGAGCAGAACCCACGACCTGGCCTCCGGGCCACCATGCCGGGCAGTGTTGGCCAGCGCTTCCTGGGCAACAGCGACCAGTTCCTCGACGTCACTGGCGGGTAAGGGCACCGTGCTCGCAGGCACCGAGATCTCGACCCGAGGGCCGGCCAGCTGCTGGATCGCACCGGCCAGGTCCTGCTCACCGGTGCCGGCTGGCGGGGTGGCCGAGAACAGCGACCGCAGTGCGATCTCCTGCTCCCCAGCCAGCCGGGCCAGCTCGGCACCTTCGCCGTCGAGCTGACCTCCCCGGGCCCGCACCCGGGCCAGCACCTGGACCACACCGGCGTGGACGGAGCGGGCCAGCCGCTCCCGCTCGGCGGTCGCGGCCTCGTCGCGGGCCGCCCGGCGGAGCTGCTCGGTGGCCCGGCGGGCCGCCGTCGCGGCCATTCCCAGCACGAAGCCGGTCCCGATCAGCAGGATCGCGTCGCAAGCGAGGTCGGTGGTGAAGACACCACGCAGCCAGATCTCCATCGCGGAGACGGCGACGCCGAACAGCGCGCCGGCCACGCGGCCGGCGTGCACAGCAGCCGCGACCACCGGCCCGCATGCCCAGACCGTTGGGAGGAGCGGGGCGTGCAGGCTGACCTCGGTGAGCTGCTCGGGGGACAGCACCAGCGCGGAGGAACCCATCAACGCCAGGATCACCAGCAGGTCAACCACGATGACGTGGATCCGGCGGGTGACGTCGTAGCTGTAGGCCAGGCAGGTCAGCACGGTCCAGGCAGCGATCCCGGCGAGCGCCACCCATCCCAGATCAGACCGGGCGAAACCGCCGTGATGCACGATGATCGCCGCTATCGCGAAGATTGCGGTGATGATCCGTAGCACCACCACACCTCGCCACAGCGGGGTCACGATGTCGGTGGCGACCGGCATGGCCGCGGATCATGCCAGGTGCCAGGCAACGACCAGCCGGGACCCCGGCGCGGCTGCGCGCCGCGGGGCTCCGAGCCAACGCAGCGTCGCCGTGCGTATCATATGCGCATGGCGAGGGTGAACATCACGATCCCGGACAACCTGCTGGGCCAGGCCAAGGCGGCAGGTCTGAACGTATCGCGACTGGCGGCAACCGCCTTGGCGGCGGAGTTGGAGCGTCGAGCCAAGATCGCTGAACTGGACGCCTACCTAGCCGATCTGGATGCCGAGCAGGGGCCGATCTCCCAGCAGGAGGCACTCGCCGCACGTGAGTGGGCGGACCAGCTGGTAGCTGCTGACACCACACGTGGGGCACGCACTGCATGACGGTCGTCCTGGATGCCGGTGGCGTCAGCGCGCTGGCAAGTCAGCGGGCCCGGCTGATGGAGCTACGACGACTTGGATACTGGCCAGCGCACGTTCCCGCGGTGGTCCTGACCGAAGCCCTGACGGGGGACCACCGTCGCGACTTCCACGCAAACCGGCTGCTCCGAGCCTGTCTCATCCGGGACGTGGACGAGCTGGCGGCACGTGAGGGTGCGCGGTTGCGCACGGGTACCGGTCGCGCTGGCACGATCTCAGCGACCGACGCGATCGTCGCGGCCTACGCGAGCACGATGCCGGACCCAGTGGTGCTCACCAGCGATCCAGATGATCTTAACGCATTGGCCGCGCACACGGCTCGGCCGATCAACGTCGCAACAACCTGATCGAAGGGCCCGCGGAAACTCGGGACGGGGTGGCTGGCGTGCCCGGCGGGTCCTTGGGAGGCTGGGGTCATGGCCCGCAAGCGGTCGCCGTTGCCGCTTGAGGTGCTGTCGTTCCTGCTGGCGACCTTGCTCGAGCTGGCAACCGGCAACCTGACCAAGGGCACGGGTCCTCGTCCGGACAGCAGCCAGTCGCACTTCCCGTGGGTAGGGGCCCTGGCCGTCCCGGATCTGGGCTGCGACGATCAATGACGATCAATATCGAGGTGACAGTGGACTCTTACCGGGAACGGCCGGCCCCAGCCCGGCTGGCGGGAATGGTGGCCTGCTTGTGGCGCCACGAGGTTGGCGCGACCCGGCAGCAGCGGGTGTTGCCCGACGGATGCCTGGATCTGATCTGGATGGACGGCACGGTGCTCGTCGCCGGTCCGGACACTCGCGCCTTCCTCGCCACGCTGAACAAGGGGCAGACACTCACTGGACTGCGGTTTCGGCCCGGTGCGGCTCCCGGTGTGCTCGGAGCACCGGCCTACACGCTGCGGGATCAGCGGGTTCGGCTCGACGATCTCTGGCCGGGCGAGACGCTCACCAGCCGTATCGAGGGTGCGGACAACCCGGCCGCGGCGCTGGAGGCTGCGGTTGCGTCCCGGGCCACCGAGCCGGACCGAGCGCTGAGCGCGGTGCTAGCCCGGCTGCGGGACGGATCCAGTGTGCGATCAACGGCCGATGCGCTGGGCTGGACCGAACGCGCCTTGCACCGGCGATGCCGGGAAGCCTTCGGATACGGGCCGTCGGTGCTGCGCCGCATCCTCCGGTTCCGGATGGCGTTGCGACTGGCTGGGCTGGGAGTGCCGTTCGCGCTCACCGCCGCTCGCACGGGCTACGCCGACCAGGCACATCTGGCCCGTGAGGTGCGGGCTCTGGCTGGAGTGCCGCTGAGTCAGCTGCTCACCGCTGATGGGGCGAACAGGTCAACGCCGACGCCGTCCGGGTCACGCACCACCGCGTAGCGCTGGCCCCAGAACGCGTCCCAGGGTGAGTGCTCGCCGTGGTAGCCGGCCTCGGTCAGCTCCTTGTAGGCGGCGTCCACCGCGGCCGGATCGGGCAACCTGAAGGCTAGGCCGGTGCGCCCGTTACCGTCCCCCGCCTTCCAGCCCGGGGCGAAGGACCGGACGGTGTCCTCGGTGTCCCAAGCCAGTCGCAGGCCGCCCGGCAAAGCGTGCTCCACATGAGGCGCGGCGTCGGCGTCCGCCGGGATGTCCAGGCCCAGCCGCCGGTAGAACGCCAGAGAGACGGCCATGTCGGCCACCACGAGTCCGATCACATCAAGTCGCGCATCAACAATGGTCATGACCCGCGACCCTACGAGGGCAGCACAGCCGCCGTCTTGAACGGATCAGACGCGACACGCCCCGGCAGGAAGCGCGACACACGGTGCACACCCGCCCGAAACGCGGGGCAAATGGCGAGTTTTGTTCCGCAATTAAGGGGTTTTTCTGTTGTGTTATCCGTATCTGCGGTCGTATCCTAGTGGCTGTGACCAGCGAGGACCCGTTGCCGAAACTCACTATCACGGTCGAGCCCGACCTTCACCGCCAAGTTGTGGAGGCCGCCGCCGCCGAGGGCGTCAGCGTGTCGAGCTGGATGACCGCCGCCGCCAGCCGCGAGCTCGATATCCAGGACGGACTGATGCACGAATTCCACTGCGCGCACCAGGAGTGTGGCAGCGAGTTCACCGCCTCCGACAGGCATTACCTGATGCGCCAGGTAGCACAGCACCTGAAGGATGCGCACAGAGTCGACAGGGCCACCGAGACCCTGATGACCTACCTTGAGTCGATGTGCGTGACGAGCTGGAAACCTTAGGCCCGCCCCCAGCTCACATCCGGCACTGACGCGGCCACCGCCAGCGCGAAGCGGGCGAACTCGGCCACCATCGCGGGCAATGACCAGTGCGCGTTCAGACCGCTCGGGTTGGGCAGGGCCCACACCACCGTGCCGCCCAGGGTGTCTGGCTGGGCTCCGACAGTGGCCCGCGGGGCGGCGAAGGCCACCCGGTAAGCGGTGATCCCGACCACGCCCACCGCAGCCGGGCGCCATGAGCGCACCAGATGCCGGAGCCGCTCCCCGCCGGTCACCAGCTCGGCCACACTCAACTCATCCGCCCGAGCGGTGGCCCGGGGCGCGATGTTGGTGATTCCCAGCCCAAGCGCGGGCAGCAGGTGCTGCTCCTCGGGCCGCAGCCGGCGCGGGGTGAACCCGGCGCCATGCAGCACCGGCCAGAAACGGTTACCCGGCCGGGCGAAATGGTGACCCGTGGCAGCCGAGACCAGACCCGGGTTGATCCCGCAGAACAGCACCCGCAGCGGCGGGTCATCCGGCCCGGGCAGCACGTCGGGGATCGTGCGCTCCCGGGCCGCGGCGAGCTCAGCCGGCTTCACCGCGCTGAGCCTAACTAGCCGGGACGGGAATCAGGGGAGCAGACCCACGTCGTGGATGCGGATAGGCACGGCCGCATCAGTTTTACTCAGTCTTCTGAGTAAAACTGGGCAGCGTGAGGAGCTCCGAATTCCGCCGTCCGATGTTCGGCACACTGCGCGCTCGGCTGACCGAGCCACGGGCGCGCATCCAGCTTCTCGCCGGCCCACGTCAGACTGGCAAGACGACCCTGGTCCGCCAGGTTCTCGCCACCCTTGACCGCCCTGCTCACTACGCCTCGGCCGATCAGGTCACCGGTCAGGACCGGAGCTGGCTGGAAGCCCAGTGGGAGATCGGCCGGCTCCGGGCCCGCGCCGGCGACCTCGGCGCCACGCTGGTCCTGGATGAGGTTCAGAAAATCACGGCCTGGTCCGAGGTCGTCAAGCGGCAATGGGACGCCGACAGCGCCGAAGGCATCCCACTGCGCGTGGTGCTTCTTGGCTCCGCACCGATGCTGGTTGCGCGCGTCCTTGGGGACAGCCTCGCCGGGCGCTTCGAGCTGATCCGGGTGCCCCTCCGGCCAGATCGTCTCGTACCAGAAGATGGTCGGGCAGCTTCAGGACGCGGGGAACACCACAACGGTCGCGCACTACCTGGATTTGCTCGCCGGGTCCGGCTTGGTCACCGGGCTCCAGAAGTACTCCGGGTCACGAGTGCGGCAGCGCGGCTCGAGTCCCAAGCTGGTCGCCCTCAACACCGGCCTGGTATCAGCATTGAGCGGCCTGGCGCCGGCCGCCACCCGGGAGCGGCCCGACTTGTGGGGTCGCCTCGTCGAGTCGGCGGTGGGCGCACACTTGATCAACACCGCATCCAGTCCGCTGACGTCGGTCACGTACTGGCGAGACGGGATCCACGAGGTGGCCTATGTGCTCAGCTCTGGCTCAGTGACCGTCGCGCTGGAAGTCACGAGCGGGCGCCAGGCCGGGAGGCTCGCAGGTCTGGACCGGTTCCGTCGTGACCACCACGACGCCCGCCCGCTGCTCGTCGGCACCGGAGGGATCCCGCTGGCAGAGTTCCTCTCCACCCCACCCGACCACTGGCTCCAATGAAGCCCACCGGGCCGACCCCCGATATGGAGACATATCGGGGTTTCCGACCCCCTCAGGAGCCCGATATGTCTCCATATCGGGTTAGGGGGGCACTCGTGCGGGGGGCTGGTGTGAGCGCTAGTCCGGCGGCGACGAGAGCGCCGACCAGCCACCACTGGTTGAGGAAGGTCTGCTTGTTGAGCAGGCCGAAGGTGGCGAGCACCACGGCGGCGCCCACCAGGAACCCGGAACCGGTGCGCGGGCAGCATCGCCAGGCCAGCAGGTAACCCGCCAGCAGGGCCACGACCAGCACCGGCAGCCGGGCCGGCTCGGGGACGAGCAGCCACAGCGAGAGCGAATCCGTTCGCGGCGGCGCGCCGAGGAACAGCGTCACGGTGCAGCCCGCGAACCGGGTGGGGTTGGCGAGCAGCCAGGGAAGGGTCAGGGCCGCGGCGGTACCGGCCGTCACAGCCAGCTCGCGTGGCCGGAACCGGCATAGCAGCAGCAACGGCGCCAGCAACAGCACGTGCTGCTTGCTCGCCAGTGCCACGCCGAAGACCACCGCGGCCCAGCCGGCGCGGCCGCGTTCGATCAAACCTCGGTCGACCAGCACCGCGGTGCCCACCAATGCCGGCAACACCACCGTTTCGGTCCAGGACTGCTGCAGCATGTACCCGGACCCGGGTACGAGCACCACGAGCAGCGCCAGGGCCAGCGGGGTCCCACCGCGGGCCCGCAGGTGCCAGCACAGCAAGGCCCCGGTGCCCACCAGGAGTACCAACTCAGCCCACCGGGCGTCGCCACCCAGCCAGACTCCGGGCGCGGTCAGCAGCATGGTCGCGGGCAGGTAGGTGAAGCAGTCCCGGACCTGCCCTGGTGGCGAGTTGGGGAAGGTCAGCTCGTAGGGGTTGCGCCCGCCTGCCAGGCCGTGCCCGGCACCTTGCAACAATTCCCACACGTCGATGACCGGAGTGCTGCCGAGGATCACCAGTGCAAAGCCGCCCGTGGCCGCGACCAGCCCGGCACCGGCAACCCACCCGGCTAGTTCCGGCCTCACCAGCGCCAACAGCACAGGCACCGCGCTGGCCGCAGCCAAAACCAGCACTCCGATCAGCAGCCGGCCATCGGAGATCACGTACTGCACCGGGGGAGCCACCGCAAGCGCGGCCACTCCCAGGCCTCCGCTGAGCACCACCGCCCAGCTCGGCGGGCGGCGCAGGGCCCCGCCGAGCACGAGGCCGCCCAGCAGCAGCCCAACGAGCACCACGAGCAGCGCCAGGACATCCGCGCTGTGGGCCCGGTTGATGGCGGTCTCGCCCACCAGCGCGACCGAGGAGGCCAGCAACAGCGCTGAGCCCAGCGACGCCCAGCGCGGCGCAGCCGAGCTCAGCGCGGGTGAGGCGGCGTGGCGCTCACCGGTCATCCGCCGAGTGTGGCTTAGGTGGCGGGTTGACTATCGGGAGGATCGGGATCGACGGGGACATCGGCCAGCGGCATCGCTGAACCGGCACCCTCGGAGTCGTCCGGCTCGACCTCTCCGCTGGTCAGTGCGCGGAGCCCGGCGTTGAGCCCGGCGAGCAGCGGCACCGACAGCAGCGCACCGGCGATGCCGGCGAGCACCGAGCCCACCGCGACGGCCAGCACCACCGCCACGCCGTTGAGCTCCACGGCGCGGCCCATCAGCAGCGGCTGCAACACGTTGCCCTCCAGCTGCTGCACGCCGATCACCACTCCGAGCACGATCAGCGCCGCCACCCCACCCTTGGCCACCAGCACCACCAACACCGCGACCACCCCGGAGACCACCGCGCCGATCACCGGGATGAACGCCGCCAGGAAGGTCAACGCGGCAAGTGGCACCACCAGCGGGGCACCTACCACCAGCAATCCGATCCCGATGCCCACCGCGTCCACCACAGCCACCAGCACGGTGGCCCGGATGAACCCGCCCAGCGAGGCGAAGGAGCGCTGCCCGGCGATATCGACCCGGGCACGAACCGGGCGCGGCACCGCACCGAGCAGGAAGCGCCACATCGATCTGCCACCGTAGAGAAAATAGATCAAGGTGAACAGTGCCAGCGCGGCGCCGGTGAGGTATTGCCCCAAGGTGACTGCGGTGGACAGGGCACCCGTGGTGATCGCGTAGCGGTTTCGGGACAACGACCGGCTCAACGAATCGAGCACGCTCTGCAGGTTCACCGGGGGCAGCCCGAAAGGCGGGTGCAGCAACCACACCCGGATCTGCTCAACACTATTGACGACCTCAGCCTGCAGCTCGGGCAACCCGGTCACGAAGGCCCGAATGACCAACGTCAGCAGCCCGCCAATCAGCGCCAACCCGGTCACCAGGACCACCAAGGTGGCAACCCCCCTGGGCACCCGATGGGCGGTCAGCCAGTCCACCACCGGCCCCAGCAGCGCGGTGAACAGCAGCGCCACTGCCACCGGGATCACCACCTGCCGCAGGGCGATCACCACGTAACCCAGCACGACGACCATCCCGGCCACCGCCAGTAGCCGCCAAGCCAGCGCGGCCGCCACCCGCAGCGGGTAGGGCACGGCAGCCGCGGCGTCACGCGGTCCGGGGGTGTGGTGCACGCGGCCACGCTATCCGCTGCGCCCCGCGGTCGCTGCTTTCCCGCGCGCAGCTGCCCATGAGCAGGGGATTGCCACAAACTTACGAGGGCAACGGCGTGTCCGAAATCGGAAATATATCACCATAATGGTGGGGGTGGCTCCAGTGAGCTGCCCGGGTAACAGAGCCCGGCAACTCGTCCATATGGGCAGGCGCGGAGAGGCGGTGGCATGCAGGGTCGGCCGCGCGAACCGCACGTCGGCGCGGTGCACCGGCGGCGGGCGGCCGTCACCGAACGTGGCACGCATGGGGCAATCCGGGTCGTCAAGACGGTGGCGGCGTTGATGTCGCTGATCGTTTTCGGGGCCACCTGGTACGGCTGGGCGCAGGTTCACCATCTCACCACGGGCCTGACGACAGCCGATGTCATCGACCCTGCCGCGCAGTCACCGGTGGGGGAACAGAACATCCTGCTGGTGGGTCTGGACACCCGCACCGACGCACAGGGCAACCCCCTGCCCGCCGACGTCCTGAACCAACTCCACGCCGGGGGCGCCGGCGACGGCGGTGACACCACGGACACGATGATCGTGATCCACATTCCGGACGGTGGGGGCCAGGCGACGGCGATCTCCATCCCGCGCGACGCCTACGTCCTGCTCTCCGGCGGCTTCGGCCAACACAAGATCAATTCAGCGTACCCGGACGGCAAGGGCGCGGCACAACAGCAGCTGCGCGCGCAGGGAGTGAGCGGCGCGCTGTTGGAGACCCAGTCCGACCAGGCCGGTGCGAAGACGACGATCCAGACCGTCCAGCAGCTCACCGGTTTGACGATCAACCACTACGCGGCGGTCAACCTGGCCGGGTTCTACTTCATCAGCCAGGCAGTCGGGGGCGTTCCGGTGTGCCTGAAGGCCCCGGTGCATGACCGGTACTCCGGGGCCAACTTCCCGGCCGGACCGCAGACCGTGTCCGGATCGCAGGCGCTGGCCTTCATCCGGCAACGCTACGGGCTGCCGGGCGGCGACCTGGATCGAATCCAGCGACAGCAGGCGTTCTTAGCCGGCATGGCCAAGACCGTCCTGTCCAGCGGGACCCTCACCGACTCGACGAAGCTCAGCGACCTGATCGCCGCGGCCAAGAAAGCAGTGGTGCTGGACAAGGGCCTCGACATCGTCAGCCTCGCCCAGCAACTGCGCGGGATCAGCGCGGGTGACATCCATTTCGTCACGATCCCGATCGCCAACATCAGCTTGCACACCGCCACCGACGGAGACGCCGTCGAAGTCGACCCCCCGCAGGTGCGTGCCTTCATCCAGCAGCAGATCAACGGCCAGGGCGCTCCAGCGCCGCCCAGTTCCGGTTCTCCCGCCAACTCCGAGCCGACGGTGGACGTGTTCAACGCCAACGGCACCGCCGGGCTGGCCGGAAGGGTGTTGACCACCCTCGGAACCAAGGGGTTCACCACCGGCCAGGCCGCCACCGCGACGATCCGGAACCGGACAGTGATCAACTACGAGCCCGGCGCGGAGGCCACCGCCCGCCGCGTGGCCAGCGCGCTCGGCGGCAGCATCAAACTCGTGCCCGACCCCGCCGTGCCCACCGGTCACGTGCAGGTTTACCTCGGCAAAGACTTTGCCGTGCGAGCCACCCACGGCATCGCACCCGCCGCGTTCGACGTGGATCCTCAAGCGGCATCAGCGCCGGCCGAACCTATCGGCGTCCCATGCATCAACTGAGCTGCTGCTTGCCGATTCCTTACCCACGAACGTCTTGACGAATAGGCACGTTTCGCCATGTGGCCCTATGTCCGGCAGAATTTCACAAAGCACCTATCGCTGCCAGAAAAGAAAGTGTCACAATCCAGTACAGGAAATTATGGACTGCGACTCAGTCGAGTCATGACGGTCGAAGCTCAGATCTTCTATACGGGTGCCGGTCCGGCTCCTCGGCGCACAATCGGCTGACGCATCAGTCATTGGGAACTCCTTTACTCGGCTTTAGCGTCGGGTGGCCGCCGTAGGAGCAACCGCAGCACCGTGTCCAGATGTTGTCGCATCGCAAAGTCCAAACCCCGATACACGGTGCATCGCGGTCTACGCCGGAACAGCCGAGCCCACCAGCTCGACCAGCCGCAGTAATCGCACTGGCCGCGATTATTGACCTGGTGCTGCCTGAGCAACGTGATGACCGCTGCCAACAGTCGGAGTGCCTGCTCTTCGAGCGCTTCGGGTTCCGTTGCCTCATCATCGCGGAGTTGGTTGGCTAACCGCTCGAACTGTTCCAGAAGCAGGCGGTGGCTTTTCCGGACTACGAATTCGATCAGGTGTGGCGTCCTTTTATGCGCCCGAGATGGTTGGTATTCCGAGGTTGGTGGGTTCGCTGTGGTGTGTGTTGCGGGTTCGGTCGATGTTGACGAGTTTGTTCTTGGCGGCCTCGAGGCTGGTCTGGAGTCCTTGGACTTCACCGAGCCAGCCGTTGGATCGGGCCTCCTCGATGCGTTCTGCGAGGTTGTGGATGATCTGGATGAGGCGGGGGCGTGCCCTGGGGTCGATGCGGAGCATGGGGCAGCGGATGCAGGCGTGTTCGTGTTTGCAGGGGGTGCCGTAGGGCCGGCCGCAGTCGCCGAGTTCGAGTTTGCGGATCTGGAAGTGTTGCTGGAATTCGCGCCATTCTTCGTCGGTGGGTTCGCGGTATTCCTCGGTGGGGCGGGTGGCGCGGCGTTTGTCGAGGAACGTGCGGTAGGCCCTGACCAATTCGTCCTGGAAGACGGCGAGGTATGCCTGGGTGGTGGTGATGGTGGCGTGGCCTAGCAGCCGGGCCGCGATGTGGACGGGCAGGCCGCCGGTGACGGCTTCGGTGGCGAACATTCTGCGGAAGTCGTGCGGGGTGTAGTTCAGGGGTTGGTTTGCGGCATCGCGAAGTTCGGTGTGGGCAAGGGTGAGGGAGAGCAGTCGTTGGACGGTGTTTCGGCTGATGACCTCGCGGCGCCAGCCGATCCGGCGTTGGAACAGGTGAGGAAGTGCCGGGCCGGTGGTGTGTTCGTGGGGGTCGTATCGGGGGACGGGCGCGACGGTGCCGTGGTTGTCACGTCGGAGCCTGGTGATGATGGTGGCCAGGACGCTGGCGAGTTCGGGGCTGACCAGCAATAGGCGTTCCTCGTTGCTTTTGGAGGGCACGATTTGCAGCATGGGGACGATGTCGCCGGTGTCGGGGAGCCGGTAGGACACCAATGCGAGGTAGGTGATCTCGACCAGTTCCTCAACGCGGACCCCGGTGTGGCGGAGTGTCTCGATGATCGCCCAGGCCCAGAACGCTTCGTCCTCGCTGCGGGTCAGGTCGATTCGTTCGCCGGTGTCGAGGCGTTCTGCCAGCACTGGCTGGTGTTCGCTTCGGTGGCGTCGGGACTGGGTGGAGGGCGTGAGCGTGATCCGCCGGTAGCGCGCTGCGGCATGGGTGAAGGTGTCACTGATTGTGGTTGCGCTGGCCGTGGCGAGCAGGGTGGCTTGGTCGCTGCGATGGGTTTCTGCGTTGGTGACCAGGGCCGGTAGGTGCGGGAGCCGTTCGCGGACCCGCTGGTGCATTGCTGCGGTGACCTTCTTCTTGATTTTGGACATGCCGTCGGTCTCGCCGCGGCGAACCGGGCAGCGCACGGCCCACCGAACCCAGGAGGGGTCCTCCAGCGCCCATTGCTGGATGTCGAGGTAGAACGCCCGCACCCGCAGCAGGATGTCGAAGTAGTTGCTGCGGGGGCGGCTTGTCCCATCACGGGCTTGCACGACCCGTAGTCGTTGTTTCCATGCCTCGGCGACCTCGTCGGGAAGATCAAGGGAGTCGACGTCGGGATGGTGGGTCTGGATGTCAGACCAGAACGAGCCGGCCAGGAGCCGGACCAGGCCACGAACGTGGCGTAGTCCATGCCGGGCCGGCGGTGGTCCAGGTAACGGACCAGGACATCGCGGATCGGCCGGGAGGTGATGTGGTAACGGTCCACGAGTTCGGCGGTGGGTCGTTGACCGAGGCGAAGTGCGGTGCGCAGCGGCATGTCGGGGATCGCCGCGATCCCGCGAAGCAGGTCCCAGGCCAGGTGGACGCCCATGCGGAACTTCCCGTTATTGTCCCGGCGCATGTTCCAGGTCCGGAACAGGTAGATGTCGTCTGCGGTGAGTTGGTCGAGGTCGCGTCCGGTGTGCAGCACGATCCTGCCGAGGACCAACAGGGCCTCACCGGCCTGGTTGCGCGTATCACGAGCCGCGGCCTTCTCATAGACCTGGGCGAACAGGTCGGGCCGAAAGACCTGCCGCGCCTGGGCGAACAGGGTGCTGGCTTTGTAGGCGAAGAGGAACTCGTAGCTGGGTAGCACCACGCGGCGCAGCAGCAGGCAGACGAACCCTTTGAGCACTTCCTGGCGCTTGGTGCCGGCCGCCCGCGGATCACCGGCGGTGATCTCGGTGACCCAGTCCAGGCTGTTGTCCCCACCAGCAGCCAGCCACCGCGCCTGCCACCCGTCGCCGGGGTAGGTGAGCAGCCAGTCCAGGATTGTGGCCGCGCCGTCGATGCGCTGGATGCGCTGGTGGGCTCCGCCCGGCCAGATGGGCAGCGTCGGGAGCAGGGCGAGGATGTCCTCCGCCGGAAGGTGATCGACCGGGCCCACCCGGGGGCACTCCAGCGCCGCGGTGGGCTCGAGGAGCAGGTCCTGCGGTGACACCACGGTGATCGTGTCGAGCATGCCGGGCGCCGTGGTCATCGGATCGTTCCTCCGAACAAGGTGGCGAGGTCGCCGGCGTCGTAGCCCATGGCAACCGGCGCGGACGGCTCGTCGGCGCGCTGCTGTCGTTCGGCCAGGTGGCGCTGGACGCGGCGGATGACCTGAGTTTCCTCTTCGACGAGATAGACCTCAGCGGTGGTGGTGGCGTGGGCGTGGCCCAGGATGGTCTGCACGTCGCGCAACGAGAGAGCCTCATCGCGTGCCATCCGCAGGGCTGCGGTATGCCGCAGGTCGTGCATCGACCAATTGGTACCCAGCAGGCCGTTGACTCGCCGGAAGACCGCGCGCAGGGCCTCATAGTTCATCGGCTGACGTCGCAGTCCCCCACCGTGGTCACGGCGTCGCAGAGTCCACCAGACCGGATCGTTCGGATCTAGCTGGCCGACCTCGGCGAGGTAGAGCCGCAGCCAGACGAATGCCTCCGGACTGGCCGGTAGCCACTGCTGCGCACCACTGCCCTTGCGGAACACCCGGACCATCTGCTCACCCCAGTCCAGGTCAACTCCGCGCAGGCCAAGCAGCTCCGACGCCCGCCCGGCGCTGCTGATCCCCAGCGCAAGGATCGCCCGGTCCCGGTTCGACCGCAGCGCGGCGAACAGCTCGTTCCACCGCTCATCCGGCATGGCCCGGGGCTTACGCTTCGGGATCTTCGGGTTGTAGCGAATCCTGCCCCCCGCCCGGAACGGCTCCAACGGGTTGTGGTGCGCGTTCGCCCGCCGCCGCCCCGTCCGCTCCAGCTGCACCGGATTGATCAACGGGCCTGAACCCAGCTCAATCCAGAACTCATAGAACGAGCGCAGCACCGCGTTGCTGTGCCGCGTCGTCGTCGGCTTGTAGTTGTCGTCGAGGTACTGCTTGCGCGTGATTGGGTTGACCGTCCCCGCGGTCGCCGCCGACACCGTCCGCGGCGACCGGCGAGACTTCGTGGCCTGCGTCAGCCACAACACGAAGTCACGCACGTCAGCAGGCGTCACCTGATCCCACTCGGTCTCGATGACCCGAAGCCACCGCCACCACCGCAGCAGACCGTAGGCATAGCTGCGGACACTCCCCGGCCGGTTGTCCCGAACAACGAAATCGGTCAGGAACCGGCGGACCGGCTCCACCACCACCCCCGCCGGGTCTACCACCAGCCACGGCACCACACCATCAGCCGCCACAACCCGGCCCCACCGCGACAACCGGACCGACCCGACATCTCGTTCCACCTCATCGAACATCACACAGCCCTCCAGTGATCAAGCTGCGTGAGGTCTACCAATCAACGAGAACCCAGACCCCCCAACACTGCGGCGTGTCGCCCAGTAGTCCGGTCAACATGTCGTGTCTCCCAGACATTACTCACGACTCCCGATGAGGTTCGACGGTAATCGCCGGGAGGATAAGCGGTTCTATGCCTACCACTTGACCCTCAATAATCACGCCGGTCGTCTTATGTGACCGACGCCGTAGACGCTCGCCGACCGCAATGAGACGTTCGGCATACTTCTGTTGCTCGGCTGCACTAGCGCTGCCATCCATGATGCCTAGAGCGAGCGGTGTCATCTCTCGGTTAAGCCGCGACAGCTCGGCCAGAAGTTCACGATCTTCCCGGATCATCGGGCCTCGCCCTGGCCGCCACTTGCTCCGTCGAACCGGATGCGTCCAAAAACCACCGCCAATTCTCGCTTGAGTGGTACAGCCTCGTCCGGGTTTAGCCACACACGCGGTCCGTTTGGCCGTCCCTGCACAATGAGCGTCCCGTTATCCAGCTCGGTGACGAGCACCGTGGGCGGCACCGTCGCGCTGGGCTGGATGCCGTGCTTTATGGCGGGTTGCTGCTGGTCGGCTAGGCCATTGCCGTGGAACTTGTCGTCGGTGTCCCGGCTTGCACGGTTGTTCTCGTGCTCCACTGCGTAAGCCCCATCCGTTGGCGTCTTCGACTGGATGGCACCCAGAGCCGGGGAACGCCGGGACCGGCGGAAGCGGGGGATGTCCTGCCTGTATCAGGACCACGCCAGCTCAGCGTTCAGCCCGGCTCTGGGGCCAGGGAGACAGTCGACAAGTTCGGCCGTGTGGTCGGTAACCAACGCACGAGATCTGCGACAATCCTCTGACCAGCACCAACCAGCTTTGCCGTCCCGGGGAGGATCACCGGTGGTTACCACGGATGATGAGGTTGAGCGGCTGCGCCTGGCGCTCGGCCGTCAACTGGCATCCTGGCGGGACGCGGCACAAGAAAGCCAGCGCTCACTTGCCGATCAGCTGCCGTTTAGCCGCAGCACCGTGGCGAACGTCGAGACCGGCCGCCAACAGGCACCCCGTGAATTTTGGCAGCGTTGCGACGATCTACTCGGCGCCAGCGGCGACTTGCTGGCCGCCTATGACCAGCTAGCTGCTGCTATCAAGCGACAGGCACGGGCCGAGCTGCAACGAGCACATGCTCAGCTAAGCGGTGGACGATCAGGATTGTCCCGGCCCATGCTTGAATCACCGAGCGATATCTTGGCCCGCCGGGCGGCACTGCACAGCAGTGTTTTAACCGCCGAACTGCTCACGGACCTTGAACAGTTCGTAGTAGATGTGGTGGAGCGGTATGAGGCCGAAGGCCCCCTGATACTGGCACCGGAAACTGTTCAGGCGCGGAAACTCGTTGATCAACTACTTGCGGGTGGTCAACGTCTGCACCAGCGCGCTCGCTTATTCGAGTTGGCCGGCAGGCTATCTGGACAACTTTGTTATATGGCTATCAATCTCGGCAACTTTGGTGCCGCCCGGGCATACGGTGCTGAAGCCTTTGAACTCGCGCGGTTTATCGGACACGACGAGCTGTCTGCATGGGTGCGGGGCACGCAAAGTCTTACCTCCTACTACACCGGCGACTACCGAGAATCTCTAACCCTCGCTCAAGATGGACAGCGCTACGCCAAGGACGGTATTCAAGCGGTCCGGTTAGCGATTAACGGTGAGGCTCGGGCATTGGGCAAGCTCCGAGACCGGCGGGCTACGACTGAAGCAGTGACGAGGACCTACCGGCTGCTTGAGCGGTTTCCTCCCGCCGCTGGCATGACACCGTGCATCTCGTTCGGCATCTACAGCGAAGCTCGCACCGCGTCCAATGCCGCTACGGCCTATCTGTCCATCGCCGACACCAAGCGGGTACTAGCCTATACCGAGTTCGCCACCAGGATCGTAGACGAATCACCCTCACAATGGAGCCGCGCCTTGGTGCGGCTCGATACTGCTACGGCACTCCTCAAAGGTCAGAATCCGGAACCTGAAGGCGCCAGTCAGCTTGGTAGCGAGGCCATCGAGGCAGCGCGAGACATGCGCATTGAATCGATCCGGCAACGCACCCGTGACTTGGCAACGGAGCTTCGGCCGTGGCTGCATCTATCTACTGTGGCGAAATTCCTCAACGAGGCCGACAGCTGGCTAGCATGAGGATGGGACAGTAGTGGTGTCAACTGAACACGAGCTTCCACCAGAGCAGCAGGACTGGTACCACTTCCAGCAACTTACTCAGCTCACCAACCACTGGCAGCGGCCTGGCTGGACCGATGGCCGT
>CAXUFG010000009.1:586-44467 GCA_964250265.1 uncultured Pseudonocardiaceae bacterium | reverse complement strand
GCGCGGCGCAGCGGCCGACGCCGAACTCGTCGAGGTGATGGCCGGGTTACTGGACGAAACCCGCGCGCGCTATCCGGAAGCGTCCGGCGATGACCCATGGTGGATGCCAGCACACCTGGGGGGCACCGCACCGACGCCGGAACGGGCTGCTGAATTGGACCAGATGGAGTCGGGGGGGGGGCGGGGGGGGGGGGGGCGCGGGGGGCGGGGCGGGCGGGCGCCCCCCGGACTCACTCACGGGCGCGCTGCTGCGCGGTCCTGGGCCGCAGCGCGCCGTTCCTCGAATCGGCTGGCCTGCCCGTCGAGCTGGGTGAGGAAATCCGCCAGCTCAGCGCGGGCCTTCTCGCCTTCCGCGTCCAGGCCCTCGAGGTCGAATACCCCCCATTGGCGCAGCAGTGGCCAGATCACCTCGTCGTGGTGGATGCGCAGGTCGTAGATGCCGGCTCTGGCGATCTGCGCGGCCTTGCGGGCGAAGCCGGGGATGACGATGCCCGGCATATTGAAGCCGGCCACCTCGTCGGTGATTGCCCGCATGGTGGGGCCGGGGGAGTGGCACAGGGCGGCTTTGACCAGGTTGCGGTAGAAGACCATGTGCAGGTTCTCGTCGGTGGAGACTCGGGTCAGGAGCCGTTCGGCGAGGGGGTCGCCGGCGTGGCGGCCGGTGTTGCGATGCGAGATCCGGGTGGCGAGTTCCTGAAAGGCGACATAAGCCAGGACGCGCAGCAGCGGCGCCTCCTGGGTGTCGTAACCGGTCTGCATCACCTGCATCCGGGCCCGTTCCAGCTCCACCGGGTCGACCCCCCGGGTCACCAGCAGGTAGTCGCGGATGCAGTAGGCGTGCCGACCCTCCTCGGCGGTCCAGCGGTGCACCCAGGTGCCCCAGGCGCCCTCGCGTCCGAACGCGCGCTCGATCTCCCGGTGATAGCTCGGCAGGTTGTCCTCGGTGAGGAGGTTGACCTCCAGCGCGGTCCGGGCGATCGGCGAGAGCCGGGACTGTTCGGGATCCCAGGCCTCACCGCCGAGGTCGGCGTAGTCGCGGCCCAGACTCCACGGGACGTACTCGTGTGGCATCCACTCCTTGGCGGCGGCCAGGTGCCGCTCAAGGTTCTCGGTGACCACCGGCTCGAGGTCGTGCAGCAGCCGGACGGAGTCCGAGGTCGTCGTCATTGAGATCCTCAACGGGTGGTCGGAATTTGGCTTGCCTGCCACCGTAACGTGTGCAGGGCCTCGTCGGATCCCGTTGGGCGGCTGCCCCGGCATGCTTTGAACTGTTCGGGTGCTGTCAATGAGCGGACTCTCTCGCCGGCAGCACCCAAATCGTCATCAAACCGACTGGAGCCGCTCGGTCGGTAGGCCTGCCTCGACCCAGTCCTGGATTCCCTCACGGTACTTGCGGAGGTTGCGGTAGCCCAGACGCTCCAGCCGGTTGGCTACCGCCTGGCTGTTCCCGCAGGAGCTGTTGGAGCAGTAGGTGACGATGAGGGCGCCCTTGTCCGGGAGCATCTCACCGGCTTTGGCCTCGACGTCGTCCTCCACCAGGTTGAGCGCGCCGGGCAGGTGCTGTTGGGCCCAGTGGGACTCCGGTAGGGCGTCGATCAGGGTGACGGTGCCGGCCTCGATCTCGGATCGGAGCTCCTCACGGGTGATCAGTACGGTCATGGTGGCCTCCTCAGAACAAATGGACTATGGTCCGCTTATGTCAGATGACGTTACCGGACCGCAGTCCGATTTGGCAAGAGTGACGCTGCGGTTCGGCCCACCTGCCCCGCGCCGCGAGCGGGCGGATGCCGCTCGGAATCGGGCGCGGATCCTGGCCAGCGCGGAGGCACTGTTCGCTGAGCACGGGGTGGGTGCGGTGTCGATGGATCAGATCGCCGCCGCCGCCGGGGTGGGGAAGGGAACGCTGTTCCGGCGCTTCGGGGACAAGGCTGGTCTGGCGGTGGCGTTGCTGGACTCCCGCGAACGCGACCTGCAGCAGGCGGTGTTATCCGGCCCACCGCCACTGGGGCCCGGCGCCGAGCCGGCCGCTCGGCTCGCCGCGTTCCTCGAGGCGTACCAGGACTTCCTGGATGCCCATTTGGATGTGGTTGCCATGTCGGAAACCGCTAGTCCCGGCGCGCGGTACCGGATCGGCGCCTACCGGTTCTGGCATCGGCACCTCGCGGTGCTGCTATGCGCCGCGCGGCCGGATCTCGACGCCGACTATCTCGCACACGCTCTGCTGTCCCTGCTCGCCGCCGAGATCTACGTGGCGGTGCGTGAGCATACCGACGATCATCGGGTCAGATCCGGCATCCAGGCTCTTGCTGCCCTGATGCTCACCGGGCAGGCCGCAGATCGCGGATGCGATTCCACCGACCCGGCCGCTACTCTTGGCTGCCGAAATTCGACCAGTGAAACGAGCACGTGACGTGTTTTTACGAGTCAATACGGAATTCGCGCGGTCCCTATGACTACCGCGTTGATCTGCTTGTTGGCGGCGCTGGCCCCTGCTCACGGGGGTCGTCAACGCGTGCTTCGGTCGCACATGACGATCCGGGTGCGACTCGCGAATACGGTCTCGCTGATCCGCTGAGAAACGAACCGGACAGGACAGCGGCAGCAAGGTATGGCTGATCTGGGTCGACAGGTATGGTTGAGCTGTGAAGACCACGCTCAACCTCGACGACGCCCTAATGCAGGCCACCCGGGAACGCGCCCGGCAGCTGGGTGTGACGCTGACCGCTCTGATCTCCGATGCCCTACGCAGGACACTTGCAGAATCTACGCCGGCTGAGTTTCGGCTCACTCTCCCGGTCACCCAGGGTAGGCGGATGCCAACCGTTGACATCGACAGCAACGCCGCGCTTGAGGAGTACCTCGACCGCGCGGAGCGGCGGCGGCCGGTGTGATTGCCGTCGATACGAATGTACTTATCTACGCCAATCGCGCCGAGCTGCCGCTGCATGCCCTCGCGCGGACCCGGTTGGCCGGGCTCGCGGAGGGAGCTGTCCCGTGGGGGCTGCCGGTGATGGCCGCCTGGGGATTCATCCGCATCGTCACCCAGCCGATCTTCGACCCGCCAACCCCGATCGGCCAGGCAGTCGAGTTCATCGACCAGCTACTGGCCAGCCCAACCGTCCGTGTTCTCGCACCGGGTTTGCGGCATTGGGACCTGCTCAGGACGATTCTCGACGAAGGTCAGGTGCGGGGTGGGCTGGTCACCGACGCGGTCATCGTGGCTCTGTGCCGTGAGCACGGTGTCGACACGGTGCTATCCAACGACCGTGATTTCGACCGCTTCCCAGACGTCAGGGTCGCCCGGCTCGGTTCTTGACCAGCCACTCAAGGTCAGCCACACCGCGGTGACGTCCGGCGACTCGGAAGGAGTGCTGTGCCGATCGAGCCGTGCTGATGCTCACCGACCCGGCAGCAGGTCGCGGATGCGGTCCCGCCGGCCCCATGCGATGGCCGCGCTGAGGATGAAGAACACCACCGCGGCAGCCGGGTTCCCGCCAATGAGGAACAGGTGGGTGGCGATCGCGCCCAGCCACAGACCGGCCAGGGCCAGCGCCGATAGGCCGGCCAGCCGTGGGATGAGCAGACCGAGGGCTCCGGCCACCTGGAGGGCGCCGGTCAGGTAACGGAACCAGTCGCCGGCGCCGAGCGTCTCGAAGACCGCCGTTGCCTGCGCCGCGCCGGTGAGGGTGGACCACCCGGCGCCGAGGATGGCGAGTGCGGTGAGGACCTGCAGCACCCACAGGGCGATGTTCGCTGCGCGGTGGTGGGTGTGGGTCGGGGTCGTGCTGATCTGCTGACTCATGATCATCTACCTCTCTTCACGTCATTTGCTTGCTGCGAGGACTTCTGTCGGTGCAACTGTGACTTGCCATGGGGATATTCCTCATGTCAAGTATTTGGGTAGAGTCAGATCATGACGCCGGACCCGCTTGATGACCCACGGTTGACCGCGATGGGCCTGTTGATCGAGGCCTACCAAGGTTTGATCGCCTGCCTCGATCCGGTGCATGCCGCACACGGGTTGTCCGGCAGCGACTTCGACACGCTGGTCCGGCTCGCCCGCTCGCCCGGGCGGCAGCTGCGGATGAGCGACCTCGCCGCCCAGACGTCGATGTCGACCAGCGGCATCACCCGGATCGTGGACCGGCTGCAACGCGCCGGACTGATCTGCCGTACCCGGTGCTCAGCGGATCGCCGCAGCTGTTTCGCCGTCCTCACCGACGCCGGCGCCCAGAGGCTCGCCGCTGATGCGCCGGACATCGTGGAGACCATCGAGCGCTGGTTCACCGGTCTGTTGACCCCTGAGCAGCTCGGGGCTCTCACTGCCGCGCTGCACATCGTGCGGGATGCAGTCCACCCCGACGCGACCGCCGGAGCGCGCTAACCCTCCCGCCCTCGGCCGTGCGCGAGGTGATCGGGCACCCTGGAGTGCGTGTCGCGCCCGGATCCCGCTGAGCCGCTGACGGCACTGCTCGGTGGCCGGCGGGCGGCCCTGGACGCCACCGCGCCCGCGGTGGCCTTCGTGCTCGGCTGGCTGATGTCGGGTCATTCGCTGAGCTGGGGTGCCGGTGCCGCGATGGTCACCGGGGCCGCGGTGGCCAGCCTGCGCTGGTACCGCGGCGACCGCCCGCTCGCCGCCTTGCTGGGCCTGCTCGGGGTTTCGGCGGCGGCACTGATCGCGCTGTATACCGGCCGTGCTGCCGACTTCTTCCTTGCCCAATTGCTGTCCAACGTCGTCAGCGCGTTGGTGTGGGCACTCAGCGTGCTGATCCGCTGGCCACTGCTCGGCGTGATCGTGGGTGGGGCGCTGGGCCAGCGCACCGCCTGGCGGCGCGATCCGGCTCTGCTCCGGGCCTACTGCCTGGCCTCCTGGGTGTGGGTGGGGCAGTACCTGATCCGGATCGCGGTATTCACCCCATTGTGGGCAGTGGGATCCGTGGTTGCGCTCGCCGTCGCCCGGGTCGCGCTGAGCTGGCCACTCGTAGCGGCCTGCGTCGCGGTGAGCGGGGCGGTGCTGGTCCGGGTGCTGCCAGCCGACCATCCAGGCCTGCGTACAGTGCGGCGGTCCTGACGGTGAACCGATCGCGCACTACGAGTAGTGACCCCAACACCCACCGTATGGGTTATCATGTCTCACCGATTGGTGCCTTCACCAGTGAGTAACTGTTCCGTAGCGTAGAGCTACCGTCGGGGACCGATGAGGATTGGCCCTTGAACGAGAGGACTCGATTCGTGCTCCCCGGAAGCCGCCCTCGCTCACTCGTTGCTGCCCTGGGCCTACTCCTCAGCGTGGGAATCGCGCTACCTGCCTCCGCTGCGGCTGCTCCTACTTCGGGGCCGGTTACCACCGCACACCCGGCGGCGTTCCCGGACCTGCCGATGCTGACCGCCGTGATGTCTGTGCTGGATTCGCGGTCGCAGCGCGTCCCGAACTCGGTGACCAGCTGGTACGTCGACCCGGCCACCAACTCCGTCGTCGTCTCGGCCACTGATGACGCCGCCGCCAGAGCCTTCACCGCCGGTCAGCCCGGGGTTCGTATCCAGCACGTCGCCGCCCGCCCGGCCACGCTGGCAGACCTGCACGGCGGCGACACGATCACCACCAGTGAGGGTGGCCGCTGCTCGGTCGGTTTCAACGCCATCTCAGGCCGCACCCGTTACCTCATCACGGCGGGGCACTGCACCAAGCTGGGCGGCACCTGGTCAGGACCGGACGGCAAACCCATCGGCCCAGCGGCCAAGGCCTCGTTCCCTGGTCACGATTTCGGGCTGGTCGAGGTGGCGTCGTCGAGCTGGGAGCAAACCAACGCGGTCGATACCGACAGCGGCTACGTCACCGTGGCGGGTATCACTCCGGCAAAGTTGGGAGACCGGGTATGCCTGTCCGGGTCTACCAGCGGCTACCACTGCGGCCGGGTGGAGGCCGTCGGTGAGACCGTGAACTACGGCGACGGCAACGTCGTGAACGGGCTCACCAGAACCAGTGTCTGTGCCGAGGCCGGCGACTCCGGCGGTCCCTTCATGAGCGGGAATCAGGCGCAGGGCACGCTCTCCGGCGGGTCGGGAGGTTGCCTGCTCGGTGGCAAGTCCTACTTCCAGCCGATTGGGGAGGTGCTGGCCACCTACGGGCTGACCCTTCTGACCGGCCGGGAGACCAGGGATGAGCGCTAGCGCGAGGACTGTGACGCCGCGAAGCGCTAGCGCGAGGGTCGCAGGCGCTGCGCGAACATGGCGGCTGCCGACTGGGGGTCGGCGGCCTCGGTGATCGCCCGCACCACGACTACTCGGTCCGCACCGGCCCGCAGCACTTCTTCCAGCCGTTCCAGGTTCTCGATGCCTCCGATGGCGAACCACGGGCGGGCCGGCTCCGATGCCGCCGTGCTGCGGATGAGCTCCAGCCCAGCGGCGCGACGGCCAGGCTTGGTCGGGGTGGGCCAACAGGGGCCGGTACAGAAATAGTCCACCCCCGGCTGGATCGCAGCGCCGGCCGCTTGCCCGGGATCACGCGTGGAACGGCCGATCACCACCTCCTCGCCGAGTATCCGGCGAGCCCAGCTCACCGGCAGATCATCCTGGCCCAGGTGGAGCACCTGCGCGCCGCCGGCCAGCGCGACGTCGGCCCGGTCATTCACCGCCAGCAGGGCACCGTGCCGAGAGCAGGCGTCGGCGAGCACCTCCAGGGCGACGAGCTCGGGGCGCGCTTCCAGGGTTTTGTCTCTGAGCTGGATGATGTCCACGCCGCCGGCTAGCACTGCGTCGGTGAACCTAGCGAGATCGCCTCGGTCAGTCCGGGCGTCGGTGCACAGGTACAGCCGGGCGTCGGCCAGCCGGGACCGGATCTGCTCGCCGTCCATGTCGGGAGACGGTATCGAGGTACGGTGGGAGGTGGTCCGCACGGGAGCCCGGGCCGCACCGGGCTGAGAGGGAGTCATGGCGACTCCGACCGTCGAACCTGATCCGGGTCATGCCGGCGCAGGGAGCGTGATGGCTTGGTGAGTAGCGGTGTTGTCGTGGTCGGCGGTGGAGTCATCGGTTTGAGCTGCGCCTGGCGCGCGGCGCGCGCGGGGTTCGCGGTGACCGTCTACGACCCCGCGCCGGGATCGGGTGCCTCCCGCGTTGCCGCCGGGATGCTCGCTCCGGTCAGCGAGTCGGTTCCGGTGGAACCGGAGGTGTTTGCGCTGGGGGAGGCTTCGTTGCGGCGCTGGCCGGATTTCGCCGCCGAACTGGCGACCGCGGGCACCGATCCCAGGCTACGGACCGGCGGAACACTCGTTGTGGCGCTGGATCCCGGCGACCGCGCCGAACTGGACCGGATCGCCGAGCAGCTGTCCCGAACAGGACGGCCCGTGGAGGTGCTCTCCGGCCGGGAGGCGCGCCGAGCCGAGCCGTCGCTGGGTCCGCAGGTATGCCGGGCCTTGTCCGTTCCTGGAGACTTGTCGGTAGATAACCGGGTGCTGCTCGACGCGCTGCTGGTGGCGTGCCGCCGGGCCGGGGTGGCATTTCAGAGCCGGCGCTGTACTCAGCTGCCGAGCGCGGATGTGGTGGTGCTGGCCGCAGGTGTGCACAGCGCTGCGCTGCACCCCGCGCTGGCTCGCGCGATCCGACCAGTGAAGGGGGAGATCCTGCGGCTGCGGTGCCGGCCGGGCACGCTGGCTCCGCCATCACGGTCGGTCCGGGCGATCGTGGGCGGGCGCGCAAGCTATCTGGTGCCCCGCGACGGCGGGCGGGTCGTGCTCGGGGCGACCCAACGCGAGACCGGGTTCGACACCGACGTCACGGCCGGTGGGATCCGGGGGTTGCTCACCGACGGTGAGCGTGTGCTGCCCGCGATCGCGGAGTACACCGTGGAAGAAGCAGCGGCGGGATTGCGCCCGGGCAGCCCGGACAACCTGCCGGTGATCGGGGAGCTCGAGCCCGGACTGCTCGTCGCGACCGGTCACCATCGCCACGGGATCCTGCTGGCACCACTGACCGCTGAGGCGATACTCGCGCTCCTGCGCGGTGGGGTTGTGCCAGCAGAAGCCAGGCCGGCGACGCCAGCCCGCCTCGTCAGTGGTGCGGCGAGCCCGCCATGACCGTGACGGTGAACGGGAAACGGTGGGAGTTGCCCTGCGGCGCCACATTGGCCGACGTGCTCGAGCAACTCGGCGCGCCGTCCAGCGGTGTCGCGGTGGCCCTGGATGGCTCGGTGGTCCCCCGGGCGTCCTGGCCCGGCACGACACTGCGAGACGGCGCATCGGTGGACGTGGTCACCGCGGTGCAGGGAGGCTGACACAGATGGCAGACGATCCACTCGTGATCGCCGGGCGGGAGTTCGGCTCAAGGCTGATCCTGGGAACCGGGGGTGCCGATAATCTTGCCGTCCTGGAGCGGGCGCTGCTCGCGGCGCAGACCGAGCTCACCACGGTCGCGATCCGCCGGATGGACACCGGTGCCCGAACCGGTGTCCTCGATGTGTTGCGGCGGCACGGGATCGAGCCACTGCCCAACACCGCAGGCTGCTGCAGCGCCGCGGAGGCGGTGCTCACCGCCCAGCTGGGACGCGAGGCGCTGGGCACGTCCTGGGTCAAGCTGGAGGTCATCGCCGATGACCGCACCTTGCTGCCCGATCCGATCGAGCTGCCCGACGCCGCGGAGCAGCTCGTCGAGGGCGGCTTCACGGTGCTGCCCTACACCAACGACGACCCGGTGCTGGCCCGCCGGCTCGCCGACGTGGGATGCGCCGCGGTGATGCCGCTGGGTGCACCGATCGGCACCGGATTGGGTATCCGCAACCCGCACAACATCGAAATGATCGTGGCCCAGGCCCCGGTGCCGGTCATCCTCGATGCCGGTATCGGCACCGCATCGGAGGCGGCCCAGGCGATGGAGCTGGGCTGCGACGCGGTGCTGCTGGCCACCGCGGTGACCCGCGCCGAGGATCCACCCAGGATGGCCGAAGCGATGCGCCTGGCCGTGCAGGCCGGCCGTCACGCCCGCCTGGCCGGCCGGATCCCGCAACGCTTCTGGGCCCAAGCCTCCAGCCCAGCCCGTGAGCAACGCTAGTGTCGTCGCGCGGTTAGCCGGCTTGTCACTGCGTGGGTCGGGCGCAGCGTGATGTGATTGGTGTAGCGGGGCTCGCCGGCCGGTGTCTCGAACTCGAACTCGCGGATGAGCGAGGCCAAGGCGATGCTCGCCTCGAGCATCGAGAAGTGCTGGCCGATGCAGCCGCGCGGGCCACCGCCGAAGGGCATCCAGGCGTACCGGTGGCGGCCCTTGTCCCGCTCAGCGGTGAAGCGCTGCGGCGCGAATCGGGTGGGCTCCTCCCAGAACTGCGGATGCCGGTGGATGACCCACGGCACCAGCACGACATCGGAGCCGGCCGGGATGCGGTAGCCGCAGATCTCGTCGTCGGCGACCGCCCGCCGGCCGAGCATCGGGGCCGAGGGGTAGAGCCGCATCGCCTCCTTGAGCGCCATCGTGGTCTGCACCAGCGCCGGCGCGTCCGCCGCGGTGGGCATCCCGCCGAGCGCGTCGGCCTCGGCCCGTATCTGGGCCTGCAGTTCCGGGTGCTGACCGAGCAGGTGCAGCGCGAACGTCAGCGCGGTCGAGGTGGTTTCGTGGCCGGCCAGCAGGAAGATGAGCACCTGGTCGCGTACCTCGGAATCGGACAGTGCGTGGCCCTGGTCGCGCGCATCGAGCAACAGGCCGAGCAGGTCGGTACCGCGGTCACTGGCCGCGCGCCGACGGGCGATGATCTCGTCGCACACGCCATGGAGGACCTTCTGTGCCGTGGCCAGGCGCCGGTTGATCGGCGTGGGCCAGCTCCGCGGCAGCCGCACCGGCGAGAAAGACCGCCGGCGCACCGCCTCACCGAGCGGCTCGAACGACTGCCGCACCGCGAGCAGCGCCCGGCTGACGTCATCTCCGAACAGAATGCGGCCGACGATCCGCAACGTCAGCCTTGTCATCTCCTCGTGCAGATCGACCGTGCGTTGCGCGCGCGAATGCCAGTCGGTGAGCAGATCCTCGACCTCCTCGCCCATTGCCTCGGCGTACCCGTCGACACGGCGGGGTGTGAACAGCGGTTGAAGGAAGCGCTTCTGCCGTTGCCACTCGTCGTCCTGGCTGGTCAGCAGGCCATCACCGAACGCACCCCGGACCTCGCCATAGAAGATGTTGTCCTTGCGGTAGTTGCCCGGCGCGCCGGCCAGCACCCGGTGCGCGGCATCCGGATGGAACAGCATGTACATGCTCACCCGCATCCCGGGCGGCCCCGCCCGGAACTCCACAACGTCGCCGTACTGGCGGAAGGCCTGCTCAGCGGCCGCCAGCACGTCCCGGCGCAGCTGCTGCGCCGATCCCAGCAGCAACGATCCGTCGGCAACTGGGGGTCGGTGCGCCGCCGACGTCGTAACGGTCACGCCTCCTCCTTTGCTCGGAGGTCGTCCTCAGATAGAGGGATCCCAGGCATCCCGTGATACATCATGCCGCGGCGGTGAGGGTTGGGATAGCGGTCGCCGATGGCGGTCTTGGTGTCAGCAGACCAGGTCGACGACCGCGGCGTGCCCGGGTGCGGCGGCGATGCGGCCATCGAGGGTGACCAACGGCGCCTCGAGCGCCTCGGCCAGTGCCACGTAGGCGGCGAGGTTCGACCGGAGCTGCCAGATCGCGGGCAGCAGCGGTTCATGTGGGTGGTGGACCAGGTCGAGGTCGGCCAGGTCGGCGATCGCCTCAGCGCCACGTCCGGGTGTGACCTCCCCGCGGGCCACGTACCGCCGCACGACCTGCGCGACCTCGATCCCCAGCAGGTGGGGGGCGTGCAGGGTCTGGTCGGGATCGGCGATCCGGGAGCCCACCGCTGCTGCGAGCGGCAGCCCGAGTAGCCATTCGACCACAGCCGACGCATCGAGCACCATCAGCGGGCGTCACGCTCCGCGCGGACGGCGACCTGAGCCGGCTCGGTGACCTGGGCGGCGTGCCGCGCCTGCACGCGTTCGACCAGTTCCCGCCGGGTAGGTCGGTCCAGGGACCGCCGGAGCTCACTGAGCGCAAACTCCGACAGCGACTGCCCCGCCATCGCTGCCCGGGCCTTCAGCTTCCGGTGGAGGTCGTCGGGCACGTTGCGGATTTGCACCATTTTCATCGTCTCAGCATGCTCTCATGCGCATCGCATGCCCAGCGAGACGGCGAGCTGGTTCCCGGCTACGAGGAAGCGCCCGGGTGATCTCTGACTGTCGGCGTCGCCACGAGCCGACGATCTGATCTCGCGCGTCTCCGGGGAGCAACGGGTCCTCGCCGACGTTGACGACGTAGCCGAGACCCAGCAGCACGTGGCGAACCGCTGTGTCGGGATCGCCCGGCCGGTAGCGGCGGACGAACAGGGCGATTCCGATGGTTGGGTGGCATTCGGGCCGGGGGTCGGCCCGGTGGTTCGATGTCCTTTGCGGGGTTGGTGGCCGTCCTTCGGCCGCCAGTGGGACGTGTCCTGTTCACCTGCTGGGCTCATGGTGCGCTGACAAGATCGGTGTGCCGGCGCTTGGGCGGAGTCTCCGTGGTGGATGTCAGTAGGGCAGTGGCCGGGCGGGCGGGTGCGCGTGGTGGCGGTGGGTGATCTCAACGGGGACTCCCACCCCGACCTGGCCACCGCCAACGCCGGCTCCGATAACGTGTCGGTGCTGCTGAACACCGCGGCCCCCCGGTCGCGGTCAACGACTCCTACACCACCGCCGAGGACACCCCGCTGACGGTGGCCGCCCCAGGGGTGCTGGCCAACGACACCGACCCCGACGGTGACCCGCTGACCGCCATGGTCGTCACGGGCCCGGCGCACGGCGGCCTGACGCTGAATCCGAACGGGTCGTTCACCTACACTCCAGCGGCGAACTACAACGGCCCGGACTCGTTCACCTATAAGGCCGGTGATGGCACCGCGGCGTCGAACACTGCGACGGTGGCGATCACTGTGACGGCGGTCAATGATCCGCCGGTGGTGACCGTGGCCGCGGGCGGGTCCTGCGGCAGTGATGACCGTTCCGGGACGGTGAACCTGGTGCTGAGCGACGTCGACAGCCCCACCAGTGCGCTGAGCCTCACGGTGGCCTCGTCCAACCCAGCTTTGGTACCGCCGGGCAGCATCACCCTGACCGGCAGCGGGCCCACCCGCACCCTGGGCATCAGCACGGCACTTCTGCGCAGTGGCAACGCGGTGCTGACCCTGACCGTGTCCGATGGTCAGGCCAGCAGCACCACCCCGGTGACCGTGATCGCCGGGGGCTTCGGTAACGACACGCTCACCGGAACCCCCGGGGCTGATCTCATGCTGGGCGGGTTCGGGTTCAACACCCTCAACGGGCTGGACGGCAACGACCTGCTCTGCGGCGGCATCACCGGCGGTGACACCCTCAACGGTGCTGCCGGGGATGACACCCTGATCGGCGGGATCGGCTTTGACACCCTCAATGGTGGCCCCGGCGACGACATCCTTACCGGTGGTTTTGGCCCTGATCGTTTCAGCGGCGGGCCCGGCACCGACACCGCCACCGACTTCAACCCCCTGTTCGGAGACACCCAGGACGGCACCATCCCCTGACCATCAGACCTTCACCGGACGGACCGGGGCAGTGACCGGCCGGTCGAACACGAGATGGGTCTGACAGTGACCGACCTCGGGCCTGGTCGCCAGGTGATCGACGATGATCTGCTGCAGATGGCGGCTGTCGGCGACCGCGACGTGCAGGAAGTAGTCCTCCGGCCCGCTGACGTTATAGAGCGCCAACGTCTCGGGTAGGGCGAGAGCGGCGCGGGTGAAGCGATCCACCAGCTCCCGGGAATGCGGGCGTAGCTGCACGGCCAGCATCGCCTGCAGCGGCCGGCCGAGCGCGGCCGGCTCGACGACGGCCCGGATGCCGGTGATCACGCCGAGCCGCCGCAGCCGCCGAACCCGTTCCAGGCAACTGGATGGCGCCAGCCCCACCTGGGATGCGAGCCACGCGTTGGTCACTGACGCGTCGTTCTGCAAGAGGGCCAGCAGCTGCCAGTCCACTGAATCCAGATCTACCATGACCCGTATTGTGCCGAATATTGTACGGTTGTGCTTGCTCGTTACCGTAGTAATAGCGGACTGTCGGCAATGTGACCGCCGATCGCTGGCTCGCTTTCGTCGCCGTTCTGACTGTCGCGCTGGCGCTGCCAGGGCCCGATTTCGCTGTGGTACTGCGGCATGGGTTGCGCAGCACCCGGGCTGGTGCGGCCGCTGCGGCCGGTGTGCTCACCGGGCTGCTGGCCCACGGTTGCCTTGCCGCTGCCGGCCTCTCGGCTCTCGTGGCCGCACATCCTGGCCTGCTGGTGGCACTGCGCCTTGTCGGGACGGCCTACCTCGGCGGGCTGGGAGTAGCCGCGCTGCTGGCGTGGCGCCGGTCGCGACTGCACCCAGCCGACCACGACGGACCGGCTTTGCCGGCCGCCGGCGGTGGTGGGGCTTACCGGGACGGAGCCCTCACCAATCTGCTCAACCCCAAGGCACTGCTGTTCTTCCTCGGCGTGATACCGCATTTCCTCACTCGGTACAGCGGAGTCAGCGCGACCATCCTGCTGCTCGGTGGCACGACCGTCGTGGTCGCGGCGCTCTGGTATGGCCTGATGCTCGCCACCCTCGCGCAGGTGCAGCGTCTGCTGGACCTGCCGGGCGCCCGCAGCGGGGTCGACGCGGTGACCGGGGTGGCCTTGCTCACCGTTGCCGGCTCGCTCGCCTTGAGCTGATCACCGTCGCTGGCGACCGGCGTTGACTGTCGCCGTTCTACCTCGAGTTCGAGGCGTGAGGTGGCTCCCGGTGCCCCGGGACTCGGGTAGTACCGTCCCGCATCACGAACACGCCCCGCAGGCTGCGCCTTGCCCCCGCACCCGTCATCGCGTGTGCGGCGCTCGTCGTGGCCGGCTGCGCACGATCCGGCGTGGATCCGCCCACCGCCCCACAGACCCTGGCGCAGCAGCTCGTCGCGAGTCCAGCCGTCAGCACTGTGGCAGCACCACCGCCGACCCTGGAAGCGGCACCACCGCCAGCCCAGTCACCACCGCCAGCGGGATGCCCCAATGACTCCGGGTGGAGTTGCGCGCAGCAGGATCGGTTCGCCGCAGCTGGTGCCTACATCAGTCGCACTGTGCGCGGTAAGGGCTACCTGGGCGTGGTGTTCACCGATCGGCAGACCGGGCGGGTCTGGCGATTCGGGCCCACGCAGCAGGCCGGTTGGACGGCCTCCACGATCAAGCTCGCGATCGCCACCGATCTGCTGCGCAGGCAACGCGCCGGCCAGATCGCGCTGACCGCGGCGGACCGGCGGGACATGGCCGCCATGCTCCATTCTTCGGACAACGCGGCCTCCGACCGGCTGTGGACGAGATATGGCGGCGAGGACATGCTGGCCCGGTTCCGCACCCAGTACGGCATGACGGGCGTGCACTTCGTGCCCGGATTCACGGCCAAGACCTATTGGGGCTTCGTCAAGTGCACCACCGATGACCTGGCCACCCTGTCGAATTATCTGTTCACCCAGGTCGACCCCGGCGACCGCACCTACCTGGTCGGTGCGCTGCGCGGGGTCGCGCCCAACCAGCAGTGGGGGGTCTGGGCGGCCGGCCCAGCGCAACAACCAGGGAACAAGGACGGCTGGTCCTACGAGGCCGATCCCTACGGTAAGCACTGGGTGACCAACACCGTCGGCTTCGCCGGACCTGACGAGCGCTACCTCATCGCCGTCACCTACCAGGTTGATCCGAGCGGCTCACTGGCCGGCGGTGTGCACACCGTCAGCGACGTCGTCGCACTGCTGTTCGGTGTCCCCGTCCCGGCCCACATCACGGTGCCGGCACCCGACGGATAGACGCGGCCATCGTCTCGAGTACGCCGGTAGCGGACGCCCTCGTGCGACCCCTTGATGGTGCGGCAGCATCGGATCCATGCCAGAGATCCAGTTCGGGATCAATATTTGGGAACTGCCCTCCCACCAGGGCTTCGTACAGTTCGTGCGGCGCACCGAGGCACTTGGTTATGACGTTCTCGCCGCTCCCGATCACCTCGGTGGCGTCGCCCCCTTCGCGGCGCTGAGCGCTGCAGCCATGATCAGCGATCGGTTGCGGCTGCGCACGTACGTGCTGAACACCGGGTTCTGGAACCCGGCGCTGCTGGCCCGCGAGGTAGCCACCCTCGATGTGCTGTCGCAGGGCCGAGCCGAGCTCGGTCTCGGTGCTGGGCACATGAAACATGAGCACTCCGACGCCGGGATACCGTGGCTGCCGCTGGTCCAGCGGGTGCAGGCGATGGAGAGCCAACTGCTCGAGGTACGTCGCCGGTTGGCCGACGAGTCCCACCGGCCACGGCCCGTCCAGCAGCCGGTGCCCGTGCTGGTCGGTGCGATGTCGGGTCCCGGACTGTCAGTCGCCGCCCGGCACGCTGAGATCGTCGCCTTCGCCGGACTCCGCCAGGTCAAGGGCGCCCCGGTGGGCACGTTCACCGTATGTTCGGCTGCTGAGTCGGCACACCGGGTGGACGAGGTACGTCAGCAAGCCGGCAGCCGCCGTTACCGATCCGACGTGCTCCTGCAATGGGTGGTGATCGACCGCGATCCCCGGGAGGCTGCTGCCGAGATCGCATCCAGTGCCTCCGGACACCTGACCGTGGACCAGCTGCTGGACACCCCGGTCGCCCTGTTCGCGCGAGACGTGGCCCAAGCGGTCGAGGAACTGCGGCGCCGCCAGAAGCTGTACGGCTTCGACAGCGTGATGACCCATCAGCCGAACCTGGAGACGCTCGGCGAGGTGATCACCGCATATCGCGCTGACGGGGTCACGCTACGAAACTGAGTCCTGGCCCGCCGGCCCTGCGCGACGACTCTGGCCGCTTGCATAGTTAGACCATGATGGAGCATATTCCTCCAGAGTGCGCATACTGAAGCTCTCCGCCGACTGAGATGGCCAACTTCGACGGGTTGGTGCACATGAACCGCGACAAACTCATCGCCGCGTTTGATGACATGCAGTGGGAGTCGTTCCGGCTGCAGCAGCATCAGAGCTATGCGGGCGTCAAGGGCCCGGAGTGGGAGGCGTGGCAGGCTGGCAAGCCGCTGCCAGTGATCACACCGGAGAATCACCCCTGGCTCAAGGCGGTGGCTGGCTACACGGGCGCCGGCAAGCGGATTTATGACGTGCACATCGTGGAGTGGCCGCTGGCGGAATACACGCGGTACGCGCTCGCCCTCATGCCGATGACGACGTCCAGTGGCTCGGAGTACTTCCTCGTCGACCGGGACGTGCACCCCGAACTGGCCACGTTGACCGAGGACTTCTGGATGTTCGACGAGCAGCGAGTGGTGGTGATGCGTTACGACGACCAAGAGCGGTTCGTCGAGGCGGCGGATCCCACCGAGCCGATCGAGACCTACATCGCCCGCCGTGACCTGGCCATGAAGCATGCGGTGCCCTTTGAGCAGTGGATGGCGGAGCACCGCGACCGGCTGGCTGACTGACCGCCACGCACCGAGGACCGATACTGCTGCATAGGTAGAAAAATTGCTTGCATACATAACTGAGTGTCTGCATACTGACTTCTCAAGCACGCTGTGCGGTCAACAAGGAGGATCACATCACCATGGCGGACTACGAGCTTCTGGCGTCGGACTGCCCACCGGATCTTACTTGCCCGAAAGTGGCCCGCGGCCGTGCGCATGAGCCCCTCGTGATCGTCGTCCTTTGATCACGGACTCGGACAGTCTCTCCGCGCTCGGTGTCGGTCCCGGCGAGGGCGCGGTGGAGATTACTGAGGCGCTATATCGAGCTGGACACGACAGCTTAGAAGGAATGCCAACGTGACGCTTGAGGAGCTGAGAGCTGGCTTTGACACGCTTGCGTTTGAAGCATTCCGTCTGGAGCAGAAACAGAGCTACGCGGGCGTGCCCGATCCTGGTTGGGATGCATGGAAGGCTGGGCAGCTTCTGCCGGTGAGGACCACGGAAAACGACGAGTTTTTGAAGAAGATCTCCGCCCATGTCGCCGCCGGACGGCGAGTCCACCGGGTCATCATCGTCGACCGGCCTATTGGGGACTATCTACGCTACGAGCTCACCGCGTTTCTCATGCACGTTGCGGCGGGCGAGGATGTCTACGTGGTATGGCGTGACGCACATCCAGACTTGGTTGGGCTGGGTGAGGACTTCTGGATGCTGGACGAGCAGCTTGTTGCGATCATGCTGTACGACGATGACAAGCGGTTCGTCGAGTTGATGCAACCGACTGAGCCAATCGAGGCGTACGTAGCCCGTCGCAATCTGGCTATGACGTACGCAAGCCCGCTGGAACAGTGGCGTGATGACCACAGAGACGAGCTGTCGGCTTGACAGATGAGCATGGCGACTCTCCAATCGAGCCGACCGCGCCGTGCCGTCGGCTCGGTGACATGCTGCTCAGCTTGCGTGAGACCACTGGCCTGAACCAGACCGAATTTGGTGCTCGGGCCGGCATGAACCAGTCCAAGGTGTCCAGACTCGAGACCGCCCGCCAAGTGCCTACCGTTGCGGAGGCTCGGGCCTGGGTGAACGCTGCTGAAGTACGCGAGGAGGTACTCGAGAGGGTTGAGGCGGCACTTGCGGAGACGACGAGTTGGTCTTACGAGGTACGTAAGGGTGGCGCGGACAAACAGCGACGGATCGGTCAAGAGGAACGCGCGACCGCTGTGGCCCGTGAATTTGCTGTAATTGTTCCTGGGCTATTGCAGACTGCGGAATACACCCGTCGACTTTTTTATATGCAGGCGACGCTCCAACCTGCACTGTTTCCTGATATCTCAGCCAGTCGAACCGCGTGGAGCGAACGCCAACTCGTCTTGTACGAACCTGGACGCCAGTTTGAGTTCATAATGACCGAAGCGGCGCTGCGATGGCGGCCCGGCACCGACGATAATCCGCGCATGCTCGCAGCGCAGCTTGCCCACATTGCATCCATGTGCACACTGGATACCGTTCGTTTCGGAGTCATTCCATGGAAACGAGCTGCCCAGATTTGTCCGATGCATGGGTTCGTGATGCGCGGCGAGCCGGGCACCGATGAAGACGTCACTGTTGGCATTTACACAACAACGCGACAGCTGAAGATCCGGGATCAAGCGGAGGTCGCGGTTTATCTCGATCTGTGGGACAAGCTCTGCGAGGACGCCGTGTTCGGGGAGGACGCCCGCGATGTGCTGCGCTCCCTTGCCCAGGAGTTCCTCGCCGAGTAGCCCAGTAGGGCGTCGGCTTGACGGAGACTCAGACCTCGTGCATAGTCATTATTCGACCGACTAGTGATGCATAGACATGACTAGCCAGTTATGAGCTGCGGCGGGGCCGGTGTGGACATCCCCCGAACCCCCGGTCTCGCCGCCACCACAGGGAGGGGTGCAGATGCGGCTACCCACCGGGACCGACCGCACTGCGGTCGCGGCGAAGACCGAGTCGGGCCGGTTGTGCACGGTGACCGTGCAGCGCGATCCGCTCGGCGAGCATCTGCTCCGCTACGAGGGCGGCGAGACGGCCGTCGCGGAGCTCTCACCGGAGGTCGTCGAGTTGTTCGTGGTCGCCCTGTCACTGCGTGGACGGTCGGCGATTGCAGCCCGGAGCCCTCATGGTGGTGCCTGCACCCTTGTCGTGATCGGTCACCAAGATGGCCGGACCAGCCTGTACTTCCACGCCTGCACCGCGACGGGCGCCGTGCTGGAAACAACAGCGACCGGCAAGCTGCGGGCGGCGCTGGAATCGCTGACGAGGCGTGGTCACCATGGGTGAGCACGAGAGGGACAAGGGCAGGGACGGGGACGGGGGGCGGACCAAGCCGGTGCCGCCGCAGCCGGATCCTGGCAAGCACGACAAGCCGGATCCAGGTAGCCACGAGACACCGGATCCGAGAGATCCCCACCAACAATGATCAGCCCCGAGGTCCGGCTGCGTTGCCTGGCCGACGAGCTGACCGCATCTGGCGAGTTGACAAAAGATTGGTGCTCGGCGTTCCTCTCGGTCCCGCGACACGCATTCATCCCCGAGATGATTTGGCGCGACAACGGCCACACGCTGGTCCCGTTCCGGCGCGCGGACGATCCAGACGGCTGGCTGGCGCTCGCCTACGGAGCAGGATTCGTCATTACGCAGGTGGATGACGGCGCCCCGCTGGGCCCAGATCTGACAGGTCGCGTGATCACCAGCTCCGCAAGCTGGCCCGATGTGGTGGCATACATGCTCGCGGCACTGGACGTCGAAGTCGGCATGACCGTATGCGAGATCGGTACCGGCACTGGTTACAACGCCGCGCTCCTGGCGGCCCGGCTCGGCGCCGAGAACGCTCACCACGTCACGGGAGATTTCCACGCGTCGCTGGCCATCAGCTTGCGAGTGGCGGACTGCGCCAGCATCTACTGCCCAATCAATGGGTGCCCAGGGGAGTACCGGGTCGCCTTCGTCGACTCTTCCTCGAAATCCTGGGCAACCGTTCACTACCGGCCCGGTGCCACCGAATACCTGGTACTCCAGGATGGGCCACGCCAGCTCTGGGCTGAGGTCGTCACCGCCTACCACTGGTGGCGGGCCGCGGGCAGCCCGGCTGCCGATCGGTGGCGGATCACAGTGACACCACACGAGCAGCTCATCGACCTCGCCACCGCCGACGAGCCCCCCGAATGAGAGCTCTCCCGTTCCCGAGCTCAACACCAGAGTTGTGAACACCCTTGATCAAAAAGCTCTGCTGTTGAGCTCGGGAGGATGAGGGCAGCGAAGTGAACGCTGGGGTACCCGATCGGGCATCAAAGGGCAGAGGTCGTATTTGTGGCACCGTCTCAGCACTCTCGGACACCGGCAAGGACGGACGCGACGAGAGGAGTCTCATGACCCGCACCGACCGGCCCCCGCCCGGGACCGAGGTCAGGCCTGTGGGCGTGCGCCTGACCAAGTTCCGTGACCCGCTCCACATCCCCCCGATGCTGCACCCAGGCCCGAGTCAGCAGCTCACCATCCACATGCGCGCTGTGCACGCGCGGCTGCACTCCGAACTGCCGCCCACCCGGGTGTGGGCCTACGACGGGCAGTTCCCGGGGCCGACGATCGAGGTCCGCAGTGGCCAGCGCCTGCGGGTGGCCTGGGAGAACGAGCTCACCGGTAGCTATCCGGTCACCGCCGTGGAGGTGCCGAACGGGGTACCGGGCGCCACGCCGGGGCCGGGACGTGAGGGGGCCGAGGCCCTGCCGACCGTCGCGGCGCTGCCACCCTGGACAGTGGTGCACCTGCATGGCAGCCGCACCGGCGGCGGTAACGATGGCTGGCCGGAGAACGCTGTCCTGTCTGGCAACGCCCAGTTGTCGGAGTATCCGAACGATCAACAGGCGACAGCGCTGTGGTACCACGACCACACCATGGCGATCACCGCGCTGAACGTCATGACCGGGCTGGCCGGCATGTACCTGATCCGGGATGCGGAGGAGAGCGAGCTGCGGCTACCGCACGGCGACCACGAAGTGCCGCTGATCATCGCCGATCGCAACCTCGACACCGACGTGGGGGGCAACCTCACCGGCCGGTTGCTGCACAAGGTGGGCATCGTCTCCACCCAACCGGAGAAGGTGACATTGCCCTTCCTCGGGCCCTTCACGTTGGTGAACGGGGTGATCTGGCCGCATTTCGACGTCGACGCTTGCTGGTACCGCTTCCGGGTCCTCAACGCCTCCAACTCGCGGTTCTACGCGCTGGCGCTGCACGACGAGAAGGGCGCCACGGTTGCCGGCGCGCTGCGCCAGATCGGCACCGACGGCGGCCTGCTCCCGGCGCCGCTGGCGCTGGACCAGATCACCCTGGCACCAGCGGAGCGCGCCGACGTGCTCGTCGATTTCGGCGCCGTCCAGGGCCGGTCATTGACCCTGGTGAACACGCTGAGCCCGCCGCTGGACCCGGGTACCGGCACGCCCAACCCGGACCTCATGCAGTTCCGGGTCAGGGCTCACCCGGCGCACGACAGCTTCAGGTTGCCGGCCAAGCTCTCCAGCTCGTTCGTCCGGCTGACCCACGACACGGTGCCCGAACACATGCACCGGTGGTTGGTGCTCACCCTGCCCGCCGGGGGGCACCCGGAGATGTGGGAGATGGTGGAGATCGATCAGCCGCCGGCGAAGCTGCCCACCGATGGCATTGTCCAGGTCACCATGCCTGACGGCGCGGTGAAGACATTGCGGCGGGTCAGCAGGGACTTCAAGGACGCCCCGAACTTCTACGTGGACTACAACGGCTGGGAGCAGTGGTCCATCCTCAACGCCAGTCCGGTTGCCCACCCGATCCACATCCACCTCATCCAGTTCCAGGCATTGAGCCGGGACGGCTACGACATCACCGGCTTCGATCCCGCGAAAGGCGGCACCCGCACACCGCTCGTCCCGAAGGCTCCGTTGCCGGTGGATCCCAACGAGCAAGGTTGGAAGGACACCATAAGGGTCGGTGGTGGCGAACTGGTCCGGGTCGCCGGGCAGTTCGGTGGGGCGAACGGGCGTTATGTCTACCACTGCCACATCCTCGAACACGAGGACGAAGGCATGATGCGAACCTTCGTCGTCATGCCCAAGCAGGTCATGGACATTGACCCACACATCACCGACGGCCACCATCCGCTGCACTCTCCCTGAGAAACCACGTGGGCCTGAGAAATCACGGGCGAATGCTACTGGGATACGGTCAGGGTGCCCGTTATGTAATTGTGGAACATGCAGTGATACGGGTATGTGCCGGGCCGTGTCGGTGCTGTGAAAGTGGCAGTCACGCCCCGGCTGACGTTGCCGGTGTTGAAGGCCCTGTTGTCGGCGGTGACGGTGTGGATCGCCTGGTCCTCGTTACGCACCGTTACCGTGGCTCCTGGTGGGACCGTGAAATTCGCCGGGATGTAGCCGTAGTTCTTGATGACCAGCGTCACCGCCGCCGCCGGCTGGACCGCGCCTGGTGCGGTCGCCAGGGTCTTCGCGTCCTGACTTGCACAGGCCCCGAGAAGTACCGAGAACACGACCAGGGCAAGGGCACTGACCCGGCGGTGGCGAGCGCGGGGCCGGCGCGCGGATGAGCGTACTCGCGCACGTAAAGAGACGGGGTAGCTGGAAGAATCGTGGTTGGCCAGCATTCGCCATTTGTAGCAGTTACGTGATCAGATTCCTATGCGACGAGTCCCCAATTAGCCCGGACGAAGGTGCCGGGAGGCGATAAGCTCCGCCCGACAGTGAGGGAGGCGCCATGAGGCCGCGATCAGCAAGGCAATGCCGATGCTCACCGGAGAGTTCGCCAGCATGAGCTGACCGTCGTGGGCGGGTTGGGCGTCTAAGGAAAGCCGGTCCCACGGCCAGCCGATCTTTCGGGCACCGCGACGGTCATCGGGTAGTCCGGCAGCGCGATCGCGTTGGCGGCGCGGCGAATCCTGCGCCGGATCGAGCCGGCGATTAGCCCCTTCCACGGTAGGTAGGGCAACAGGCGAAGCATCCGGTAGCGCCACCGGATGGCGTGTTCCGTTGCGGACACGATCTCGCCGGCCATCGCGCCCGCCAAGTCCTGGTTGGCCGCGGCGAACGGGCGCATCCGCGACTCGTATGCGGCGAATGCGACGTGGTGGTCGCCGCGCGCCACCGCGAGTTCGCCGGCCAGCAGGTACGCACCGACCAGCGCCGTGCTGGCACCCTGGCCCGAGGCGGGAGACGGGCAGTACGCGGCGTCGCCGAGCAGCACGACCCGGCCCTGCGACCAGCGGTCCATGACGATCTGGCTGGTCGAGTCGAAGTAGAAATCGGGCGCGTCACGCATCGTGTCGAGCAGGCGGGGAACCTCCCAGCCCGCGTCGGCGAAGGTCCGCGCCAGCACATCCTGCTGGGCCGCAACGTCGTGACGGTCGAGCTGCAAGGGCGGGGAGGCGAAGAAGAACAGCGCTTTGGCCTGGTCGTCCCCGCGCGCTGCATAGGTGTTGGCCAGCCGGCCAGGCAGCGAGTGGAACAGCTCCCAGCGATCGAGCTCCAGCACGTTGGGCGTGGAGAAGATGCAGATGTAGTAGCCCAGGTCGCGCCGAAATCGCGTCTCTGGTCCGAAGACGAGTGATCGCAGCTTCGAGTGCAGCCCATCGGCTCCGACGACGAGGTCGAATCGGCGCGGTGTGGCGTGGTGGAACGTCACGTCCACGCCATCGGCGTCCTGGTGGAGGCTGGTGATCGAGTCACCGAACAGGTACTCGACCCCGTCGCGGGTGGCGTCGTAAAGAACCCGCGACAGGCTTCCGCGCATGATCTCCAGGTCGTCGCCTTCGCGGCCCTGCACGAAGTCGGCGTCGAGGTCGGCGAGCCGCTGGCCAGACGCGTCCACGAACGATGCCCCGCGCACGTCGCTGGCCTGCTGGCGCACCTCGTCGAGGATCCCGGCCCGCCGTGCAGCGGTGACCGCGATGCCCCTCAAGTCAATCTTGTAGCCGCCGGTGCGCAGTGCGGGGGCGCGCTCCACGACCGTCGGAATGAAGCCACACCGGCATAGCCAGTGAGCGAGGGCGGGGCCGGCGATGCTGGCGCCGGAGATGAGGACGGTGCGGTTCTGCATACCGATAACGTACACATGTCTGAGACGTATGTTCAAATAGCTGTCTCAGACGCTCGTACTAGACTGTGCCGGTGGGGAACCGGGAGGCGCTGCTGACCAGCGCGAAGCACTGCCTGGCGGATAAGGGTTTTGCCCGGACGACTGCGCGCGACATCGCGACCACGGCCAGGGTCAGCTTGGCCGCGATCGGCTACCACTTCGGCTCGACCGAGGCGCTGCTGAACACCGCGCTCATCGAGGCCATGGAGGAATGGGGCGAGGAGCTCAGCGATGTGCTCGGGAGCTCGGCTGGCCTCGCCGATGACCCGCTCGCTCGATTCGAGGCGGTGTGGACGCGGGCGGTGGAGGCTTTCGAGGCGCACCGCCCGTTGCTGGTGGCCAGCGTCGAGGCGCTGGCGCAGGTGGATCGTTCGGAGGAGGTCCGGGCTTCGCTCGCCCGCGGGCTGCGGCTGGGCCGGGAGGGTCTCGCTGAGCTGTTTGGCATCCCGGACGACGACCCGCGCCGCGCCGTTGGCTCGTTCCTCCAAGCGCTGATGACCGGGGTGATCACGCAATGGATCGTCGACCCGGCCCGCGCCCCATCAGGCCCGGAGCTAGCCCACGCACTGCGCCAACTCGCCGCCGCCACGGCAACCGACCGACGGGTTTGTCCGTGAGCTCGACGGTACCGACGTTTCGCCTGCCTTGGGACGTCGGCCCTGCCGAGTTCACGGACAGCCGGGTCAGGACAGGTGGCGCTGTGTGAGGAAGAACCGGACCATCTCGGCGGACGCGTCGGGACCCATCGGGTCGGTGTAGGAGCCGACCGGGCTGCCCCCGAACCACGCATGCCCGCCGCCGTGCACCGTCCACGACTCGGCGAGGACCGCGCCGTCGACGTCGGTGTGCACCGTCCGGGTGCAGGCATGGCCGGTCCGCTCGTCGAGATAGGTCGCGTCCGACACCGAGGTCTCGGTTGTGGCCAGCCTGGCGGCGACGAGGTTCTTGGCGTTCACCGGAGCCACGATCGCGTCACGGTCACCGTGGAACACGATCAACGGCACTTGCCCGCCCGGCGCAGGTGAGCCGCCCGTCCGCATGGCGGCGAACGCTGAGCCGACATCGTGTGCCGCGCCGTAGGCGATCCCGGAGTGCACCCCCACCCCGGCGTAGAGCTCCGGGTGGGTCGCGGCCATCACCGCCGCCATCGCGCCACCGGCGGAGAGCCCGGCGACGTATACCTGGGCGCGGTTGATCGCGTGGTCGGCCATGACCTGGTGAGTGAGGCCGGCGATGATCGCCGGCTCGCCGGTGCCGGCCTGCTGGTCGGCGGGGGAGAACCAGTTCCAGTAGCCGCCGCTGTTGGCGGCGTGGGACTGTTGCGGGTAGGCGACGAGGAACGTGTGCGCCTCGGCGAGGTCGTTCATCCGGGTACCGGCGGCGAAGTCGGTGGTGTCCTGCTTGCCGCCGTGCAACATGACGACCAGGGGCACCGGCGCGCCGGTGTAGCCGGTGGGAATGTAGAGGTCGTAGCTCCGGGTCCCGGCCGCCCCGGTGTGGGACAGGTGCCGGATCTCGCCGCCCGGTGCGGCGGCCGCGTCGGGGCGCACGGCCCCTGGCACCGGCACCCCGAGGCCGGCGATGGGCAGGGCGGGAGATGCGGCGCCGAGTGTGCGCTGCAGGAGCGTGAACGCCTCCGTCAGCTGCCCTGTGCGGGTGAGCCTGAGTGCTTCGAACATGCCAGCGGTGCGGTGGTCGTCCATGGGAGCCCCTTCAAGGTATGACCTCGGCGTCGACCAGTCGGTCAGTGCCGTGGCGCTGGTCTGCTACCAGCCCATAACCATCCTATCACCATCTCATGGGATGGTGATAGCAGCTTGACCACTGAGTTCCGCGAGGCGGTGGACACCTTCAGCGAACGTGCTGGGATGGGCGCCGGCGTAGGACAGCCGCAGAAATGGGGCGGGGGGTTCAGCGGGAAACCAGTGCCGCCCGCCGGTGACGATCACGTCGGCGCGCAGCGCCTGCTCGGCGAGCACCATGTCGTCGACCTGCGGGGGCAGTGATACCCAGAGGTGGAAACCGCCGGTGGGCATGGCCGGCAGAGACTGCGCGCCGAAGCTGTCCCGCACCGCCGCCGCCAAAGCGTTGCGACGTTCTCGCAGGGCAGTGCGGACCCGGCGCAGATGGCGGGGCCACGACGGGGCGGCGACGAGCTCCAGCGCCGTTTCCTGGAGTGGGCCGGCCACGAAGAAGTCCTCGACCAGGCGGATCGCGCGAAGCCGGGCGTGCGCTGCACCGCGAGCGGCTAACGCGGCCACCCGCAGGCTTGGCGCGGCAGGTTTGGTGAGCGAGCGGATGTAGACGACGTGCCCGTTGGCGTCGGCGGCGATCAACGGCGGTGGGGGCTGCCCGTCGATGGTGAGATCGCGGGCGTAGTCGTCCTCGATGAGGAAGGCCCCGGCTGCGGCGACCGCGTCGAGCACGGCCGCTCGGCGGTCGGCGGCGAGTACCGCGCCGTGCGGGTTGGCGTGCAGCGGCTGGCAATAGAACACCCGCGCGCCCGACTGCGCGAAAGCCGACGCCAGCAGATCCGGCCGGACGCCATCGGCGTCGGCGGGCACCGGGATGGTGCGCAACCCGGAAGCCCTGGCCGCTGCGAGTGCACCGAGGTAGGTGGGGGATTCGACGAGTACCGCGTCGCCCGGTGCAGCGAGCGCGCGGAAGGCGGTCGAGAGTGCTGCTTGACCACCGGAGCAGATGAGCACGTCATGCGGTTGGACGCCGCCTCCCGCGTCGCGGGCGAACCAGGCGCGTAGTTCGCTGAGGCCCTCGGCAGGTGGACGTTGCCAGCTGCCGGGTCGTCGCCCGGCCCGGGCGGCCGCAGCGGCGAGCTGGGCGGTGGGCTGGAGATCGGGGTCGAGGTAGCCGCTGCTCAGGGCGATGACGCCGGGTCTTGGCACGGCAAGCAGCTCTCCGAGCGCGCTGGTGTCAACCACGCGTCCACCGAGCGCTACCGCCTGCCAGGCCAGATCCGGCGCAGGAGTGCTCCCACAGCGGGCAGCGATGTAGGTTCCATCGCCGGGCCGTGTCTCGATCAGGCCCTCCCTGGCCAGTGATCCCAGTGCCCGCTGGACGGTGGCCGGCCCCACTCCGTGCTCGGTCATCAGCTCGCGGACGGTGGGCAGGCGGCTGCCGGGCGCCCCGCGGACCGCTGCCGCTCGGAGCACTGTGGTAACACGATCGGCACTGTTATCGTCAAACATGAAATCCGACAATAACGTTATCGTCCTCGCGCCGGAAACGCGCGGGGTGCTGTACGGTGCGCTGGGAGTGCTGGCGTTCTCTTTCACCTTGCCGGCGACCAGGGTTGCCGTCGCTGATCTGGACCCTTGGCTGGTGGGGCTGGGGCGGGCCATGGTAGCCGCCGCGTTGGCTGCGGTGGTTCTCCTCGCACGCCGGGAGCGGCTGCTGCCGCCACGCGGTATCTGGGGCCGGATCGCCGTCGTGGGGTTCGGAGTGGTCGTCGGATTTCCGCTGTTCACCGCGCTCGCGCTGGGCGAGCTCGGCGCCGCGCACGCAGCGGTGGTGGTGGGGGTGCTCCCGGCGGCGACCGCGGTCGCGGCGCTGCTGCGGGCCGGCGAACGGCCCTCCCGCGGCTTCTGGCTGGCGGCACTCGGGGGACTGGCCGCCGCACTGGCCTTCGCCATCGCCCAGGGGGCGGCTGGGCTGAGCCTGGCTGACGGGTTGGTGCTGCTCGCGGTCGTTTCCGCGGCGCTGGGCTACGCCGAGGGGGGAGCACTCGCCCGGGAGTACGGCGGCTGGCGGGTGATCTGCTGGGCTTTGATCATCTCTGCTCCGGTGCTGGCGCCGGTGGTGGCCGTGCGGGCCGCGACCCACGGCTTGTCCGCTGGGGCGCCGGCCTGGTGGGGTTTCGGCTACGTGTCGGTGATCAGCATGTTCCTGGGGTTCTTTGCGTGGTATCGCGGACTCGCCCTGGGCGGGGTGGCCCGCGTCGGTCAGGTTCAGCTCGCGCAGCCCTTGCTCACCCTGGCCTGGTCGGCAGCATTGCTCGGGGAACGGATCGGAGGGTGGACGATCGTGACCGCGCTGGCCATCCTGATCTGCGTTGCGGGCAGCCAACGGGCCCGGATCCGCCGCGACCTTGGTCAGGGTCGGGCAGCGCATGGGGCGCCAACCGCCAGCACGTCGCCTTGCCGCGCGAGCTCGGCCGGCAGCGGGCCGTAACCCGCGCAGGAGCGGGCCAGCGCGTCCAGGGCGTCGTCGGTGCGCCCGGGCGCGTGATGGGTGAGCACCAGCCGCCGGGCGCCGCACCGCTTCGCGAACCGGATTGCGTCGCCGACCGTGGCGTCCCTCCGACCCCTCTACGGCGCTGTGAGGACGAGGTGCGCGGCGCTGTTTAACGGTGACGGAGCCAGGTCCGGCGCTGCGCGACGAACCATTCCGGCTGGCTCACGGTCACAGAAAGTTACAGGGACCCAGTCAGGGAGGCGGGGAGTTCTCCCTATCTGGGTCCCTCCCTTGCCTCCCCGCCCTGAGCTGCGCATAAATCGCCAGGGAGGCAGCTCCCTCCGCTTCCCTAGGCCCCGGAAACCCCCCGATTTCCGGGCGAGACGACACCACGGCACGCCTCCCTCCCTCCCTGTGCGACCGTCTGGTCGAACACCTTGAGTAACTGATGGCTGATGGACGGTGGCGAGAGGGCTGCGTTGCGCCGACGTACTCCAGCAGTTCGACAGCGGAGTCGACGTCAGGAGACGGACCCTCAACGGGCAACGTGTGCGCCGCTCACGACATACACCTCGCCGCAGAATCCGGCGGTTACCCGGCCGATCCGGGGCGGGGCAGACGTTGAGGCACTAGCACCCTGGGTGAGGCACGTGCCTCACCCCTCAGTCGGGCACCTGCCCTAGCCCTGAGCTGCCACGAGGCAGACAACCCCGGCGAGGCAGACCGGGCACCTACCAACCGAATCCGGTCAGTTCAGCGGGCCAGGTAGGATACTCGTACCTGCCTCGTTCAGAGCAGACAGTTCGGTCGCCTTTACGGATGGGTCGCCTGCACCAAGGGTCCGAGCTGATCAACCAGCGGATGCCGCGTTTGGTCTCGTCACCAATGGATTGAAAACTCTCGGTCTGTCCTGGTGGTAAACACCAGCCGGGTGAGCGGTCTGCGATGAATGCCACCACGGCAGCTCCTGGCGACGATGGGCAGCCGCGTCGTCGAGTCGACGGGTGCGGCGGAGCTACGGGCCGTGTACGCGAAGCCCGCGTCTGCCCGTGCCGGGGAACTCGTCTACCGAGTATGCGAGGACTAGCCCTTTGCCTGGCCATGCGCGGCAAGCGCATCCTCTGCTGAACAAAGGTAGCCGACGTGGCGACGCGGTTATCGGGGTGGGGAGTGTGGTAGGCGGTGGGCCAATACGTCGAAGTGGCGTTGTGGGGCCCACATCTGCCGGTCGCCGATGACGTAGAGGCGGCGTTTGGCACGGCTGACGGCCACGTTGAGCAGGTTGGGTTTGCTGGCAGCCCAACGCCGGGCTCCATGCCGTTGGGGGTCGCTGCCGAGCACCAGGATCACGACCTCGGCCTGCTTGCCCTGCGCGGTATGGATCGTCCCGGCTACCAGGCCCGGGTAGTGGTCGGCACGCTGGCGCACGTGGCGTGCGATGTCGCGAAACGGGGCGATCACCATGACCTGGGACATCTCGAACTCCAGGTTGGCCAATGTGGCGAGGATCAGATCCAGTTGCCTGCCCTCGGCAGGAATCCAGTGACCCTGGGATTCCTGAGAGACGACATCGATCCACTTCGACGCGGGCAGCGACGGATACGCCTCCTGGAACCGCTGGGAAGGGGCCGGCGCGGTTCCGTTAATCATGAGGCCGTCGTAGGCGATGTCGTTGGCGATGCCGAACATGGGCTGGTCGCAGCGACGGTGCACGGTCAGCGGTGCGCCCACCCAGATCTTGCCGTCGTCGCCTGGCAGCCAGGTGCCCAGGTGGGTGAGCCGGTCGGTCAACCGCTGCGCCGAGGTGCGGCTGGATAGCCACTGCTCGTCGACGCCGTGATCGCCCCGGATCGCCTGTTGGGCCCGGAACGGCAGCGTGGTGATCGGTTCGAGCTGCAAAGGGTCACCAACCACGACTGCACGTTTCGATCGCCACAGCGCACCAACCGCATTTTGCGGTGTCGCCTGTCCGGCCTCATCGATCAACAACCAACCCAGCGCTTCCTGGCCTAGGTGCGAGAATAGGCGGGCGAAGGATGCAAAGGTGGTGGAGACCACCGGGACTACGAAGAACAGCGTCTGCCATGCCGCCAGGGCGGTGTCCTCGGGCAGGCCGTCAGGTGCGTTCCCGGCCACGATGTCGACAGCAGCGTGGAGGCTCTGACGCATCTCGGTAGGTGTGTGTTCCAGGAACGCCTTGTGCAGCCGCAGCGCCGCTAGGAACACCTCGGTGCGCGTGCGGTTCCACTCCGGGTCTGTCCACAGCGCCGCCAGTTCGCGGCGGGACCGGTCACGCCACCAGTCCGCATCGGGGAACTGCTGACCGAGCGCGGCCGGTGCCTGGTCGAGCACGACCCGGATCGAGTCCAGTTCATGCTCGCTGCGCCGCGCCGTCTCCTCCCGGTGCGCAGCAGCCTGGATGGCGCGGTCGACTTGTGGCGTGAGCCGTGCCAGCTCGCCGTGCGCATCGTGCAGTGCCTGTTCGGCCGCTTCAACCTGGGCGGCCGAAGCTTGGTCGCGTTGTCGCCATTCCTGCATGGCTTTGCCCAGCGAGGTCAGCCATTCCAGAAACCCTGGTCGGAACTGACGGTGCTCGGTACGTAATTGCACGCGCCGGGTCCGCTCGGCCTGCCATGCCTGCGCGGCACGCTGTGCTTCGGTGAGCTGCGCATGGACCGCTGCGACCTGCTGCTGCGCGGCGGCCAACGCTTCCTGGGCGGCGCGCAACTCGTGCTCAACACGCGCTTGCCCGATCATGGCGTCGTAGGTTCGGTCGCGGGCAGCCTGGATCGACGCGGCATGGTCGAGTGCCTGCCGAAACGCGGCCACTGCCTCGAGCCACGTGCACTGCGAGGCGGATTGCTCATACCCCTTGAGGATCGCCAGCAAACCGAGCCGACAGCGTTGCTCCTCGGGCAGCGCGACGCCAGGAGGCTGGTCCTCGGCGTCGTCCGGTTCGGAGGCTGCTTCTTCCTCGGGCTTGCGGTACCAGAAGTCGTCCACGAACCGCCCACGGTTGCGTTTGTTACCAAGCCGCGCCGAGACCAGCGCCCACCCGGTGACGGCAGCCTCGGTGCCGTTCCCTTCGTCGCCCTCAGCATCATCATGATCGGTGGTAAGCAGGGCCGAGGCGATGCCCGGAAAGTAGTCGAGCTGCACGGCATCCTCATACCAGCACTCATCGATCGCGTCCCGGGCCGGGATCTCGTTCGTGACGTTCTCGACTGCCCCGTTGTTCGCCGATGCGACAACCATTTCAAACCCAGTGAACTGGGGTTTCCACAGATGGACCACCCGAGTGTAATCGCCGTTCATCCAGCGCTTTTGCTTCCCAGTGAACGCGTCACGCGGATGCGGCAGCTCCGCCAGCCGCCGTGCCCGCTCAACCACGAGCGCCGCGACGAGATCGCGCAACATCGTCGTCTTCCCGGTGCCGGGCGGGCCGTTCACGGCGAAAATCCCCGCACCAGCCTCCAGCATCCGCAACACGCTGTTGACCGCCAGTTGCTGGCCCAACGCCAGCGGATGTTCCGGTTTGCTCGGCCACCGACCCAGCGGCACGCAGCGTGGGGCCGTGGCCTCCAGCAGGGTGTCCAGCCGCTCGCGCACGTCCACCCGCCGCGCCACGTCCAGGTCAGCATCCGGGCGCAGGTACTCGCGCAACACTGTGCCGACCTTGCCTGATCTCGCCTGCTCCGCGACCCTGGCGAGGTCATCAGCGATGAAGCTGTTAAGGAAGTCATGCCCGTCTGCGCTGTAGGCGCTGCGCTTGGCAACTTTCTGACTGTGGATACGGACCTCGGAGTGCAGCAGTGCCGAGTCCACCTGCACTACCTCGGCGGCAGCGTCGAGGCACCTGGCGAGCACCTCCTTCCCGATCGGCCGCCCCACCTCATGCCCGCGTGCGCGCAGCTCCCCGGCCCTCTCGTCGTCTGGTTCGGGCGCTACCAGGTCGGCGAACATCGCACCGAAGTGCCATTCCGCGCCCTCGAACCCGGTCAGCCAGCGCGTTCCCGGACCGGGATGCCTTGCGCGGCCCGTCGCCCAAGCGCAACTGGACAACACCTCCGAACCAATCAGCGGCCGTCCCTCCCCAGAGACGACGAACGCAGCCAGCGCGCTCTCCCCGGCCGGGCGCTCATCGAAGCTCTCCTCATCCGGTGCGAAAACCCGTGTCAGAACCTCGAACACCGATTCCAGCGAGTAAATCCCGACGTAAACCACATGCCGCCACGCCTGGTTGTCGCGCAGCTGGACTCCCGCCAGCTCATGCTCCGGCTCCCACGGCAACGGCTCGCCGGCCTTGACCGCGTACACCCACCGCTCGCGGCTGACTTTCTCGACAGAGGGTGGGCTGAACATCTCCACCGTGCGCCAGAATCGGATGATCTCAGCGCGCTCCGCGTCCGCCCCCAGTACCAACCTCGGCTCCGTTCACCAGCACAATCCCACATGAGAAGGTAGCGGATTGTAGTTTGCGCGGGGACGCAAGTTGGGGGTCGTGGCATCACAATCCACGACAGAGAGGGCAGCCCCGGTCGATCGGATCCGGCGGGAACTTTCAAGGCGACCTAATACGGGGCTTCAGCCGTGGCCTGCGCCTCACGATGGCGGCGCTGAATGCGGCGCATCGCTAGAAATGCCCTGTGAGCGCAGCACGGGACCGTGAGCCCGCACGGGAGTTGGTTAGGAACATCAGCTCGGCGGGAGTTCCATGCCCTCGGGCTTTGGCGTGCGTAAAGAGTTCAGCAGCCCAATTGGCGTCGGCGGGCCAGAGCATGCGGACCTGGGTGGTGTAGCAGGCGATGGCGCTCCACTTGCGTTGCCATGCCTCCGGCGGGGAGGTCCGGGTCAGCGGTGGCGTCGTCGTGGCAGGTGGGCGATCGATCGCGTAAGGGAGGTCCTCCCAGAGCAGGGTCTGCACCTGGGTACCACATACGGCGTCGAGGACAGCGGCCTTGGTCAGCCGGTGGTCGATGTGGTCGCCGACTGCGGAGCAGGTCAGCACCAGATCCGGCACCACGGCGGCAAGGATGCGGTTGACCTCTCGGGACAGTTCGTCCAGGAGAGCGTCCCGGCCCAGGGGTAGGTCGTCGAACATAGCTTGGTCGTGTCCGCACAGCCAGGAGCCATCGGGTGCTTTCCGGTAGACGGCATCGAGGAACCCATAGTGTTCGGCACGCACGCCGAGCTCGTTCATCGCAGCTCGGTCCTCGTCGATACGCAGCGCCACTGCGTATGCGTCCTCGGGCAGGCCACAGTTGGTGTGGAAGTTCCGGGCAACTGCAGAGAGCGGCTCGGTCGGGGCGCCCGCGAACAAAGTGACGACCTGGATGTCGGCACTTTCTGCGGCGAGATCGGCGAGCGTCGCCCCGACCGAGAGCGCGGCGTCGTCGAGATGGGGCGAGATTGCCAGCACCCGCCGGGCGGTACTCACGGTCGCCGTCGTTGCGCACAGGATAGGTGCGCGGTCTGGTAGGCCTCGTCGACGCGACGACGCATGGCCTCGATCGTGTACCGGTTCTGATAACGCGATTGGGCGCATCCGGTCAGGGTCCGAAGGTGGGTCGGATCTGCGAGGACCCGCTCAACCGCCTGGGCGAGTAGACCAGCATCACCGGGTGGCACCAGTTCGCCGCAGCGGCCCTGGTCGAGTAGTTCGGCTACGTCGCCGACGTCGGTGGCGACGACCGGGAGCCGGTGTGCCATCGCTTCCAGCACGCTACGGGGTGTCCCCTCGGTGTCAGACGGTTGGACGAGCACGTCCATTGCGATCAGCGTTGGTGTCACCTCCGGGACCAGGCCGGTAAATGTCACCCGCCCGCCGAGGCTCAGCCGCTGGGCGAGGGCCTCCAGCCCGGCGCGCTGGTCGCCGCCGCCCACGATCAGGACGTGGATGTCGGGACGGTGGGGAGCCAACCGGTGTGCGACGGCGAGGATGAGGTCTATCCGCTTTTCTGGGGAGAGCCGACCGACGCTGCCGATGACCGTGGCTTGCGGCGGGACGCCGAGGGTTTCGCGGATAGCGCGGCGGTTGGCTCGCAGAGTGTCCAGCCGCTTGTCGGCAGGAGCGGTCACTCCGTTGTGCACGACTATGACAACACCACGATTGGCGGGGAGCCTACAAGCGTGCCGGGTGGCAGTAGCGATCCGTACGTGGGCGAGTCTGCCGCAGTACCGATCGAGCCGGGAGTGCAGGCGCAGCCGAAGGGTGGTCTCGATCCAGCCATGGGCTGTGACGACGAACGGGAGCTGCCGCCAGCGACGGAACGTCGCGCGCATCGCAGCCACCAGGTAGTTCGCCTCGTATCCGTGGGCGTGGAGGAGCGTGATCTCGTGTTGCCAGGGCAGGAAGGTGTAGCGCTCGGCGCGCAGCAGTCCCGGGCTGAGTACTTCCAGATCGGCATCGCGTAGCCGTTGGAGGTAGTCGCGGGGTGCGCGGGGGCTCAGGATCAGAGGCCGGTAGGTGGCCGCCCGCTGTTGAGCGGCCGCGAGGTCTAGGACGTGCAGGTCGGCACCGCCGATGGCGCCCTCTCGCTGCGGCACGATGACGTGCAGCATCCGGGGAACAGTGGATGACTCGCGGGCGATGGTCACGCCCGGATGGCGTCGGACGCGGCGACGGCGGCGATCTCGCTCCAGCAGCCGGCTAGTGCGTCCGCTGCAAGCTCCCAGGAGGGCAGGTACTGGGCGGCTTGGGCCGCGCGCGCACGTTGCGCTTGTCGTCGTTGAGGTGAGCGCAGGAGCCGGACACAAGCGTCGGCGAGGGCAGGTGCGTCGGTGCGTTCCACGACGGCGCCGGGCGGGAGATGCCGCAGACCTTGGAGGGCGATCGGAGTGGCGACCACCGCGCAGCCGCGGGCGAGCGCCTCCATGACCTTGACCTTGATCCCGCCGCCTACTGTGAGGGGGCAGATCACCACTTCGGCGGCGTCGAGCCAGGGGGTCACGTCGGGCACCCAGCCTGTGACCGTTAAGCGGGGCTCACGGCGGCCAGCCTCCATCAGCCAGCCAGGTGGGTTGGATCCGACAATCGCGAGGGTGGTGTCCGGGCAGCGGCGCAGGATTTCGGGAAAGATATCCGCGAGGAGTAACCGGGCGGCGTGCACGTTCGGGCTGTAGCCGAATGCCGCGACGAACAGTAAGCGGGCCGACCCGCGTCGAGCCACGTGCAGGGTGTCGCGTTCACCGCCGAGGTGGTCAGCACCGTTGGGTAAGCACCGGACATCAGCGTCGGGGACAGCCGCCCTGATCGTTGCCGTGTCCTCGTCGGTGACTGCCCCGACGGTGCGGACCCGCCCCCACGCTGCGAGTTCGTCGCTGCGTGTGAGGGCGAAGTCCTGGAGCAGGGCGGCTCGTTGCGCTGGTACTGGGTCTTGCGCCGTTCGCTGTTCGAACAGCGCGGACTCGACGTTGTGCTCGACAAGCAGAGCCGTACGCCAGAGGTGATCGGGTAGCAGCCTGAGCAGGTAGTGGCCTTCAACATGGACCGCCACCGGCGGGCAGGAGAGGCGGTGTGCGAGGTACTCGCGCGCGGCAGGCGCGGCGTGGCGTCGTGTGAGCGGGCCGAAGCGGGTATCACCGCAGTCCACCGCAGCGAAGACTCGGGCGCGCACGCCGTGACGAGTTGCCTCCCCAACATGGCTGCGGTCGAACTCGGGCACTTTGGACACGGCGATGACCTCAATGTCAAAGCGCGCGGATAGCCGTTGGAGCAGTTGCGACTCGCGGACCCGACCCCCGCTACACGCCGGCCACGGCAGGTGATGGGTCACGAACACGACGACCGGGCGGGAGGCAGGTGGCATCGCGGAAAGATTAACCGCTCGCTGGACTGCGGCACTCCGAATAACTCGAGGGGGCAGCCTAGGCTGCGGGTGTGCAGCTGCCGAGATTCCCGGATCCGCACCCTGAGAACTTGGCAGCCGCGCTGGCCAGAATCGAGTCCGGTGACCTGGTCGTGGACGTCGGCGGCTGGTGGAAGCCGCTCAACCGCGCCGACCACGTCATCGATCTGCTGCCCTATCAGACGCGGGCTGGGGGCGGTCGGCTCGGCCCAGGCCGGGAGCGGTACACGTCGCGCACCTGGCACCAGTTCGACATTTGTGAGACGCCCTGGCCGTTCCCCGATGGGGCGTTCGACTTCGCCTTCTGCGGCCAGACCCTGGAAGACATCCGGGACCCCATCGTGGTGTGCAAGGAGCTGGGCAGAGTCGCGCGGCGTGGTTATGTCGAAGTGCCTTCCGCCTGGATCGAGTGCACCTACGACGTCGATGTCGGGCCGCTCACGCACCGCTATCCCGGTTATGAGAAGCACCGGTGGATCGTGCTGCGCAAGGACGGGGAATTGCTCTTCGTCCCCAAACAGGTCTGGCTTTGCCTGATCGAGTTCATCCCCCCGGATGTTTCGCTGCGCTGGCGGACCGACCAGCGCATCTGGACCACCGCCGTGCACTGGGAGGACGCCATCCGGGCGCGTGAGCTGTCGTTCTCGGGGCAGGAGCAGATCATCCCGATGCTGCAGGAGTACTTCGCCCAGTTCGACTATGGCTCCTACCGTCCCAGCGGGTGACCCGCGTGATCGCGCTGGGTTCTGTGGACGAGGCGCAGGACCTGGCCCAGCAGTGGGCGGGCCTGCACGCCGAGGGCGCCAGCGACATCTTCACCTCACCAGCCTGGTGTCTGGCGGGGTGGCGGGCTTTTCCCGACCTTGGAGCGCCTCTGCTGCTGATCGCACTAGACACCGCTGGTGTGCTCGTTGGCGCGCTGCCCCTCACCAGCGGCCCGAACGGCCCTACGTGGGTGGGCAGCCCACTCGGCGATGAGCACGATGCCCGAGTTCACCGCGACCGATCCGAGCCGGAAGTAGTCTCGAAGCTGTTGCGATCGGTCCGCACCGTGGCGGGTGCCGGCGAGACGGTGCTCGCCGACGTGCGGCCTGGTGGTGTCGTGGCAGGTGCGGTCGGGAGCCGGCGGGGCTGCCCGGCTCCACTCGTACAATTGGACGACCCGGATGAGGAGTTCGGCGCGCTGGCCTGCCTTCCGGGATGGTCTCGGGAGCGGCGGCGAACGCTGCGCAGCGCGCGGCGTCGCCTGGAGCGGTCCGGTCAGCTGCGCGTGGTGCGCATCACCGACCCGGTATCGGTTGGCGCCACGCTGCCCGCTTTCGCGAGGGCTCGGCTGGCTTCGTGGGCCAGCCGGGGACGTCTGACCGAGCTCCCCGCCATGGACCGGCACCCCCGTTTCCCCGACTTCCTGGCCGACGTCGGTCGCGGTCTCGCCACCGAGGGGCGCTGCCTGCTCGCGCGCCTGGATCTCGACGGCGAGTCGCTTGCGCAGGCACTGTTCTTCCGGTCGCCCGGCGTTGACCTGCTCTACATGAGCACCTACCAGCCGAAAGCCGCCCGATACGGCGCGAGCCACCTATTGCTGGCCGAGGCCGCCCGGATGGCGGTGGCCGAGGGTGTACGCGTCATTGAGCTGGGCCGGGGCGACGAGCCGTACAAGTTCGTCCTGGGCGCGCAGCCCCAGCACCTCCGCGACGTCATCCTGGCGCCGCAGATGCCACCAATCAGCTGACCGCCGGTATCGTGACAACGCATGGGGCAGCGCAAACGAGGACCGGAACCGGACCAACGCCCGGGAACGCTGGGGTTCTTCGCGACCACGCTGCCCGGGCTGGGCGTGCTGCTGCGGCAGGAGATCGACGCGAATCCCGATCTCGAAGCCGACAGTGAACTCGGCAATGACGGCCGGGCCGACATAGTCTTTTTCCGCATGCGCCGCGGCGCACGGCCCGACGTCACCGACCTTCGGCTGGCCGAGGATGTGTTCGTCACGCTCGCCGAATCCGGCAGTGGCGCGCCCAAGCGGGTGGCCGAGTCGCTGGTGACCAGGACCGAGCTGGAGCGCAGCCTGTCAGTGTGGACCCGGTTCGTGCGGCACCTGAACTCCTCGATGAGCTACCGGGTGATCGCTCGCGTGGTCGATGAGAGTCGCTTCAGACGCACCGAACTGAGGGCTGCCGTCACCACTGCGGTGGCGGCGCAGCGTCCTCGATGGCGGGTGGAAGACCCGGCTGACCTGGAGCTGTGGGTACTCGAATACCAGCGGGCCAGATTCGTGGCCGGGCTACGGCTGTCCGACAAGCGGATGCGCCAGCACGGCAGCGGCCGGGAAACCGAGCGGCGTGGCGCATTGCGCCCGGTCGTAGCTGCCGCGATGGTGAGCCTGGCGGGCCAGACGCCCGGACGGGTGCTGGACCCCTGCTGTGGTTCCGGGACGATCCTGGCCGAAGCGCTCACAGCCGGCTGGGCGGCTGTTGGCTCGGACCTGGATTCCGAGGCGGTCACGATCGCGCGCCAGAACGTGCCCCAAGCCGCGGTGGACCGGGCCGATGTGCTCAAGCTGCCCCAGCAGGACGCCACCTTTGACGCCGTGGTGTCGAACCTTCCTTTCGGGCTGCAGTTTCCCGTCGAGGATCCAGCCCGCTGGCTCAAGCGGGCCTTGACCGAGATGGGGCGAGTGACACGCCCAGGTGGCCGCGTCGTGGTCCTGGTCCCACCGCCGGTCCCCCGTGGGCTCAGCGGTCTCGACCTGGCCGGCACATATCCCCTGCGGCTGCTGGGTGTCTCCACCCGGATCTGGGTCTTCCACCGCGAGCCAGCACGAGACGCCCCTAGCCCCCAGCACGATCAGGACACCGCCGCCGCGCACTCATGAGCCCAATGGTTGCTCTGGTCGCCGTCGGGGCACACGGGGATACCGCGGTGGGCAGTCGCATCGGTGCCTTCTCCCGAGGGCTCACCCGGCGCGGGTGGCAGGTCACCGTCATCGACCCGCCGTTGCCGCCCACCACCGTGGCGCAGCGGCTGCTCGGGCACGTCCCCGCCACCGTGCGCTCGATGCTGCAGGACGCCGGAGTCGAGGGCGACGTCCAACCCTTAACCGGATGGCGCGTGCGCCGGGCACTGCGCGAGATGGCCGCCGATGTCGTCGTGGTGTCGGTGCCGCCGTTTTCCTTGCTCGGGATTGCCGCGATAGCGCTAGACCCACCGCTGCCGCTCGTCGTGGACTACCGCGACCCGTGGAGCGCGCGCCTCACCCCGCCGACGCTCGCGCGAGTGACCAGAACAATCGAACAACGCGCAGTGCGTCGCGTGTCCGCAGTGGTATATGCGGGCGGACCTGCATTCGGCGACCTGCTCGTCCGGCTCCTGCGGCTCTCACCGAACCACGTAATCTCCGTACCCAACGGCTTCGACACTGCTGACATCGGCGGTTTGAGCGGCGCTCAGGTACGCCCCGAGCGCAACGGCGAGCCCCTGCGCCTGGTGATGAACGGCTACTGGTACGGGCGTAACGGCCCCGGCATCCTTACCGACGCGCTGCAGCAGGTCGGTCCCGCAGTCGCCCAACTCACCGTCATCGGCGGCGTCTCGGCACCGGTCGAAGCCCAGCTGACCCAGGCGACAGGGCATCCGCTGGTGGTCGTGGCGTCCGGGTCACGGCGAAAACTCTACCAACGACTCGAACGAGCCGATGCCGCCGTCGTGACCCTCGACCACACCAGCGCCGTTGAATCCCGCATTCCGGCGAAGATCTACGACTACCTCGCCACGGGCGTTCCCGTCATCGCGCTGTGCCCATCGAGCGCAGCGCTGCTTCAGATCCCCGAAACGCGCCGCTTCCACCACGTCCACCATGGCGACCTCAATGGACTCGTCACGCTGCTGCGCCAAGCCATGCGCGACCGCGCGACCCTGCGCACCGGCAGGCTCGGCGAGGGACCCACCCGGGAGCCGGGTATCGAGACCCTCCACGCCACGCTGCGCAGACTGCTACCGGTCCTATGACGGAGCGGCTATATGCCGCAGGTACAGATCCGCGCGGGTCTGGTGCACCGTGGCCGGGTACCCGGCCACGCGCAGCTGATCAGCCAGGGTCTCCAGGCGGGCCGCGGCGGCCGCGGCCTCAGGTGCGGGCAGTCCGTGGCCGGTGAGCACGGCGGTGCCGGTGTGATCCAGATAGCCATGCACCCCCCGGGTGCGCACCGCCTGCGCATAGGTGCGGCGGGTGTAGTCGGGATTGATCGCGTGCACCTCGCGCAGCAGCCGGGCGGCCAGCTGCCCGGTGGTCCACCCCACCGCCAAGGGCACCAGCCGGGCGCAGATCCGATCCGCCTGGGCCACGGTCACAATAGCCAGGTAATCGGTGAACACTCGGGCCTTGTGATGATCCAACTCCCCCGACGCGACCGCGGCATGCACCCGAGGCAAATGCTCCAGCACGGTCTGGGCGCACCGCAGCTCATAGTCTGCACGGCGGGTGGTGAAGGTCAACACGGCGGCGATCTCCGCGGTCTCCCAGTCGGGAGTGGTGCGCCGGCCCACCTCGGCCATCGCTGCCCAACACCGCGCATAACACCGAGAGACCTCCGCCCACGCCGCACGCAGCTCAGCGACGACCTCCTCATCAGAGACCTCCACCGCCGCTGTCATGAGTCGACCATATGTTCGGACTCTGACAGTCTCGGGCCCGTTCAGAGTCACCAATCACCGATTCACCCGATCGAGAACAGCGATCACCGAAGCACCTGGCCAGCCTCTCGGTGCAAACCGGGCGTGGCGGTTCAGACGGCGAGCAGGTGCCGCATCGGACGCCTGAGAGCGGCACGTGACGCAATACCAGCACGCGCTGGGTCCAGCTGAGGTGGCGAGCACCGGCGGGGAGGTCCTCCTCCCCATGAGCAAATTTCGCCCGTCAGAACCGACTACCAGATCAACAAGCTTGCAGGACCAGCAGCCAACAGGCTCTAAGGGCATAGGGCTCCGGCGGAGGCGACCCGGTCAGCGCTCGGTCAAGGACACACCCGTGGCCGTGAATCGGGCTTCGATGGCGGCGGTCAGCTGTTGAGGGACCGGGTCGAGCGACGGTATGTCTGACTCTCCACCACCGCTGAGGGAGGTCATTGATGCTGCACCGCCGAGAAGCCGGTAACGCTCGCTGTCACCGCCGCCAAGAAGTCCGGTCTCCACCTCCAGCGCTACCCCGCCGAAAGAGGTGAGATCAGCGATGAGGCGCTCCAACGCCGAGGCGGCGGTGCCTACCGCCTCGCGCTTCGACCCGCGGGACACCGCGATCGTGCTGGCCAGGATGACATAGTCGGGTGCCACGCTCTGTCGAGCGTCACCCCGAACCGAAAGCAACGGACGGGTTGGACCGCTCATCGGTTACTCCTTCACTCGCTCCCCTCGTCGACCCGAGTGTCGAACCACGCCTGCACGTAAGCACCCATTCGGAGCGTCAGCACCATCGGGCGCTGTCTGTGGGGATGCCAGCACCCGGCCAGGCGTAGTCCCACCACTCTTGGCGCGCGCCGCAGAACAGCGTGCAATGGACGGTGTGAGGGTCGTCCTGGCCTGGCTGCGGATCGAGCGCCGGCGGCGGTTGCGTGCACTGGTGATGCTCGCCGTGCTCATCGCGATCTCGGCCGCCACTGTGCTGGCGGCGGTGGCCGGTGCGCGCCGGGGCGCCTCCTCCGTCGACCGGTTGCTTGCCGAGACCTTGCCCGCCGACGCTGTGGTGCAGCCGGCGCAGCCCGGCTTCGACTGGGCAGCGGTCCGGGCGTTGCCGCAGGTCGAGGCGCTTGGGCTGATCACGTACGGTCGATACACGATCAACGGGGTCGGGGACCCTGCGGAGACGCTGTACAAGCTGCCGGCCGATGTCGAGGTGATGCGGACGGTCGAGCGTCCCGTGGTGCTGGCCGGCCGGCCCGCCGACCCCGCCCGGGCGGATGAGGCCGTGATCACCGCCCGGTACGCGCAGCGGTCCGGGCTGGGCGTCGGTGACACCGTGCAGCTGGGCCTGTACCGACCGGAGACCATCGATCCCGCCGGGGTGATCCGGCTGCCGCCGGCGGCGGACGGCCCGGTCCTGACCATCAGGATCGTCGGTGTGATCCGCTCGTTCTTCTCCGCCGACGAGCTCGATGCTCCCGGTCAGATCCTGCCCTCAGCTGGCCTGTTCGCCCGGTACCGGCCGAACCTGCTCGGCGACGAGCAGCTTGGGCACTATCTCGGGATCCTCCGGCTGCGCGGTGGGGCGGCCGCGCTACCGGCGTTCCGGGCCGACCTGGCGAGGGTCACCGGGCAGCCGGGGATCAGGGTCTCCGGCCCGGAGAAGGAGCGGCATGCCCGTGATGTGGTGCGCTTCGAGGCCGGCGCGCTGCTCGCGTTCGGGCTTGCTGCATTGCTGGCGGCGATCGTGCTGGTCGGGCAGTTCATCGTCCGGTACGCGGCCAGCTCGGTGGCCGACCTGCGGGTGCTGCGCGGGTTGGGCATGACCCCGCGCCAGGCCGCGCTCGCGGCCGCCGCCGGCCCATTCCTCGCCGCAGCTGTGGGCACCGGCGTGGGGTCCGGTGCCGCGATCCTCGTGTCGCGGTGGATGCCGTTCGGCGCCGCTGCACCTTACGAACCGCACCCTGGCCTCGACGCCGACTGGTTGGTGCTCGGTGCCGGGTGGCTACTCGGGCCCGTGCTGATCGGCTGTGTTGCCGCGGTTGCCGCCACGGTCGCACTGGCCAATGTCGGTCACCAGGCCGTCGCCGGCTCGTCCGCGGTGGCGCGGGCCGCGGCCTCGGCGGGGTTGCCGGTTGCGATGGTGGTGGGTACCCGCTTCGCGCTGGAACCCGGCCAGGGGCGCAACGCGGTGCCGGTGCGCCCTGCACTGCTCGGCGCGGTGACCGGAGTGGTGGGTGTCCTCGCGGCGTTCACGGTGGCCGCGGGCGTCGCCGACGCCGCGGGGCACCCGGAGCGTTTTGGTCAGAACGCCTCAGGATCGGTGTACCTCGGCTACGCCGGGCAGAACTTCATACCGAGCGATCCGATCCTCTCCGCGTTGGACGCTGATCCCGACATCGGTGGGTTGCTCGACCTGCGCTACGCCGTCGGCTACGCAGCCGAGTCAGCCGTGAAGACCTTCAGCTACGCCCCGGTCGGCGACCCGCTGCCGATCGTGCGCACCGGCGGAGCGCCGCCGCGGTCCGACGGCGAGGTGGTGCTGGGGCCCACCAGCGCGCGCCAGCTCGGCGCGAGCGTCGGCTCCTCGATCACCCTCACCGGCGACGCCGGGAGCCGGGCTCTGCGCGTGGTCGGGATCGGCTTCGTCCCCGAGGGCACCGGGGACACCGGCGACTACGGCGAGGGGGCGTGGGTCCTGCCCGGCGGCTACGACGCACTGTTCAGCGGCTTCGAGGGGCACGGCGCCGTGTACGCCTTCCGGGCGGGCGTCGATCCGGCGGCGGGCACCGCCCGCCTCCGAGAGGTGCTCGGCGCCGTCCCCGGCGCGCAGCGGGCCGGCGTCTACCCGCTGCCGGCACCCAGCCGACTCGGCGAGATCCGCAACGTGCGGGTACTGCCGGTGCTGGGCGGGTTCCTCGCGCTGTTGGGAGCCGGCGCGGTCGGGCACGCGCTGGCCACCGCCGTGCGCCGGCGCGGCCACGACCTCGCTGTGCTGCGGGCGCTGGGGATGAGTCGCGGGCAGTGCCGTGGCGTCGTCGTCACCCAGGCCACCGTGCTGGCCGTCGCCGGGCTGCTGTTCGGGATCCCGCTGGGGATCGCGCTCGGGCGCACCGTGTGGCGGCTGGTCGCCGAGAGCACGCCGCTGGTCTACCAGCCGCCGGCCACGGCGCTGGCGCTGCTCCTGGTCGCCGTCACCGCACTCGCGCTCGCCAACCTGCTCGCCGCGGTGCCGGGACGGCGGGCGGCGCGGCTGCTGGTCAACCAGATCCTGCGGGCGGAGTGAGAATCATGGGCTTGAGCCTCGACGTGCGCGCCCGGATCGGAGTGGGTGGCGCCACGACGGGCAGCGGCGTCGGGGCGGGCGCCACGCTGCTCGTCGTGCTCGCCGCGGCGGCCGCGGTTGCGGGGGTCGTGGATGCGGTGCTGCGGCCGGATGCCATCCGGTTCGCCTCCGCCGCGCTGGCGCTCGCCTGGATGGCCACGGCCCTCAGCTACCGCCGGGCGGGCAAACCGGAGCCGGCCGCTGCGACCGCAGT
>CAXUFG010000009.1:0-576 GCA_964250265.1 uncultured Pseudonocardiaceae bacterium | reverse complement strand
CCCAAGCCTGCTCGTCGGCCTGGTTCGCCGCCGCACCAGTGGTGATCGCGGCCTGGATGCTGCTCGGCCTCGCCCTGCCCGAGCTGCGGCTGGGTACCCCGATGCGCCGGATCATGGCGGCGGCGGTTGCCGCGGGTGGGCTGGGCTGGATGGGCTGGCTTGCCATGACTGGGCAGACCGCGAGTATCGGGGCGCTCGTCGCCGCGACCGTGAGCGCGGCCGGGGTAGGGCTGGTCGCGATGGCGGCGCGTTGCCGCCGCGCGAGCACCGAAGCGCGCCAATTCGTCCAGTGGCTGGGCGCCGCGGCGGTCACCATCGCGGCGGCCGATTCGGTGCTACTCGCGTTGAACGTGCTGCTCGGGGTGCCGGCCGAGCTGACCCCCTGGGCGCTCGGCAGCCTGATTCTGGTGCCGCTCGGGGTGCTCGGCGGCGGGTTGCCGGGCACCGCCGCGGCCGGCGAGCGGGTACTCGTCGAGGCGATTGTGGTGGCCGGGATGGCCGTCTTCGTCGTGGCTGTGTACCTGGTCGTCGTGGTCGGCCTGGTCCGGCCGCCGGCCGGGGCGGAGCGCGACATCC
>CAXUFG010000008.1:29419-45048 GCA_964250265.1 uncultured Pseudonocardiaceae bacterium | reverse complement strand
CCTTCCTGGTGCCCCGGGTGGAGACCACCGATGCGATGGTCCGGCAGGTGGACCACGCGATGCTCTCGATCGGACGTTACCAGCGCGGCGATCTCGTGGTGATCGTCGCCGGATCCCCTCCCGGCACTGTCGGCTCGACTAACCTCATCCGGGCACACCGCTTGGGCGAGGAAGACCTCGGCTGATACCGCCCAGCCACGATCGAAGTCGGCGCTGGCTCGATTCGCGGATCGGGCGCCTCTGACAGCCCATGAGCCTGTTGATCAGGAAAGCCACAGTTCAGAGAGGGTGTGGATCAGAAGCGGTAGTAGAGGAACGGGCTGAAGGTGCCGGTGGTGACCAGCAGCGTCGAATAGAGTAAGCCGACGGTCATGACGCTGACCCGAAGCGCGGTGGCGGGGCGCGAGCGCACCGACTCGAGGTAACGGCCGGTGATCGGCTCGGTCGGCAACACGAACACCAGGGCGGCCATCAGCAGGATCGCCAGCCGCTGGTGGGTCAGCGAGGCGGCTACGACATCGGGCAGCCCACCGAGATCGGGGATCACCATGTGCTGAAGGAAGACCAGCGCGGCGCCCAGATCCGGTGATCGGAACAGCACCCAGCCGAAGACCACGATGAGCAAGGTCAGCACCCGGCGCGCTAACCGGCGCTGCGGCTCGGCGGCCGCAACCGCCCAGCCGCGGCGGCGCTCGATCACCAGCACCGTGCCGTGATAGAGACCCCAGAACAGAAAAGTCCAGTTCGCGCCGTGCCAGAACCCGACCAGCACAAACACGATCCAGAGGTTGCGGTATGTGGTCCGCGCACCATGCCGATTGCCGCCGAGCGGGATGTACACGTAGTCGCGGAACCAGCGGGACAGCGACATGTGCCATCGCCGCCAGAACTCGGTGATACTCGCCGAGGAGTACGGGCGCGCGAAGTTCTCCGGCAGCCTGAAACCGAGCATCCGGCCCAGCCCGATGGCCATGTCTGAGTACCCGGAGAAATCGAAGTACAGCTGCAAGGTGTATCCGATAGCCCCAAGCCAGGCGGTCGAGGTGGTCATCTGATCGGCCGGGGTGGCGAAGCAGGCGTCCACCAGCGGGCCCAGCGAATCCGCGATCACCACCTTCTTGCACAATCCGAGCGCGAAGCGGGGGAAACCGGCGGCAATGTCGTCCAGCCGGTGGCTGCGTGACTGCGTGAGCTGATCCGCAATCTCCCGGTAGCGCACGATCGGCCCCGCAACCAGCTGGGGGAACATCGCGATATAGGCGATGAACGAGACCTTGTCCCGCAACGCCGGGCGTTCCCCGCGGTAGACGTCCACCACGTAGGAGATGTGATGAAAGGTGTAGAAGGAGATCCCGATCGGTAGGGCGAGCGACACAGTGGGCAGCTCAAGCCCGGTGAGCGTCGCCAGCCCAGCCGCCTGCGCGCTCGCGAAACCGGCGTACTTCCACACGAGCAGCACCGCGAGGTCGAAGCCGATGACGGCGATGAGTAATCGACGGCGGCGCTGCGGTTCGAGGTCCCAATCGTCGGGTTCCAGCGCCGGACCCATTACATAGTTGACTAGCATGCAGGCCAGCAGCAACAAGGTCGTCGGGCCAGCTCCGACCGCATAGAACACCAGGCTGGCTGCGGCCACGACCCCGTTTCGCCAGCTCCGCGGCGCGATCAACACCGCCGCGAGCACGGCTGGCATGAAGTACCACAGGAACATCGGGCTGGCGAAGGACATAGCGGCCGGGGAGCCTAGCGGAGCACCACCGCGCCCACTGCAGACCTACCAGGGCGGAAGCTAGACCAAGATCATAGTTTCGGTGTCTCAAGCGACACGAAACGTCGCGCAAGGCACCCAAAGCGTGATCTTCATCGGAAACGCCGTACTCAGCTCAGCAGTGCGCGCAGCAGTGCAAGCCCGTCGCGAATCGTGCGACGTTGCTCATCCGTGGCGTTGCCCAACGCGGTGGCCAGCCGACCGAACGCTCCGCCCTCCATGTTCTGGACGTACTGGTCCACCCGCTCAGTGACCCGGATTCGGGTGTAGCGCCGGTCGGCGTCGTCTTGGACCCGCTGGACGAGGCTGCGGGCCTGCAGCCGGTCGACGATCCCGGAGACCGTGCTGTGGCTAGTACCCAGCTCACGGGCGAGCTCGGTCACCGTGGCCGGGCCCTTCCTCACGAGGTGAGCCATGACGCTCACCTGGGGCCCGGTCAGCCCGCTGCGCGCGATGTCGTCCGCGCTCGCACAGAGCAGCTCGCGGCGCAGCGCCCGGATATGGGTCACGATCTCCTGCGCTTGAACTCGGAAGTCGGGCTCGGTGGCGGTCATCAGGACCGCAAGTGTATTGCCTCCTGTGATACGTTGCACGCGACGCGTCGTATACGACCCATATCATTCGACGCAGCTTCGGAGGCGACATGCTGAGCACGACGATCCAGCGGGTGACCACGCCGACCGGAGACCCCGCGTGGCTGGTCACGAACTACGATGACGTGAGGGCACTGCTGTCCGATCCCCGCCTGGGTCGCTCGCATGCCGATCCGGAGCGTGCCGCTCGGGTGTCCCGATCAGCAATCTTCGGCGGCCCAATGGGTCACCCCTCGACCGAGGCTGCCGATCACGCCCGGACCCGCCGCCTGCTCGCACCAGCCTTCTCCGCCCGGCAGATGGCGAAGCTGCGCCCCCGGGTAGCAGCGATCATCACGGAATTGCTTGACGCCATGGCGCATCAGACTCAGCCGGTCGACCTCCATGAGACGGTGTCCTTCCCGCTTCCCGCGCTGGTGATCTGCGAACTTCTCGGCGTGCCTTATGCCGACCGGGAGGAGTTCCGCCGCTGGAGCGACGACGCCGCGCATCTGACCGACGCGGCGCGCTCGCAGGCCGGATTGATGAAACTCTGGGATTACATGCACGTGCTGGTGAAGCGCAAGCAGTCCGAGCCGGGCGACGATGTGATCTCTGATCTGGCCGCAGCGGCAGCCGCTGACCCGGAGCTGACCGAGGATCGTATCGCGGGGCTGTGTGCTGGGTTGCTGTTCGCCGGCCACGAGACCACTGTGACGGCGATCGATCGCGGGGTACTCCTGCTGCTCACCCACCCCGAGCAGGCGGAGGAGCTGCGCCACGACCCGGCCCTCATCGCGCCGGCGATCGAGGAGATCCTCCGCTCATGGATGCCTATGCGCACGTCAGGTACAGCGGAGCATCTCGCGGGGCTGCCCCGATATGCCAACACCGACTTCACCTTCGGTGGCGTCACCATCCGGACCGGTGAGCTGGTCATGATCGGGTTGCGCTGGGCAAATCTCGATGAGCAGCGCTTTCCCGAACCAGACCGGTTCGATGTGCACCGCGCCAGCAACCCGCACATGACGTTCGGTCATGGCCCGCGCTTCTGCGTCGGCGCTCCCCTGGCCCGCATCGAGCTGCAGACGCTGTTCCCCGCGCTGCTGAGCCGGTTCCCGACGCTGCGGCTGGCGGTTCCGATCGAGTCCCTGCGAGGACGCGACGAGCTGCTCACCGGGGGCTTGGTGGAGCTACCCGTGACGTGGTGACGGTGCTGTGCCGGTACAGGTCACGAAGCAACGCGATCTCCGCAGCGTGGTGGATGGTCTCCCGGTTGATGTGCAGCACCAACGCGGCCATCGGGTAATCGGCGAAAGCTCCCTCGTCCGGGCCGCACGGACGCGCCAGGCCGGCATCGCCGAGCGCGCGCACGCCGTCAGTCCACGCGGCGTACACCTCGTCGAGCTGAGCCAGCGCGCCGGCGGCAGTGCCGGCGTAGTCGAAGCTCTGGTAGTCGATCGAAGGGCCGCCGAAGTGGTTGCTCGCGCGCATGCCGAGCACCCCCACAATGATGTGGCCCAGCCGCCAGGCGATCGTCGTTACCGGTGGCGGCTCTGGCTCGGGGAAAGCGAAGTCAATGGTGAACGCACCGCTGCCGGCCTGCACCGGTGCGGTGGACGCGCCGCGCGGACGGATATTCCAGCAGCCAGGCACGGGCTCCCAGAAGTACTCGACGTCGGTGAGGCCGTCCAAGCGAGGGCGAAACTGATGCTGCCAGTGCCAGTCGAGCTGATCGAGAAGGCACTGGGTCCAGTCGACGATGGTGTCGGCGTCGTTCATACCGCAACGGTAGAGCCCACCACCGACAGTTCTGGGCAGCGCGGCAGCGGTTGAGGCTCTACGATTGCTGGATGTACCTCGTTGCAACTCAAGCCGGCCTATTCGCCGCCGAACTCGAGGCCCGGGGATTCCTGGCGGGTGTCGGGAAGTCCATCCTCATCGTGATCGTCATCTTGGTGGCCCTCGGCGCGCTGATCGGATTCTCTGTGGCCCGCAGGGCCGGTCGGCGCCGGTAGAAACGTTTCACTCTCGCGTCCGGAGACCTACCCGGCCGCGCACTGCAGCGGGTGGAAACCCGATGGGTGAGGAGAGGTCAGGTCCTCAACCCCGCCCACCGGGTTGCTCGCGAGTCGCCGACGAGCATCTACTGTTCGAGAGTTACGGTCGATCGGTTCGCCAGGGGAGATCTGGTCACTTCACCGGGAGCGGCAAGGGATCACCCACGCCCGGCGCTGGGGGCGGTGTGGGCGTGGGCGAGGGCGAAGGCGGTGCGGCATGCGAGCAGCGATACTGCGGAGCCGCCGCGTCGAAGCCTGCAGCACGTTGGCACATGGTGGTGGAACCGTCGGCCTCCTCAACCGTCCAGCCGACCGGCGGCTCACCGCGAAGACCCTGCTCCCCCTGGGCGCCTTGACATTGCGCGGGTTGCGCCAGGCAAGGTGGGGATTTACCCGGCTCTCCCTGATCGCCCCGGGGCCCGCGCAACCTCTCGCTGTTCGCCGTGAGATATGCCTGCACGGCCTCATCGAGCTGTTGCGGCGCCGGTCCCACGGGCGGTGGCGGCAGCTTGGCCAGCTGGGCCGCGATCTCCTCCCGGATTTGCGCAGGAGTCGGCACCACGATGGTCTCGGCGGCGATCTTCGCGGCAACCTGCGCGGTGGAGGCCGCGGCGAGCACCTGGGAATCCGGCGCGGTACCCGGCGTGGGAATCGGGACCGTCGCCAGGCCGCGACGGGTGAGTTCGGCATTTGCCTGGATACCGAGATCGTGGGCACCCTGCGCAAGCCGCCGGATGTCGGCCGCCGAGGTCTGCAGCTGGGCAGCGCGCGTCTCGTTGGCGTTCGTATACGCCGAGAACCGCTCAGCGAGCATGAACAGCGGGACGCCGACCAGCAGCGACGTGATCACCGCCGCCACCACGGCACCGCGAAAGTACGCCCGTCCTTCGCGACGGATTTCGTTCCGCGCGACCTGCGGCGCGGCCTGCGCCGTCTGCGCGATCGAGTCCCGCAGTTCCTGTAGACCCTGGCTGAGCCCGTCAATGTTGGCCATGAGCACCCGCCATCTGCAACGCCTCCAGCCGCCCGACCCGATTCTGCAGGTCGGTGATCTCATGCTGGATAAGCGCGACAGCCTCGTCGGCCCGTTGTGCGATCACGGCGGGCTCGGACGATTCAGAGCCTGCCCACCCTGATCTACGACGGTCAACAATGATCGGACCGATCAGAGCTGTGATCACCACTCCTATGAAGGAAAGCCCTGCAATGGTGATCGTCAGCCACGGCGGCCCGGAGCTCCCCGGCTCCACGTTAGCTCAGCCCCCACATTTTTCCGTCCATGAGCTCTACCGTCCGCCGGAACGTACCGTTCTGTCCCGGTGACTCCACGCCTCGCGGCAGGGAGTTTGGCTTGCGCTCGGTCGGCAGCCGCCGTGTCCGTAGATCCAGACAGTTCGTTCCCCGCCGCCCAGAACCCAAGGTTCAAAACAGGTCATCGTCAAGAGCGCGGCGGGGCGGCCGCATAACCGGACATGCCCAAATAGTGCAGTTCAGATACCGGGAGGTCCTATCCCGAGAATGCAGGTACGTGCCCGTTCTTCACTCCCTGGTGGTTCGCTTCCCACGCGCTGACCACGTTGAGTGGCAGCCGGCCGCGGTCACTGACAGTGTGACCGTTCTGCTTGGCCCACTCACGGATCGCGCGGAGCGTGTCCCGGTTGTAGCCGCTGCGCGAGGCGCCACCATTACCAGCCCCCCGACCGGCCGACCGGTCCGCACCACGATTGCCAGGACGGCGCACGCTGGTCTTGCGAGCAGCCGCGACGTAACGGGACAGGTTGTCACGGAGCTTGGCAGCGTTGCCGTCCGCCAGATCGATCTCGTATGTGACACCTTCGAGGGCGAACTCTACTGTCGTAATGTCCTCAGCTTCCTCACCAGTGAGGTCATCGATGAGGGTGACGATGGTCTTCTGAGCCACGGGTACGGATTCTCCTTGTCGGAAGGAACGCGGCATAGGCACAACTGCCGCGTCGTGAACGCTGACCGCGATAAGATACACAACGCATCCGCGATGCGAACCTGCGGCATGCCGAAAGCGGTTGTTCACTGGCCGTGCACCTGCCCCAGGCGGGAGAGCTCTTGAAGACGGGAAGGGGCAGGACAGCAGTTCAGGTGAGGCGGCGTAGGCGAGCGACCTCGGCAAGCACGACGCCAGCGGCGACTGAGGCGTTGAGCGACTCGACCGGACCCACCATCGGTATCGACACGATCGCATCGCAGGTTTCGCGGACCAGCCGCGACAGTCCCCGCCCCTCCGAACCGAGAACGAGCACCAACGGTCCGGTGGCCAGCGAGAAACTATCGAATGGCATTGCGCCCCCGGCGTCCAGCCCGACAATCATCAGGTTGGCCGCGGCAAGATTTTTGAGTGTGCGCACCAGATTGGTGACCCGGGACACCGGCAAGTACGCTGCCGTTCCCGCCGAGGTTCGCCATGCCACCGCGGTCATTCCGGCCGAACGCCGCTGCGGCACCAGCAATCCATGCGAACCGAAGGCCACGGCGCTGCGGACCACGGCCCCCAGGTTGCGCGGATCGGTCACCCCGTCCAGCGCAACCAGCAGCGGCGGCGTCCCGGACTCCTGCGCGCGGGCGAGCACATCCTCGGCATCCGCATACTCGTAGGGCGGCACGTGCAGCGCCATCCCCTGGTGCAGGGCCCCCCCGGCCAGCCGATCGAGGTCGACCCGGGGCACCTCGAGAACGGATAGTCCGGCGTCGGCGGCCAGCCGGATGGACTCGCTGACCCGGTCGTCGAGATCCACCCCGATGGCGACGTGCAGTGCGGTGGCCGGCACTGCGGCGCGCAGGCACTCCAGCACCGGGTTGCGACCGAGCACGGTCTCCCCCGGCTCGCTACCGCTGCGACGGCGGGCGCGCGCCGCGGCCTGGCCCCGGACTTCGCCGTGCTGGGCCGGGTGACGCTGTGTTGAACCGTATTGGGCGCCTTGGCGTTGGGCTGGATGACCGGGCCGCTGCTCGGCCGGCGGAGTAGCGCCGCGCCCGCGCAGCCCCTTGCGTTTCTGCCCGCCGGAGCCGACGACGGCGCCCTTCTTGGTTCCCGGCTTGCGCATGGCACCCTTGCGCTGGGAATTACCGGCCATCAGCTCCCCTTGACCGTCCACACCGGACCATCGGGAGTGTCCTCGACGGTGATCCCGGCCGCCAGCAGCTGATCACGCACCGCGTCGGCGGTCGGGTAATCACGGCGGTTGCGAGCCTCGGCACGATCGATGAGCAGCTGGCCCACCAGGACAGCCAGCGCCGCCGATGTGGCGTCGGAGCCCGAGGTCGAGCGCCACTGGTCGGCCAGCGGGTCCAGACCCAGCACGCCGGTCATCGCGCGTACCGAACCGGCGGCTGCCACCGCCGCACTGTGATCTCCCGCGTCCAAGGCGGTATTGCCTTCACGCACGCATGCGTGGATGGCGGCCAACGCGGCCGGCGTGCCGAGATCGTCGTCCATTGCCGCGACGAACTCGGCGCACCACACGCTCGACTCCGGGACACCGCAGCGCTCGCGGACTCGGTGCACGAACGACTCGATCCGCTGGTAGGCGGACACCGCCTCATCCAGCGCACCGTCGGAATACTCGATGGCAGAGCGGTAATGGGCGGAGGTCAAGTAGTAGCGCAGTTCCACCGCCCGTACCCGGCGCAATGTGGCCGGGATGGACAGCGTGTTGCCCAGTGACTTGGACATCTTCTCACCGGAGAGCGTCACCCAGCCGTTGTGCAGCCAGTACCGGGCGAACCCGTCGCCAGCGGCACGGGACTGGGCCCGTTCGTTCTCGTGGTGCGGGAAGATCAGGTCCAGCCCGCCGCCGTGGATGTCGAACTCCGCACCCAGGTAGGTGGTGGCCATCGCCGAGCACTCCAGGTGCCATCCGGGGCGACCCGGCCCCCACGGTGTCGGCCAGTACGGCTCGCCAGGCTTGGCGCCCTTCCACATCGTGAAGTCCCGGACATCGCGCTTGGCCGACGCGGCGGACTCACCTTGGGACATCTCGTCGAGACGCTGTCCGGACAGGCAGCCGTAGTCATCGATAGTGGTCACCGCGAAGTAGACGTCGCCACCCGCGGCGTAGGCGTGCCCCAGGTCGATCAGCCGGGCCATCAGCGCGACCATCTGGGGCGCATGGCCGGTGGCGCGCGGCAGCACTGAGGGCGGCAGGCAACCCAGCGCGGTGTAGGCGTCCTCGAAGGCACGTTCGTGGGTGTAGGCCCATTCCCACCAGGGCCGCCCTGCCTCAGCGGCCTTGGCGAGGATCTTGTCGTCGATGTCGGTGACGTTGCGCACGAACGTCACGTCGTGGCCGGTGGCCATCAGCCAGCGACGCAGCACGTCGTAGTTCAAGGCGGACCGGACGTGGCCGATGTGCGGGACGCCCTGCACGGTGGCGCCACAGATGTAGATCGACGCCGTGCGGGGTCGCAACGGGACGAACTCGCGCAGGCTACGCGTGGCGCTGTCGTAGAGGTGCAGGTTCACTCCGCTGATGGTACGGGGGCCCTCTTGGCGCCGAACGCCGCGTCGATCATCCGGGTGGGCGGGTCGCGGCGGCAAGTTCAGCGAGGTCGACTTCGATCGGGAAGGGCTCGGCCAGCCGCATCAACTGTCCCGGCGTCGAGGAAGCAACCTCGACGTAACGGCCTCGCTGCGATCGGTACGCCACCGAGCTGGGGCCGGGCCTGCCGAGCTCGATCCGTAGGTAGTGCTCGATTCCCGCGCTCGCATAGAGCTGCGGCTTGATCGCCCGATCAGCTGCCACGCTGCCCGGGCTCACGATCTCGACGATCATCGCGACATCGGCCGGATCCCAGACCTTCAGGTCCATTCCCGGATTGGTCACGACCACCAGGTCGGGGATCAGGATGCGGCCGGGTCCCACCCGGACATTGATGGCTTCCAGCACTTCCAGCCAGTCCGGCGCCGCCCGCCCCAGGGCATGCCACAGTTGGGACGACATCCGCTGGTGCCGACCCCCCGGACCGGGACTCACCAGGAGCCCCCCGTCCAGCAGCTCGATGCGCCGGTCGTCGGGTAACGCGAGGAACTCGTCCTCCGTCCAGGGCCCGACATGGTCGAGCAAGGCAGGCTGATCGCGCTGGGCAGGGGACGCCATTCGCGGCTCACCTCCACACGGTGTGAGGACAACGTCATGGTCGCATGCTGCCGTCGAGCCCTGACAGTCTCGGATCGTCACGCCCGCAGTAGCAGTACGGTGGCCACCGCGGCGATGCCCTCGCCGCGGCCGGTCAGCCCGAGGCCGTCGGTGGTGGTGCCGGACACCGACACCGGCCCGCCCAGGGCGTCGGAGAGCGCTCGCTGTGCCTCGGCGCGGCGGGTGCCCACTCGTGGTGCATTACCGATCACCTGCACCGCGCCGTTGGCCACCGCCCAGCCCTGGCCGGCCAACCGGCGGCGCACCTCGGTGAGCAGATCGGCGCCGTGCGCGCCGGCCCACTGGGGCCGGCCGGTGCCGAACACCGCACCCAGGTCGCCCAGGCCCGCGGCGGACAGCGCCGCGTCGCACAGGGCGTGCGCGGCGACGTCACCGTCGGAGTGCCCGCCGCAGCCCGGTAGCCCCGGCCAGTGCAGCCCGGCGATCCAGCAGTCCCGGCCGGGTTGCACCGGGTGCACGTCGGTGCCGATCCCGACCCTCATGCCGGACCGGAGGCCCCGGCTATCGCCTCGGCGACGGCGAGGTCGAACGGGGTGGTGATCTTGAAGGCGTGTGGGTGCCCCGGCACCGTGATCACGGGTATTCCTAACGCCTCGACGAGCCCAGCGTCATCGGTCACCGGTCCTGATGCCCTGCCGTGCGCCCGCCGCAAGACTTCCCCGGCGAAGCCCTGCGGGGTCTGGACCACCCGCAACGCCGTGCGGTCCAGCGTGCGCACGACGCGACCATCGGAGTCCACTTGCTTGATCGTATCGACCACGGTCAGCACGGGCACCACGGCGGTATGCCCGGCCAGCACCGCGCGAGCCACCGCTTGAATCACGCTGACCGGGGTGAGGCACCGCGCGGCGTCGTGCACGAGTACCACGTCTGCATCGGGCACGCGCGCCAGCGCCGATCGGACCGAGTCGCAGCGTTGCTCACCGCCGGTGACGACCTGCACCAGGTCCCCGGCTGCTGCGACGGCGGCCTGGGCCTGATCATGGTGTTGCGCACCGACCGCGACCACTACCCGCCCGACACAGCCAGACGCCAGCAACCCCTGTACGCAGTACCAGAGTAACGGGCGACCAAGCAGCGGCACGAACGCCTTCGGCATGCCCGCCGCCAACCGCACGCCCTGCCCAGCCGCGGGTACCAGCGCGGCAACCCGGCAGGCCGAAGCGAGGAACGGCGACGTCGTCAGGTCGCGGTCAGGAGGCCGCGGCGAGGACTTCGTCGAGCAGTACCTCGGCGTTGTCCTCGTTGGTGCCCTCGGCAAGCGCGAGCTCGCTCACCAGGATCTGGCGAGCCTTGGCGAGCATGCGTTTCTCCCCAGCCGACAGACCGCGATCACGCTCGCGGCGCCAGAGATCACGCACCACTTCCGCCACCTTGTTGACGTCGCCAGAGGCGAGCTTTTCCAAGTTGGCCTTGTACCGTCGCGACCAGTTCGTCGGCTCCTCGGTGTGAGGTGCACGCAGCACCTCGAAAACCCTATCGAGGCCCTCTTGACCGACCACGTCCCGGACGCCGACGAACTCGGCATTGGCGGCGGGAACGCGGACAGTCAGATCACCCTGAGCAACCTTCAGGACGAGGTACTTCTTCTCCTCGCCTTTGATCACTCGAGTCTCGATGGCCTCAATGAGAGCGGCACCATGGTGCGGGTAGACGACGGTCTCTCCGACCTTAAAAGCCATGTGTCCTCTGCCCCTTTCGCTGTAGCCAGGTTACCACGGCGAGAAACCGTGGTGCGCGGGGTATCTGGCGTGTCGTCGCAGGTCAGGGGTTCCGACTACCGGCTGGCCGCGGGCGGCTCGGTGCTCCGCAGCTCACGGTCACTCCACTATGGACCTGCCTGCGCCAAGGCGCCGCGCCTGCTGGATGGGCCGGTCGGTTACGCTTTGACCATGCGGGTACCCCTGCGCGTCGTGGCTCGCAGCATGGCATGCTGCGCCGCCGTCCTGGCGCTCGTTGGCTGCAGTGCGGGCCAGATCACCCAGACCGATAGCCAGGTGGCCGCCGTGAACGGGGTCTACGGCAACGTCGGAAGCACCATCGCACTGCGCGACGTGCTGATCCCCTACCCGAGCAGTCCCGATGGCACCTATCCCGCGGGATCAACCGTGCCGGTGCTGCTGACCATCGTCAATCAAGGAATCAATGCCGACGAGCTGATCGGCGTGACCAGCCCGGCAGCCGGTCAGGCGGTGGTGCTGGGCACGACCCAGCTACCTCCGGGCACAACCGTCATCAGCACTGCCGGAGCGGCGCCGGCAGCTGGCCAACCCACTAGCCCGCTGGTCGTCGGCGAGCTGCGTATCCTGCTCACCACCACTGCACCGCTGCACGCTGGACTGAACACCCCGGTCACCTTCCAGTTCCGCAACGCGGGCGCGCTGACCCTGCCGGTGCCCATGGCGACTCCCCCGAGACAGCCGTCAGATTCGGCGGGTTAACTGGGGTAGCTGCATGCAGTGGTGCTGGTGCGGTCCCAGTAACCAACGAGGTCCGCATAGAGGCTGTTGCTGGTGAGCAGATCGTGGTGACTGCCGAGGACGGCATCAGCCCCGTCCATGACCAGGATGCGGTCGGCCCGCATCGCCGAACTGATCCGGTGGGCGATCACAATGAGCGAGCCGTGGCGCTCGGCGAACGCCTGCTCCGCCTGGGCCTCAGCAACGGGGTCGAGATGGCAGGTGGCCTCGTCGAGGATCACGATGTCGGCCAAGGACAAGTAGACCCGGGCCAGGGCGATGAGTTGGCGTTCCCCCGGGGAGAAGGCTCCCCCACCGGGTTCCACCTCGGAGTCGTAACCGCCGAGACGGGAGATGGTGTCCTCCAGTCCGACGGCTGCCACCGCGTGGTCGATCGCGGTGGAGACGGCCTGCGGGTTCAGGTAGACGAGGTTGTCCCGGATACTGCCGGCAAACACGTAGGCCTCCTGCGGGATGAGCGCCACTGTGCCCCGCAAGTAGCCCTCGTCAACCTGGGTCAGCAGGAGCCCGCCGAGCCGCAGCTGGCCGCGCTGCGGCGTCGCCAGTCCAGCGAGCAGGTTGGCAAGGGTGGACTTGCCCACCCCGCTGGGGCCCACCACAGCGAGGTGCATGCCCTCGGGAACGTGCAGGGTGAGGTCGGCCACGACGGGCTCGGCGTGCGGAGAGTACGCGAACGTCACGCTGTGGACGTCGAAGGCGTGGCCGGCGGGGAGCAGCCCAAGGGACTCAGCGGCGGTCCCCGACCGCTCCGCGGTGATCTCGGCGAGCCGGGCGAGGACCACCCCGAGGCTCACGACGATCGTGCCCCCGGCATTCACCAGGATCTGGACGGCTGGCTGTAGCCCGCTGAAGAGGTAGATGACACCGCCGACGACCTGCCCGACGCTCAGGTGCTGCTGGGTGATCAGCCACGGCGCCAACACCAACAGGGCGAACACCGGCAGCTGCGCACCCACCGTCACCACGGGTACTCGCCACACCGACGCTCTGGCATAGGCCCGCAGCGCTTGAGCCTCGGCGTCGATGGCCGCACCCACGTCTCGGGCCGCGCGGGTCTCCGCTGCGCAAGCGAGGACGTCACGCATCCCCTCGACCACCGGGGCTGCCGCGGCACCGATGCTCTCCCCGCACAGGACGACTGCCTGGTAGCGGAACACCAACCTGCGCAGCAGGAACGCGAACCCGGTCAGCGCCAGCGTCACGAACGAGCCGACGATCAGGGCCAGCAGCGGAGAGAGGACCGCGAGGCCACCGATGGCCGCGACGCTCGCCGAGAGCATTTGGCGGGTGTTGCGTAACAGGCTGGACAGCAGCGCCCGGATCGTTTCCACCTGCACGGTGGCCTGCGAGACGCTCGCGCCGGCGGCATGCTGCTGGCCCCGCAGCGCCCGCCCGAGCGTGGCGGTGACCACCGCAGTGACCAGCGAGTCGCGCAGCGGCTCGACAGTGGCGGCAAGCCAGGGGAACACCTGCCGAGTGCCCAGCGCACCGATCACCCACAGCACGGCCAGTACCGCCAGCCAGCCGCATCCCACCAGCGGACGTCCGGCGAGGAAACCGTGATCGAGGGCCTTGGCGACCAGCAGCCCGGAGCCGAAGGCGGGTAGCGCTTCGACCGCCGACCATGCTGCCAGGTGGCGCAGAGCTCGGCGTTGCGGGCTCAGGTGCCGGCACAGCAAGCGTCCCCCGGCCCGCAGGTTCATGAGGATCTCACCACGAGAGCGGCCGCACTGGCTGCGAAGACTGCCCGGTAGTCGGGGTCCGACCAGAGCAGCCGGTGCGGAGCCAGCGCCCGGATGCGCCCGGCGTCGAGCCATGCCACCAGGTCGGCCCGGGCGGCAGTGGCCGCGCGGTGGGTCACCACCAGCGAGGTCCGTCCGGCCAGTAGCCGCTCCAGGGCCTGCGCCACCCTCATCTCGGTCGCGGTGTCCAGACTGCTCGTGGCGTCGTCGAGGACCACTACCCGAGCGCCGACCAGGACGGCCCGGGCCAGTCCCAGCCGCTGCAGCTCGCCACCCGAGAGGGGGGCGTGGGCCAGCGCGGTGTCGTACCCATCGGGTAGCAACCGGATGAAGCGGTCAGCCTGCGCTGCTGCGGCCGCCGCGGCGACCTCGGCCCGGGATGCCTCCGGCCGAGCATAGGCGATCATGTCGTGCACCGTGGCGCCGAGGAGGGCCGGGCGCTCGAAGGCGTAGGTCACGGCGCGCCGCAGTGCAACGAGCCCCACCTGGGAGACGGGGACCCCATCGAGCAGCACCTCGCCCTGGTCAGGGTCGAGCAGCCGCCCGACCAGGGACACCAGCACGCTCTTCCCCGTGCCCGACCGTCCGATCACGGCCACGCTGGTTCCGGCGGCAACCGACAGGTCGAGCTGGTCGAGAATCGTGCGCTGACCCATCCGGACGCTGACCTTGCGCAGCTCGAGCCGGCCCGGTCCCCGCGGACCCAACCCATCCTGCGGAGGTGGGGCAACCGCGGGCTCCGCCTCCAGAACCTCGCCGACCCGACCGGCCCCCACTTGGGTGTTCAGCAGGGAGACCAGCGCGTCCAGCAACCCGACCGAGCCCAGGGCCATGCCGACATAAGCAGCCGCTGCCACCAGTTGACCAGCGGTGATGTCACCAGCGGTCAGCGCGAGACCGCCAGTGGATAACACCAGCACTTGAAGCACGGGGACGAGCAGGCCCAGCCGCCAGCTGGCTTGGCCTTGTGCCACCCATACTTGCCGCCCGCAGTCGTGCAACCCGGGCAACGGCTGGAGAATCCGTTCGATCTCCTGCCGGGAGGTGCCGCTGGCCCGGATGGTGCGAATCCCCCGCAGCGCGTCGAGTAGCCGGGTGATGGTCGCCGCGAGGAGCTCCTGGTACCGGACGAACGGAGCACCCGCCTCAGCGACGAACAACCGGACCACCGCCACCACGAGAGGAAGACCAACCAGGAGAACGGCCGCCAGCCGCCAGTCGATCAGCGCCAACCCCCCGACCGCGCCGAGCGCGACCAACAAGGTCGATCCGGCCGACAGCAGCAGCGGGATGAAGCTGGCCGGAGTCCCGGCGTTGACGGTGAGCCGGGACAGCAGGTCGCCAGCCGGAAAGCGCCGCTGACCGGGGACCCCGAGCAGCAGCGCGCGACCCAGCAGCCGATGCCGGAGCTTGGCCGTCAGCGAGCTGCCGTAATAGGCAGCAAGAAGCCCGTCCAGGGCGTCGACCACGGCGGCCGTGCCGATCAGCACCGCCAGCTGGGTCAGCGCACGAACCCGTGCGCCACGCCCGGCGGCGGCGTCGATCGCGGCTGCCAAGGCGCCGGGCATCAGGATCGCCGCAACGACTCCGCCGAGGGAGACCATGGCCAACGCAGCCGTCATCACCGGGGCCTGCCGCAGACTCTGTCTGAGCAGGCGGCTACCTGAGGCCCGTAGGGCGCCAGCGGAGGCTGGAAGTCCGGCGAACCGAGCTAGCGTTTTGGTCAACGTGATAGCACACTCAGAGGGGGTCATCACCAGTCTCGCTCGTTGGCTAGGCTCTCGGACGGGCCGGGGGGGGGGGGGGGGGCGCCCCCCC
>CAXUFG010000008.1:14000-29409 GCA_964250265.1 uncultured Pseudonocardiaceae bacterium | reverse complement strand
GGGGGCGTGGCCTTGGCTCTGGGCGGGCGGGCCACGGTGGCGTACTCCCCCCGCCTCCGTGCCCGGTTGTCCCGATATCAATCTCTGGCCGCTACCACTAGGAGCACGTGGCGGCGATGACGCAGACGGTCTGGATCACGTTGACCGTGAGCGCGGTGCACTGCGACTGGCAGGTGGGATTGAACTGGATTCCGTCGACCTCAATCGGGGCGGTCTCAGGAAGCGCCTGCAGTGAGCTCACCAGGTCGAAGTTGTGGAACTCCATGATATTCATCTCCATCCACTGTTGGTTGTTGTTTCCACTTCCCGGCTCAGCGGGAAGATCTTTGGGCGGCGTCGAGGACAAGGGCCGCTGATCTGTCGGAGTAGCCGAATCCAGACCGCGCGAGGCAGAAGCGCACCACCCGCCGGCATACGACGTCGAGTTGCGACAATCCTCCGTGGCCGCTGTCGATTTCGCAATATTCGAAATCGATACCCTCGGTACTCCCGAGCTCGAGGAGACGCCGCTTGAGCATCCTCGATTGGGTCACGGGTATCGTTTCGTCCTGAATTCCATGCATGACCAGCAGCGGGACGGACAGGGAGGTGCAGGCTCGCAGCACATCGCGCGGGCCGATGGCCTCCTCCATCCGCTCCAGCCCGCCCAGCTTCTCTATACGGCGCCGCACCGCGACATTGGCGCAGTCATGGAATCGTGGCCCGGACAGGAATGGGGACAGCGCGACGCACGCCGACCATAACTGCGGCTCGTGGCACGCCGCGAGCAGCGCCAAGAACGCCCCGTAGCTGATTCCCAGCACCACCGGCCGGGACAACCCGCGGGTTCGCCTGTCCTCATCGAGGCTCCTTGCCAGGTGGAGCACGTCGTCGAGGTCCGCACCGCCCCAGTCACCGATCACCGCGCGAAGGTGCTCGTCGCCGTACCCGGTACTGCCGCGGTAGTTCGGTGCCAGCACCGCCACACCGGCGGTCGACAAGCGGTCGAACAGTGGCTCGTACCCGAAGCGCCACGAGGACAGCGGTCCACCGTGTAGCGCCACCACGAGGTGCTCGCACCTTCGCCAGTCCGAACCGCCGTAGACGACGGCCTCGATGGGTCCTGCCGGGCCCTGGAGTGTGATCAGCTCGGCCGGTGGCGCAGGGTTGCGGTCACCAGCTGGACTCACCGACCACCGAGGCGTCGGCTGGAGCCGCAGGGTGGCCAGCGTGGGAGGTTGGGCCGGCGCGGAGAATCGGAACCGGATGAGGTCGCCGGCCCAGCAGGCAGGAGAGGTGATCTTGCCCGGCGGGATGGCAAGAGGTGCCAGAGCGTCCTGCGCCAGCGTGTAGATGAACAGCCGGGATACCGCCCCGGCGACCTCGTGCACCAGCAGCCGTTCGCCACCATCGTCCAAAGCCAGGGCCCCGCGCTCATAACCTGGACGGTGGAGCGTTTCGGGAAAGTGCACTCTCGGGTCACCGGGCGCCGCCCAGCCGAGCCGTTCCGCACCGGACACGGTAGTGCTGACAATGAGAATTCTCGACTGGGGATGGCAGAGCAGGATACGCTCAGCGCTCATCACGGACCTCGACCAGATCCGTTTCCACGAGCCCTCGGCAAGGTCGACGGCAATGCCGTTGCATCGGTAGCTTCCACAGGTCTGATTGACCGCTAAGACTCGTGCGTCCCCGTCGAGCCACACACCGCCGTCGAGAGATCCCGGAACCTGCGCGGCGAGCTCGATACGCGCTGGTGAGGCCCAATGCGGTGACGAGGCGCAGATCCGCCAGATTGTCGAATTCCCCGAGTGGAAGGCCACGACGAATCCCAGCTGGGCACGGCTCGGGCTCGGCAGGAGGTACCCCCCTAACGGCGATGGAATGGTGCCGAGCTCTTCTCGGCAGAAGTCGTCGCCCCGAGGTTTCAGTAATGCCAGTCGGTGACAGTGAGGTTCGCTTGCGCCGCTCCTCTCGAAGAGCAGGATCCGTCCGTCGTCCAGCGGCAGTGCGGGTGTTCCACCCTCGAGGGCGACGTCACGAATCGTCCGGGGCCGGGCCTGTTCCGAGGCGAGGACCCAGCTCTCCAGCGCCATGTCCCCGTCGATGGTGGACAGGCAGGTGCCGTAGCGCCCGTTGGCGGAGAAGGTGAGGTTGAAACGGCCGGAGATAACCGGTGCGACGCTCGAGGGGACCGTGATCATGACCGGCTCCGTTCGAGCAGCGAGTCGACCATCCACAGGCGCGACGAGCGGTGCGTTAGCCGCAAGAGGAACGCCAGGATCCCGCTCGCCCCGTCCCCCCATGCCGGGGAGGGGGCTCCGCGCTCGTCGGGGAACACGACCTGAGCCTCGCGGTAGGCGCGGCCGGCGAGGATGACGCGGCCCAACTGGTGGGCCATGGTCTCGTATCCCGTGGCGTCATCCAGCTCATCGGCTAGGTGAGCCATGTCGAGCAGGAACTCGCCGTTGCCCGCGAGCCCGTGGCACTGCCCGAGCACTCCTCGCCACGAGTTCTCCAATACCGCCTGGGCCGACAGCGCGGCGAGCTTTCGGAACCGGTCGTCCGCGGTGGCGCGATGCAGCCGGATGAGGAAGGCTCCGATCCCGGCAGATCCGTGACACCAGTACGGGGCGGTCGCGTCATCGCCCGGTCCGGCGCCCCATTGGGCCACGCCATCGGTGACGATGGCGTTCGCGAGCAGGGTCTCTCCCGCCTGGTAGGCGAGCTCCAGGCAGTCGGACCGGCCGGTGGCCAGCGCCATCGCGAGCAGGGCGTAACCCACACCCGCGGTGCCGTGGGCGAATCCGTGGTAGCGCCCGCCAGCCAGGTGCGACTCGAATGCGGCCGGCGTCCCCCAGCTGATGCCGGAGGGTTCCTCGCTGGCCGACGCGACGAGCGAGTCTGCTGAGCTGCCGGCACGCTGGGCGAACTTCTCGTTGCCGGTGCGGAGCCAGAAGTGCAGGAACGTGAGACCGATCCCGGCGGTGCCGTGGGTCAGGTCGGGGTTCGGCGAGGACACCGGAAGTGTGTCGGCCAGTGCCAGGCCCCGCTCGAGGAGCCGATCGTCACCGAGTGTCCGTCCGGCTTCGTACAGCGACCAGGCGATGCCCGCTGCACCGAAATAGAGCCCGGGGGGCCGGCTCCGGTCGGCGCCTAGCCGCTGGGCGATCCACCTGCCGGCGGTGGCGATCGCCTCGGGCAGCCGCTGATCATCGGTGAGCTCGAAGCACCTGACCAGCACACCAAGCACACCGGCGGCGCCGAGCTGGATGACGCATGGGTCGAAGGCACCGTGGGCGCACGAGATGGGCCACAAACGCTCGTCGTCCGCGGGGTTCATCGACGCGAGGAGGTAGCCCACGCTGCCATCGACCGCCTGGTGCCACAGCTCCTCTCCCAGGCGCCCGTCCTCGCTGCCGAGGGGGCGCCCCGAGTGAGGGGTATGCAGCTTGTTCCCCGCGGATTTACCGGCGGCAGCCTTGCCGACTGCGGCGAGCGCACTACGGGCATCGGCAATCGTCCAGCGGCGCTCAGGCTCGTCGTCCATCAGCCGGTGAATCAGCGTACGCAGAGATACCGGAGAATCGGGCACCTCGCGGACCGCCAGCCACTCCGCCAAGCGATCCCGTAACGGCCGGGCCTTCGGCGCATCAGCCAAGAAATCCGGGGTGCTGCCGGTGCAGGCGAAGCAGATGGTGGCACCGAGACTGTAGTAATCGGCCTCGACGGTCGCTGGGCCACCCGCCATCTGCTCGGGTGCGCCATATCCTGGCGTGCCTGCGCCGGTCAGGACCTTCTCGCCCGGGCCCACCGCTAGCTCCAGATCGATGAGCTGGAGCTGCCCGTCGGGCCGCACCATGATGTTGTTGGGGGTGAAGTCCCGGAGGATGAAGCCGGCCCTGTGCGCGACATCCATGAGCTCTACCAGGCGATCGACCATCTCCCAGGCACCTGGAATGTGGCGCCGCCACCCACTGTGACGGATCCGCTCAAGCACCCACTCGCGAAGCGACACGCCCGGCACGAGCTCCTCGGCGAGGAAAAGGTGCTCACTGTGCTCGAAGACCATCAGCATCCGAGGCGCCGCGCCCGCAGGCCCAAGCTTCTCCAGCGCTCGGGCTTCTGCCCGCAGGAGGTCCCGCACATCTTTGCCGGTGTCATCTGCCGCCACGTGGGGCCGCGCCTCTTTGATGATCGCTTCCGCGCCACTGCGGGTGTCGGTGGCCCGGTAGACTCCGCCCTTGTTGACATGACGGATCGCCTCACGCACCAGAAATCGCTCCGCGAGCAGGACCCCTGCATTACCGCTGCTCCCACCCGAGACAACGTTGCTCCCCGCATCGGGGAACGGACAGCGGGCCCATGACGGCGCCAAGTACTGCCCGACACGGCGATCCTCCACGGGATTACCGTCCGGATCGAAGATCACCCACGCGTACAAACCGTCGTTCGAGATCCTCCGCTGTTCAACGAATGCCCCGTAGCGGTAATGGACGAGACTTCCCGGTACGTAAGGACGGTCCGAGAGAATACGCGGACCGGGAAGACCAACCGTCGCCTCGTGCAGCGCCCAGGCAAGCAGAACGGCTTCCTCGTCATTTTGCGGATAGACCGTGATAAATTTCCCGGAATGTCCCCGGGGGGTGTTGCGGGCATTCAGGTGGGCGACGTGGCTGAGCGTGCTGGCGAACTTGAAGGCAGAGCTGCTGGCGAGAAGCAGCGGCAGCGCGCGCGAGAGCACCGTTTCAGCTGAGGACACCGTCGCCGAGAGGTGGAGCTTCCAGCCCTGAGAACGCCCGACATAGTCGTTGGGGGAAAGACTGCACCACAAGCCGCCACCGGTCATCTGCCAGCGGCCGGCGTCGGCCATAGTGCGGAGTAGCTCGTCAACCGCCCCGGTCAACCCAGGCTTGTCAGCGTTCACCTCAAGTTTCTGAGTGAATACGCTGAAGTTGAAGTCCGCCATGTCCACTACCCTTCGTCTCAACCCATCCGTGTTGCCCTTGAGGTCGTCCATGAACAACAGTTAACGAGACTAAGGCCGGCAGATTAAAAAGATCTTATCATTGATATAAAACGATCTTAGATCTCGCTTACCACGGCATTTGGCACACTCGGGGGCGCGCTCCGCCTAGCCCAACGGCATCAGCGCGGATAGGCCGGGTGGAGTAGCCTAATCCCGCGATGTCATCCCCGGCAGTGGGCGCGGGGGAACACCAATTTCCGCCATTCGGCGGACGTAGCTTTCGTAGTGCCGGCGTGCCTCCCCAAGACGACCCGCCTCGCGCAGGATTCCGACGAGGTCCAGATGAGCCGCCTCGTCGTAGCAGTCCTGTTTAAGTACCCGCAGCACGTACCGCACGGCCGCGTCGGGATCGCCAGCCTCGCGCAGCCGTGCAGCCAGTGCCCGAAGCAGGGCTATGTAGCTGGCCCGGACCTCTTCGGCCAACGCGCCCGCCCACTCCTGGTAGGGGTCCTCTTCGAGGAAACCCCCGGTGTGGGCGGCGATGGCGGCCTCAAGTCGCGCGATCGTGTCCGGCGCTGTTGCCCGATCCGCGTCGAGGGCGGCGCTGGCCCGATCGAGAAAGTCGTCGACGTCGACGCTGATCAGGGCGCGATTCAGCGACACCGAGCTGTTGCTGGTGAGTAACGGGCCATCGCTGGCTGATCGAGTCAGCAGCACATCGCGAAGTGCGGAGAGCAGCACGGAGAGCCGGTTTCCGGCCACGGCTGGCTCCACTTCCGGCCACAGCAGCTCCATCAGCTGGTCACGGGGGATTGGCCCGCGCCGGGTAACCAGGATCTTCAACAGGTCCCTGGCCTTCTTCGACTTCCATTCGAGAGTCGGAACCGGGACTCCATCACGGAGCACCCGGAACGCGCCGAGGGTATGGACGGACACTGCGGGCGTGAAGTGGGCCAGCGCCCCGAGTGGTCCGGCGACCCGCCGCGTTTCGACATCGACGCCGTGCTCCCGAAGCATCCGGTCTGCGCTATCGGCGTCGACGCGCTGAATAGGCGCGCCGATGTGAGCCGCCACAACTCTGGTCGCGGCTTCCTCCAGCCGGCAGCCTGTTTCCTGCCATATGTCGATCGCCTCCCGTAGCGGGGCGGCATCCACGGCAGGCTCGTTGGCGGCGAGCACGCTCAGGGTGATCGCCTCGGCCAGTCCGGGGTTGTCCCGCCGTTGCCGAGCGGCTGCGGCAGCCCGAGCAGCATCCGCCGAGGCACGCTGCCGGTCGCAGCCCATCAATTCGACCCAGCCACGGGCCAGGAATGCTGGGATCCGGCGAAGCCCCTCGCCCAACGCGACGGCGCGAGCAGCGAACTCTCGAGCGAGTTCCAGGTCATCGGTGGCCCCGATGCGGGCGAGACCGATCAGCGCCGAACTGAGGCCAAACACATCGTGGCAAGGCTCAGCGATGGCCAGCGCCTCCTCGTACACCGCTTGGGCTCGAACCAGCTGCCCTCTGGTCCGGTGCAAATCACCCATGCCACAGAGGGGCCAGGCGAGAAATCGGGAGCCGATACGCTGGAAGAGCTCGATTGCTGTGCTGAAGTCGACCGCCGCCGTATCGAGCATTCCGAGGCGGCTTCGGGCCCGACCGCGGGTGGTCAGGCAATTCGCGATGAAAAATGGATCCTCGCAACTTTCGCTGAGGCCCAGTGCGATCTCGGCTTCGTCTAGCGCACGGCGGGGCGAACCCGCCTCGAAATAGTGGAACGCTCGCGAAGTCCGGGTCCACGTCAGCTGGAGCAGGTCGCCGGTCGCTTCGGCAATACGCAGCGCTTCGGCACCGTGAGCGTTAGCTTGCCGCCAGTCGCCCTGGGCGGCGGCGAGGAGGGTGAACATGTTGTGCACGGTGGTCCACGCGCGGGGATCGTCGCATCGTCGGGCAGCGGCCCGGGTTTGACGCGCAATCTTCTCCATGTTCACCAAGTCACCGGTCATTCGGTGCGCGCTGGCGGCCAGCGAGAGCACCCGCGTCTCATCAAGGGTGTCCTCCTGGTCCAGCCGGGTTCGCTCGGTGAGGGCGTGGACCTCGGCGAACTCGCCCTGGGCGAAAGCGAGCATTCCCAGCCGCCACGACAGCGCGGGCTCAAGCTCGTCGCGGTCGTCGCTGGCACGCCGATAGTGCTGCATCGCTTGCGTCCATTGTCCTCGCACCTGCTGCGCCTGCCCGAGAACCTGTTGGATGCGTGGATCATCGAGGTACTCGGCCGGTATCGCAGCGGCCTCCAGCACGACCTCGAGTTGCCCGCTCTGCACGAGGGCTCCACCATGATCGACCAGGAGCGTGGCGCACTCGGCATATTCGCCTGCGGCCAGTAGATGTCGCAGAGCCTCGCCGGGCGCCCCCCGGTCGATGCATTCACTGGCCGCCGTCACGAGCAGTGTCTTCCGATCGGTACCGGATGGCGCGGTCTCGTGCGCGAAGTAGTCACACAATGGGCGCACGAGAGACCAGCTGGCGCTGTCCCGTCCACTGCGTTGCACGAGTCCCTGGCGGCTGAGTTCGGCAAGCACGGTGGTCGGATCATTGAGCCCGCGGGCGATCTCGGTGGTGGATCTGGCCTCACCGAAGATCGCCAGCCTGCGCAGCAACTGCTGGATCCATTCGGGTGCGGCGCCGACGACCTCCTCGGCCAGATAGTGGTGGAACCACTCTCCCGGGCGGGAGAGCTGTTCCACTGCGCGCAGGCGCCGGTCCACCCCGACGATCCGGAGCATCTCCACCGCACAGTGCACGGCCGCGGGCCACCCACTGGTGAGCTCCCACACTCGCCGTGCCAGGGCGGGTGGATCGTGCCCCACCGTCTTGTCCAGCAGCGCCTCGACATCGGCAACGTCGAAGGCAAGATCCGGCGCGTGGATCTCCATGACCAGCCCGCGACCCCGGAGCCGCTGCACGGAGAACGGCAGCTCACATCGGGATATCAGGACCAAATGCAACCGATCCGGTGCACGCCGGCACAGCGTCTCGACGACACAAGCGGCGTCGCTGTCCGGCCGCAGCGCATGCAAGTCATCAAGAACCACAACGAGGTCCTTGCTCAGGTAACTGCGCAACCATTCGCAGATGACTGCTACGGAGGACCCGAGCTGCTCCCCCTGCGCCGTAGCCTCCGTCGGCTCGGGCACCGACACGTGTGTGCGCAATGCCCCGAACAGGCTGGACACCAGGCGATCCGCATCAGATTCATGGTCCTCATACCGCACCCACGCGACCGAACAGCCCCGCGACCAGGTCGCCACCGCCGTGGTCTTCCCCCAGCCGGCCGCACCGATCACCACACAGATGCGGCGCTTCACCGCGCGGTCCAGAAGTTCGTCAACTGACGGGCGCTCGATTCGCTCTTCAGCCGGTGCCGATGGGTCCGGCTCAGCAAACAGCACCAACTGTCGCCTCCAGCACTCTCACGCGCGTTCCAGAGAAACCGCGATCAAGCCTGGCGGCTCAGCCGAACTCCCGTTTACGCAGCGTCGCGACCAGGCCATCTCATGGGGAATCCGGACTTTCCAGACTCGCGCGACCTCGGTCGCGAGTCATCATCTCCACAGACCATCTTCCCCATACCGCAGATTATGTAGTGGCACTACATAATCTGCGGTATGGGGAAGATCTCTCCGCGCAGCTTGCCGGACGACAGTGATGGCCCGAAGCTGACGAGCCGGGCCGGCGGCGCGGACCCGGCTCGTCAGCCGTCGATCATCTAGGCTGCAGCCCGATATTAACCTCGCCGACACAGTCGGCGTTCTTGGCCACGGCCGGTGGGTGAGCTGTCACCGGCGGCGGGTGCTACGTCAGCTCTTGAACACGTCCTTGATCTTTTCACCGGCCTGCTTCAGGTTGCCCTTGGCCTGGTCGGCGTGCCCTTCGGCCTCCAACTCCTTATCGTCGGTGGCCTTGCCCACGGTTTCCTTGGCCTTGCCTTTGAGTTCCTCGGCCTTATTGTCGATCTTGTCGCCAGTGCCCATCACTACACCGTCCTCCCTGGCCGCGGTCGGTCCGCGCTGTTGGCTTTCGATTAGTAAGCAGGATCGGTTCGCACGGCTGAGCCACGGTGATCGGCGCGATCGGTACCAACCACGTCGACGGCAACACCCGGCTGTGCACCGCGAGCTCGTGCTCACCGTCGACGCCACGACGGACGACGATGTCGGCGGAGGCCTGGCCGGCTCGCATGTTGCGCACCTCCACCTCGGGCAACTAGTCCGGCAGCGCGGCGTCCACGGTGAGCAGGCCCGCGGGGGCGTCCGCCCGGATGCCGAGTAGCACCTGCATCACGTGGATGATCGCCCCCGAGGCCATGCCTGCGGGGTGCGAAGCGACTCGGTGAAGCGCGCTCGTCATGGTCGGCTCCCTGCGGCCGTTGGGGTGCTCCCCGCGCGAGCGGAGGGGTCGTCGTCCATCGCGGCGCCGCTGGCCATCCGCTGGGCGAGCCGGGACGCGAGCGCCATGATCGTCAGCGCTGGATTGGCACTGCCCTGGGTAGGGCACACGGATCCATCGGCCAGGAACAGGTTCGGGACCGCCCAGGACCGCTGATTCGCATCGACCACGGAGGTCTCCGGGGACCTACCCATCCGGGCGCCACCGATGAGGTGCGCGAAGCGTTGGATGGTGAGCACGTCCTGGGCGTCGGCGGCGTGCAGGACGTCAGTGATGATCTTCGTGGAGTAGGCGAGGTTGGCCTTGTCGTTGTCCGACAGGGTGTAGTCCATCCGGGCGATCGGCTGGCCGTAGGGGTCGTGTTCATCGGCCAGCGTGATCCGGTTGTCCGGGTACGCCAGCAACTCGTTGAGCACCCCGATGCTGGCCCAGTGGTTGTAGTCGCGCATGTACTCGCGCAGCGCCCGGCCCCAGTGCCCATCGGCCAGCACATGCTCAGCCCACCCGATGGGCAGCGGGGACACGGTCTGGATGGAGAACCCGCGAGCGAAGCCCCGGGTGGCGTCGGTCTCGTAATACTGCTCGCTGGAGATCTCCGGCGGCGGCGCCTTATACATCCGCAACTCCTCGGGCCAACGCCCGGCGGTCTGGCTGGCGCCCTGCACCATGACGTAGCGCCCGACCTGGTCCTCGTTGTTGCACAGGCCGTTCGGGAACCGGCGGCTGGTGGAGTTGAGCAGCAACCGCGGGGTCTCGATGGAGTAACCGGCGACGGCGACGAACCGGGCGCGCTGCAGACGCTGCGCCCCGTCGCCCTCCCGGACGTAGACCACGCCGCGGGCGCGCCCAGTGGCGTCGTCGAGTTCCACCCGCAGCGCCATGCAGTCCGCCCGGATCTCCACGGCGTGGGCCAGCGCGTCGGGCAGGTGGGTGACATACGGGCTGGCCTTGGCGTTGACCTTGCATCCCTGCAGGCAATAGCCGCGGTAGATGCAGTGCGGCCGGTTCCCGAAGGTGCCATTGACGATCCCCACCGGCCCGACCCGCATCTCGATGCCCAGCCGCCACGCGCCCTCGCGCATCTTCTCCGCGGCCCCGGAGATCGGGTGCGGGGAGAACGGGTAGCGGTGCGGGTAGCCCCACGGCCAGTCCTGCCCGGCGACCGGCAGTTCCCGCTCGACCTGCTCGTAGTGCGGTCGCAGGTCGTGATAGCCGATCGGCCAGTCGGCGCTCACACCGTCGTCGGAGTAGGTAGAGAAGTCGCTGGGATGAAACCGGGGCGTGTAGCCGGCGTAGTGCACCATCGAGCCGCCCACCCCGCGGCCGGAGTTGTTCTTGCCCAGCTCGATCGGGTCGGCCCCGCCGATGATCCGTTTCTGGGTCCAGTACAGCGAGTGCGAGCCGGCCTCATCCGACACCCAGTCCTCATCGGGATGCCAGAACGGTCCCGCCTCGAGGATCACCACCCGCCAGCCGGCCCGGGCCAGTCGCTGGGCCAGCACCGACCCGCCCGCGCCGGCGCCGACGACGACCAGGTCGACCTCGTCGCCGTCGTCGTAGCGGCGCATGGTCTTTTCGCCGGGCAGGTCGCGGGTGTGCACGTCGAGCAGGAAGCGGGAGTCGTTGTCGCGCGGGCCGACCGAGCCCTTGAGCAGACCGCGCCAGAAATCGCCCATCAGTCCCGCTCGTCTTCGACGGCACGGACGGGGTCCCCGTCGGTGGCGCCTGGCTTCTCGAACGGCTCCCGGACACCGGCGCCGTTGGACCCGGGGCCGCCCAGGCGCATGTAGCCCCGCGGGTAGGCCGGGCCGCCGAAGCCGATCTCGTTCCAGGCCCACGGGTGGGAGTAGAACGCGGCCAGCGCCGCGCGGGTGACCACCGACCAGGCGCGCGTCACGTTGAGCTGCTCCCAGGCGCCCCCCACCAGGCGGCCCGCGGCGAACTCACCGACGATGTTCTCGCGACGGGCGGCGGTGCACCCGGCGAAGTCGACCTGGTAACCCGACATGGCGGTGTGGTCCAGCCCGGCCAGCACCAGCCGCCAGGTCTCCCGGTCATCGGGCATATCGGAGTACTGGTAGCCGTCGAGCTTTCCATCGGCCAGCTTGGTGTCGACCATCTCGGCGACCGGGACCCGGGGCTCGCGGTCCTGGGCAAGCACCGTGTCGCAGAACGCCCGCAGCGTCGGCTCCTCCGCTGCGGTGAAAAAGCGCAGCGGGCCGGGCGGCTCCAGCCGGGCCAGCACCACCCGCTTCGTCGCCGCGTCCCAGGTGTCGACCGCGTCGAACACGTCGAAGTCCGGATAGCGGCCGATCATCTGCGGAGTGGTGCCGCGCCGCTGCTGGGGCAGCCAGGACGGGTGCAGCGGCTGCCCGTCGGTCCGCCGGTTGGGTAGGTGATCGGGGCGGGAGACGTCCGGCACGGCTCACGTCTCCCGGCGCAGCAGAGCCGCGAGCAGACCCATCCCGCCAACCATCGCCATCAACCCGGGCGCGGAGATCGGCGGGCCCATCGGCAGGTTGTAGGAGTACAACTTCCAGCCACCCGGCTTGCGGGACACCCCGCGGGCGTGGAAGTACTCGCCCAGCAGCCCGTTGGCGGTATATAGCGCCGCGGCTACCGGCAGCGCGGTCTTCGCCCAGCGCTTGGAGAACACCCCGCCGATCCCCGCTATCACCAGTGGCGGGGTCAGCACGATCGGGGTCCACATCCACTTGTTGCCGAAGCTCGCCTTGTAATGCTCCAGGTACACCTCGGCTCCCGTCACCAGTGCCGAGGCCGCGGTTAAGCCAGACAATGACCGCTCGAACCGGCCGTGCTCCACGTTGCGCACAACCCGGTCCAGCAGATGCTCAGCACCGACCACCGCGCCGCGCAGGGACCCCGGACCGACCACATCACCTGCCGCGCTCAGGGCATCCACCGGCCCGGTGCGGCGCCTTTTTCCCAGGATGGCCATCGTCTACCGCCCCGGGAGGTACTCTTGGGCGAACTCGCGGACAGCCGACAAGGCCCCGGGCAGGCCTTCCTTCGGGGCGGCGACGAACGCCTTGGTCATCGCCGCCATCTGGGCGAAGCTGACGTGCGGCGGGATCGGTGGCTCCTCGGGGTCGGTCATCGCGTCGATGATCACCGGGCGGTCCGCGGACAACGCCTCCCGCCAGGCGCCCTCGATCTGCTCGGACCGGTCGACCTTGATGCCCTTGAGACCGATCATCTCGGCGTAGGCGTGGTAGGGCACGTAGGGGATGTCCTGGGAGGCGTGGAACTTCGGATTCCCGGCCATCGCGCGCTGCTCCCAGGTGACCTGGTTGAGGTCTTCGTTGTTCAGCACCAGCACCACCAGCCGTGGGTCGGTCCAGGTCTGGTAGTACTTCGCGGCGGTGAGCATCTCGGCCATGCCACCCATCTGCATCGCCCCGTCACCGACCATCGCCACTGCCACCCGGTCCGGGAAGGCGAACTTCGCCGCGATGGCGTAGGGCACCCCGGGCACCATGGTGGCCAGGTTCCCCGACAGCGACGCCTTCATCCCGCGGCGGATCTTCACGTGGCGAGCGAACCAATTCGCCGCCGACCCGGAGTCACTGGACAGGATCGCGTTGTCCGGCAACTGCCGGGACAGCTCCGCGAACAGCGCCTGCGGGCGGACCCGCCGCCGGTCCCCGTCCCGGTCGATGTCGGCGGGCTTGGCGCGGTCATCCATCAACCGCCACCACTGCTCCACGTCCTTGACGATGCCCTCCTGCCAGGAGCGGTCGGTCTTGCGGTGCAGCAGTGGCAGCAGCTCGGCCAGGGTCTGTCTGCTGTCCCCGACCAGGGCCAGGTCCATCGGGTAGCGGATCGAGAGCATCCGCCCCAGCAGGTCGATCTGCACACCCTTGGCCTTGCCCTCTTCGGGCAGGAACTCCGAGTAGGGGAAGCTGGAGCCGACCATCAGCAGCGTGTCGCAGCCCTGCATCATGTCCCAACTCGGTCTGGTGCCCAACAACCCGATCGAGCCGGTGCAGAACGGCACGTCATCGGGCACTGCGGCCTTGCCCAGCAACGCCTTCGCCACCCCGGCACCGAGGGTGTCCGCGACCGCGATGACCTCCTCGGTGGCGCCCAACGCGCCGGCACCGACCAGCATCGCGACCTTCTCGCCGGCGTTGAGAATGTCCGCGGCGTCCTGCAGGTCGTGCTGCTCGGGGATCACGCGACCAGGCCAGTAACCGACCCCGGAGTGCATGGTGTGGGTCAGGTGCGGCTGCTTTTCCACCGCGTCCCTCTCCTGCACATCCGCGGGGATGATCACGCAGGTGACGGTCTTCTCGGCCTGCGCGATCCGCAACGCCCGGTCCAGGATGTGCCGGATGCTGCCGGGCTCATTGGCCTGCTCGCAGTAGGCCGAGGCCACGTCGGAGTAGAGCTGCAGCAGGTTGACCTCCTGTTGGAAGTGCCCACCCAACGCGCGCACGAACGTCTGCCCGACGATCGCCACCACCGGCTGGTGGTCCAGTTTCGCGTCGTACAGCCCGTTGAGCAGGTGGACCGCTCCCGGGCCCCCGGTGGCCAGGCACACCCCGACCTCGCCGGTGAACTTGGCGTGCCCACACGCCATGAAAGCGGCCATTTCCTCATGCCGGGTCTGGATGAACCGCAGCCGGTCCTCATAACGTCGTAGCGCGCCGAGAATCCCGTTGATCCCATCACCGGGGAACCCGTAGATCGTGGAGACGTGCCACTCCAGCAGGCGCTCACACAGATAATCTCCAGCGGTCTTGCCCATGATCGATCCCCGATCCTCGACTGATGTGAAGAAATCCGGCGTAATTGATTAAAGGAGCTGATCATGTCTCACGCAGGAAGCCGACGACGGCGAGAAGATCCGCGGTCTCCACCACACGCCAGTAAGAGACGCTACCGTCCACGAAAGCGAGCCGCAGGTCAAAATAGTGCTACGACAGCAACTTGTAATATTCACCACAAGGAGACGGTGCCGTGTTGCTCGCGCTGTCCGACGATTTCTTCGGCTGACATCGCCACCGCTGTTTAGCTGTGGCGATGTCGGGGTATTGGCCCTGAAGGTTGCGGTCCGAAGAGGCCGGCTGGTTCGATGAGAAAGAGAGCGGTACCCATGTCTCGTGAGGCGAACGTAGCGGCGCAGGAGCAGAAGATCTTCACCCAGCCGGGCGAGCAGGTGTCCGGATGAGAGGCTTGCTCTCTGGGATGCTGCTCGGCGCAGCGGCCGGGGCCGCCGGCACCACCATGCTCAACGCCGTGACCTACCTGGATGTGGTGGCCCGCGCCCGCCCCGCCAGCAGTACCCCCCAAGACACCGTTGAAGCACTCTCGAAGAAGACCCACATTCCCGTCCCCGGGCAGGGGGAGGACCGGACGAATCGGGTCGCCGGGCTTGGCTCGCTCACCGGTATCGTCGCTGGGCTCGGCACCGGGGCGCTGCTGGGGCTGGCCCGCGCCGCCGGCTACCGACCTGGGCTAGTAGTCAGCGGTCTCGTCGCGACCCTCGGGGCGCTGCTCGGCACCAACGGGCCCATGACGGTGCTCGGTGTTACCGACCCCCGCACCTGGGCGGCCAAAGACTGGGTGGCCGACGTCGTCCCACACTTGGCCTACGGCGCCCTCACCGCAGTGGTGCTCAACGATCTAGACCACAGCTGACGTGCGGTTATGGTCCGCTTCCCCAACCAGGACCGTGCCGGCCTTCGCTAGCTAACGTGCACTTGGCGGGCTACAGCGACCGGGCGTCACGTCGCCGCCGAGCTGGGTGGCGCGAGAGCCGCCACATCACACGGTGATCACTGTTTGTGTGCCGGCAACGACATCACGTGTCGTCCTTGGCACACAAAGAGTGATCATGCTCCGGCCCTGGAATCCGCTGGCTCAATCACGAAGCGGTAGTCGAGTGATAGCGGGAGCACAGCCGGTTGAAGAACTCCGCAGCCGCACCCGCACCCAGGGCCCAACGGCAGCGGATCCAGCCACCGCCAGGCCGGCCGGAATCGGCTGCGTTCGGCCGTGCTGGACAG
>CAXUFG010000008.1:5928-13900 GCA_964250265.1 uncultured Pseudonocardiaceae bacterium | reverse complement strand
CCCACCGCGCCCGCGCCGACCCCGGTCGCAACCTCTGGCCAGTCATATTCCGAGATCAACGCAAATAGAAGCCGGTGAGCACGACAAACCACGTCACACCTTCACGTAGCCGCGCAATCACCCCGAGAGTGTGCCCAGTCGATTCCCGCGCGTCGCTGCGCCACGCCGACCGGCGCACCTGGTGGCTGCAGACGGCCTCCGTCGACAGTGCGCTCCCCCCGACCCGAAATGGGACCCAGGCGATGCCGAGGTCTTACAGATCACTAAACGCCGGGACGCTCAGCAGGCGAGGGGAGTGCACCGTGGATACCGTCCGGGCATGGCTACCCGATGCACGACCTCCCCGCCATTGCCCACGTCGCCGTGACCGCAGCCGCACCGCCGACGGTGCTGCGCAGCCGGGCAGAGGCGGAGGCGTACGTCGCCTCGGTCTGCTTCAAGCACGGGCCGCCGAGGCTGCTCGGCGCAGAGCTCGAGTGGGTGGTGCAGCATTCCGGGAATCCCCACCTTCCGCTACGGGCCCGCCATCTCGCCGACGCGCTCGGCGCGCATGTCCCGGACTCCCTCGTCCCCGACAGCCCACAGACCCCTCTTCCGTACGGCTCCACTGTCACAGTCGAACCCGGTGGCCAGCTCGAGATCTCCAGCCCGCCCTGTGCCTCGCGCTGGACCCGGTCCGCACCAGGCCCAGCCGGGTGCACCGGAATCCAGCGGCGGATTGGGCTCGCCGGGCGCTGGACACCCCGGTGTTGTGCCAGCGCCGCGAATGGGGCAGGTGGGAGGTGCCAAGAGGGGTCACCTTCGCCGACTGGCTGTCCGGGACGCTGCCCGGTCGCCCCAGCACTGCTGACCTGGACTACCACCTGAGCACCTTGTTCCCGCCGGTGCGGCCCCAGGGCTACCTCGAGGTCCGCTACCTGGACACCCAACCGGTGGGACAGTGGCGGGTGCCGGTGGCGGTGCTGGCTGCGCTGCTCGCCGAGCCCGCGGTGACCGCCGCTGCCCGGGAGGCCTGTGCACCAGCAGTCGGGCGGTGGTTGCAGGCAGCGCGCCTCGGCCTGCGCGACGACCCGCTCGCCACCGCCGCGATCGCGGTCTTCGAGCTGGCCTGCCAGGCGCTGCCCACCCTGGGCGCCCCAGCCGAGGCGCAGCGGCTCGTGGAGGAGATCACCGAGCACCGGGTCCGGCGCGGTCGCTGCCCGGCGGACGATCTCGCCAGCGCCATGGCCGGCGGTGCCGGGTGGCTAACCAGGACGAGCTCTGTCTGGTCCGCGACGTCGGCGGGCGCATAATGCGACTGCCGTACTGGCGAGCGTTGTGGGCGGGTGTTCGTAACGCAACCGACCAGCCACCCGATCTAGGGAATGTCCAGCCCGGAGCGGGTCACCACCTCCTTGCAGAGCTCGGCGTCAACGTCAAGTCAGCGGGGACTCGGGACCGATAGCGGCCTCCACCGATCTGTATGGGCGGGCTGTTGGCGCTATGGGATCCTGCGACGGATGCGTCGATTGGGAGATGGTTGCAGTGACGGGACTTGAGTTAGTAGCCGGGTACGCGGTCGGTTATCTGCTACAGAAATGGCGTCGAGTGGCCGGTCGAGTCGATACCGAGGTGGACCATGCCCTGGATACGGGAATGGACCGGATGCACGAGCTGATCAGCACCAAGCTGGTCGGCGATACTGCACTAGCCAGGTTGGAGGCACAGGCCTCGGTGGGCGATGAAAAACCTCGGACTCGAGAGCGAGTTGAGGGGGCAATCATCGACGCCGCCGAGGATGATCCCGATTTTGCCCAGCAACTTGAGCAATTGGTCACCCAGCTTCGTGAGCACGATGCGGGCGCGTCCACCGGCGACTACGGGGTCGCCGCAGGTCGGGATATGAACATTCGGGCCAAGAGTGGCGGGGTTGCCGCCGGAGTGATCCACGGGTCTGTGACTCCGGGAAACCCTCCACAGCCGGGTAAGGCACCAGGCCTGACCCTACCCGGAAAGCCGGCTGCGGAGCCGCACATCGTGGCAGGCAAGGTCGTTTATTCCGACCGTGGTGCAATCGCGGTCGGCGAACTGCATTCAACGCGCCGGGCGGAGCCCGCTCGACCGATCCGTTTGGACTCACGACCAGCGTCTCTGGCAGGCAGGGAACATGTCTTGGCTGAGCTGGCTACTCGCTTGCCAGCTGAGGAAGGGGCGCGTCCACGTGTGGCTGTGCTGCACGGGATGGGCGGAGTGGGCAAAACAAGCGTGGCGTTGGAGTATGCCCATCTGCACTTGGACGACTACGGGCTGATCTGGCAGTTCTCTGCTGAGGACCCCGTGACTTTGTCGGCCAACTTCGCCGAGCTGGCCACTCTGTTGGGAGTTAGAGATCTCGTTGACGGCGCCGATCCGGTTCATCAGGTACACGCCGCACTTGCGGCTCGACCGGGACGATGGCTGCTCCTGATGGATAACGTCATCGACCCTGGCGCGCTGCGTGCCGTCATGCCTCCGGCTGGTAACGGGCACGTGCTGGTCACTAGCCAGAATCCGCATTGGCCCGGAGAGCAAGCCGTAGCGGTGCCTGTTCTTGATCACGAGTCCGCCGCAGCGTTCCTGCTCTCCCACACCAACGACACTGACACCGAAGCTGCGCGGCAACTCGCCACCGAGCTTGGTGGCTTACCGCTAGCCCTGGAACAGGTCGCCGCGTACCTCAATGCCACCGGCGAGAGCCTGCGGAGTTATTCCGAGTTGTTCAACAAGACCCGCGCCAGCCTCCTGACCCGAGGCGGGCCCAGTGGCTACGACAAGACGGTCACCACTACTTGGGCACTGGCTTTCGCTCAGCTTCATGCTACCGAACCAACCGCAATCACCCTGCTGCGACTACTGGCCTGCTATGCCCCCGAAGATATTCCTTACCGTCTCCTCTTAACGACCAACCCTGCGCCACGGGTATTCCTTGATGCTAAAGCTGGCGACCTTTTGAGTCCGCTCCTCAACGATATATTAGCAGTTGGAGATGCGGTGGCTGCCCTACGTCGCTACTCGCTGACCAGCCCGGCCATTCGCGGCACAGTGTCGGTGCACCGCCTGATCCAGGCTGTCACCGCTGACGAACTCGGTGACACTGAATACGCGACGTGGCGCCGAATCGCCACGGCTGTACTCGAAGCCGCACTACCAGATACGCCGGAACACCCCGACACCTGGCCCATTTATATGGCGCTGCTCCCACACATCCTCGCTCTCAGCGCTGGCTCCACCAGCATGATGAAAGCTGTCCGTTACCTGGGTGCTAGCGGCGACTACCGGACCGCCGGCCTCCTTCAACAGAATATCCTCGCCAATACCGAGGATAGGCTCGGCGCCGAGCATCCGGATACTCTCACGGCTCGGGCTGATCTTGCCTATTACACCGGTGAAGCGGGCGACCCTGCCGGCGCCCGCGATATTTGTGCAGCGCTGTTACCCCTCCGGGAGACGGTCGTGGGCGCCGAACACCCCGACACCCTCGCCACGCGGAACAATCTCGCTCACTGGACCGGGGATGCCGGGGATCGGGCCTCCGCCCGCGACCAGTACGCCGCGCTCCTACCCATCCAGGAGAAGGTGCTCGGAGCCGAGCACCCCGACACCCTTCACGCCAGGCATCAGTTCGCCCGATGGACAGGAGATGCAGGGGATCCGGTGGCCGCTCGTGACGCCCTGGCGCCGCTGCTAGTCATCCAGGAGAAAGTGCTCGGAGCCGAGCACCCCGCCACGCTAACGACCCGCGCGAACCTCGCCTGGTACACCGGAGAAGCTGGGGATCCTGCTACGGCTCGCGACGGCCACGCCGCGCTTCTACCCGTCCGGAAGCGAGTCTTGGGCCCAGAACATCCCGATACGTTGATCACCTGGGCCAGTCACGCTGACTGGACCGGAGAAGCCGGCGATCCCGTCGCCGCTCGCGACTCCTACGCCGCGCTCCTACCCATCCGGGAAAAGGTCCTCGGCGTCGAACACCCTCGGACCCTTACCACCCGACATGAACTCGCACACTGGACTGGAGAAGCCGGAGACGCTGTTGCTGCCCGCGACTCCCTAGTCGTGCTTTTGCCCATCAGGGAAAGGATAATCGGTGCTGAGCACCCGCACACCCTGCTCACTAGACATGAACTTGCCCGATGGACCGGGGAGGCGGGGGATCCTGTTGCCGCTCGCGACGCGCTTGCCGCGCTCCTGCCTATCCAGGAGAAGGTGGTCGGAGCCACACATCCACACTCCCTCATAACCCGAAAAGAGTTGGACCATTGGACGGACGTGGCTCCGGTATCAACGTTTTCCTGGGAGTTTCTCACGAAGGCTTCACAGCGTTACCGTTCATCCGGATCGTGAACGATCTGCTATTGTCCCCGCGATTGCCGGCAGGTCTGAACCATTGATCGCCTCGCCCTCGAGCAGGTGGTCGATGACGCGGTCGAGGTGTCACGGATGCTCGCAGATCAGGCCACCAGCCACCAGAGCAGCACGAACGCGGCACTCGTGACGAGGGCGTAGACGCCCTTGTGGAACAGGTCGGTGGCCAGCTCCTGAGGTTCCCACTTCCACGGCCAGTCAGCGATACCCAAGCCGCGGTAGAGCAGCGCGTCCCCGCCCCACACGGCGGCGAAGAACACCACCGTGGCCACAACGGGTCCCCAGGGGATGAGTCCTAGCAGGCCACGCACGGCGCCGAGAGTGATCCCATGGGCCCAGTGCACGGGGGTGTTGAACCGCTTCGCCGCGGCAGGATCCTCGCCGTGGCCAACCAACTTCACCCCCACCTGACCGGGCACCGTGCTGGCCTCCCGCTTGGTCAGGCTCGCCTCCACTGTCTCCGAGAACGTCAACGCGACGGTGCCGATCAGGCCGGAAACCAGGCCCACTCCCACCGCAATCAGAACGCTCATGACTGTTCCTGCTCCCCTACTGCGCAGTGTCGTTCACCGATCGATTGATCGGCGCACACGATGTCGAGCGCGCGGCGCCGGGTCAGCACCAGCACCAGGCCGGACCCGGCCATGACGAGGGCACCGCCGACGGCGAGCGACACCGCCAGCATGCTCACCTCGGTGTGCGGCACCGCTTGGCTGTCCGAACTCGGTGTGCTGACCGGTACGTCGGCGGTGGCTTCCGGCAAGGGAACCAGCAAGACCGCGCCCGCGATCAGCCCGCAGACGACTCCCAACCTCCTCAAGCTGGCGGCCCAGCGCTGCCGGTTGTGCCGTTCGGGCTGATTCCGCCGCGTTCCTGCTGGGTGGGCGTCATCGCCACGGCCCGGGCTGCCCAGGCCCGTTCCCGCCCGGTGTGGCGCAGCGGCATCCTCACGATTGCGGCCAGCTCCGAACCATTGATCGTCTCGCGCTCGAGCAGCAGGTCGACGACCCGGTCGAGGGTGTCTCGCCGCTCGCGGAGCAGCTTCGTGGCCCTGCTCTCAGCCTCTCGAAGGAGCCTGGCTACTTCCTGGTCGATGGAACGCTGCGTTTCCTCGGCATAGGGGCGGCCGGCGAAGGGATTGTCGCGGCTGGGCCCTTCCGGGCCGTAGCCGATGGGGCCGACCTCGATCGAGAACCCCCACTCCCGCACCATTCGGGTCGCAACATCGGTGGCACCTGCGAGGTCGTTGGACGCACCGGTCGACGGTTCCCCCAGGACGATGATCTCCGCGGCTCGACCGCCGAGGCGGACGGCGAGCGAGTCGGTGAGATAGCTCTCGGGGTAGAGGTGGCGCTCGAACTCCGGCAGCTGCGAGGTCACGCCGAGCGCGGCACCCCGGGGCAGGATCGTGACCTTCGCCACGGGGTCGGCGTGTTCCGATAGCGCGGCGACGAGTGCGTGACCTGCTTCGTGGACGGCGACGGCGTGCTTCTCCGCGGGCAACAGTGCGTTTGAAGCGTCGCGGCGGCCGATGAGGAGACGGTCTCGGGCGGCGTCGAAGTCGGCGGCGCTCAGCACGTCGCGATCGGCTCGCACGGCGTTGATCGCCGCTTCGTTCACGAGGTTGGCGAGATCAGCGCCGGAGAAGCCGGGCGTGCCTCGCGACACCGCGTCGAGATCGACGTCGGGGCCCAGTTGCTTGGCCCGCCCGTGGATGGCCAGGATCGCGGTGCGCTCCTTCTGGTTGGGCAGCGGAATCTCCACCGTCCGATCGAAGCGTCCGGGCCGCAGCAGGGCCGCATCGAGGATCTCGGCTCTGTTGGTCGCCGCCATCACGACCACGCTGGCGCCCGGCTCGAATCCATCCATCTCCGAGAGCAGCTGGTTGAGCGTCTGCTCTCGTTCGTCGTTGGAGCCGAACCCACCGGGGCCGCGCCGCCCCCCGACGGCGTCGATCTCGTCGATGAAGATGATCGACGGGGAACGCTTCCGGGCGTCGGTGAACAAGTCCCGGACCCTCGACGCGCCGACACCGACGAACATCTCGACGAAGCTCGAGCCGCTCAGCGCGAAGAACGGCACGCCGGCCTCGCCGGCGGTGGCTCTGGCCAGCAGCGTCTTACCGGTCCCGGGCGGCCCGACCATGAGCACGCCCTTCGGGCCGACCGCGCCGACGCTCGCATAGCGTTCCGGATGTTTGAGGAAGTCCACGACCTCCATCACCTCGGACTTGGAACCCTCATATCCGGCGATGTCCGCGAAGCGGGTCGAGGGCTTGTCCTCGTCGTAGACCTTGGCCTTCGACTTGCCGATGCCCATGATCCCGCCGAGCCCGCCGGAGAGCTGCTTGCGGCCACGGCGAGCGATCCAGACGAAGGTGCCGACGATCAGCAGAAGCGGGAGCAGTGAGAGGAACACGCCCAGCACCGATGTCCCGCCCGGGGCGGTGCCCGTCACCTGAACCTTGTGCTCAACGAGGAGGGCAGACAGGGCGTTGTCGTTCAGCGCGGTGGGGATCTGGGAGGTGTAGGCCATGCCGTTGCGGAGCGTGCCGGTCACCGTGCCCGTCGAGCTGATCGCCGCCGTCGAGATCTTGTCCGCCGTCACCTCATTGACGAAGCCGGTGTAGCTGAACTGCTGCGGCGACGTCCCGTTGAGGCCCTGGAAAAGCAGCAGGGCCGTGAACGCGATCCCGATCCCGATCACCGGGAGCCAGACCCGCCAGCGCGGAGGCGGGGGCGGCGCGGGCACCGGAACGCGGTCGTTCGGTGGACCGCCCGGAGCCGGGGTGCTGCGATGCCAGGTGCTCACGATCGCAACCTCAGCGAGCGACTTCGCCTGCCGGTGACAGACCACACCGGAACCCCGGCGGCCTCGGCAGGCAAAGAAATATCGACGATCTCGTTCATGGCCTCGCCCGTCCTCAGTCAGAGTCGGAGCGGCGAGGGATGCAAAGGTCCAGACAGACCCAGGCGCGCTAAAGAGTTGGAGCCTCTTACGCAACAGTACACAGAACAACAAAGAGAACGTGGCGCGAGTCTTACAGATCCCTAACACGGCCGCGCCAGGTCACCCTCGCCCGCAGATGTACGACGAGACCACCGAGACCCTCCACGAACGTGCCGCCGCGCGGTCGCCCGCGCTCGCTGTCCGGCACACCGACCGCCGCCCAGACTGACTCCAGTTCGGGTGCGTCATGCCCGGGTTCTGCGCGCTGGCTGGTGAAGGCGGGCTCCAGGTCCTCCTGGCGCTCGCCGCATACGGCCGGCTCCGCCTTCGCGCACTACGGAGGGATCCAGCGGGGCGGCAAGGGCGAAAAGCAGAAAGGGTGAAAGATGTAAGACTTTGTTTATACGGTTAACGCGTACCCCCTCCAGCGGGTGAATCTCCGGATCAGCCCGCGGGCCTCGACCGTTACAAAGACATGTTCGTCTGCTTCGCGGTCGATCCCAGGCGCTGTTCACAAACAATTTTGCGGAACGGGCGGTCCGGCCAAACCAGCTTTTCACGACCGGAGCATGGCTATCACCAGCTCACGCCAGCTGAATAGCTACGTTACCTCCAGCCAACCATCCAGCGAAGGAGCGCA
>CAXUFG010000008.1:0-5828 GCA_964250265.1 uncultured Pseudonocardiaceae bacterium | reverse complement strand
CACGCCAGCTGAATAGCTACGTTACCTCCAGCCAACCATCCAGCGAAGGAGCGCAGAGCGCGATGAAGAAACCCTGCCGGTCAAGAGCCATCGGAACCATTGCGGTTTCGGCGAGTCTCTTGGCGGCGTTAGGTGTGGGCTCCGCGCAGGCGGGGGAGGGGGGCGCACCGCGCGGCCACGTCTACGCCTCAACCAATTCAGCGAGCGGAAATGCTGTCGTCGTCTACGATCGCGCTCCCGACGGCACCCTCACCGAGGCGCAAAAGGTCTCCACAGGAGGGCGTGGCAGCGGTCTGCCCGCGGGAGGCGGATTCGAGCAGTCCCAGAATGGCCTGGTTCTGGGCGGCTCCCTGGGCGCCGAGGTGACGCCCTTTACGTCGGACTTGTTCGCGGTGAACGCCGGCAGCAATGAGATCTCGGTCCTTGATGTGGGGGGCGACGAGGTGACGCTCGTCGACAAGGTCTCCTCCGGCGGGGTGAAGCCCACCAGCATCACGGTCCACGACGACATCCTGTACGTGCTTAACTCGGGTGTCCTCCCGCTCGGGATGGGGCTCACCCCGTCGATCACCGGGTTTCGTATCCAGCGCTCGGAGGACGGCGTTCGCCTCAAGCCGATCCCCGGCTCAACCCGGCAGCTGAGCGGCTCGCTGACGACCGTCGGGGCTACGTTGGCCGGCGCGGCCGAGGTCCAGTTCGCGACCGACGGCGCCACACTGACCGTGAGCGAGCGCAACGCAAACGTGCTCGACACCTTCAGGCTGGGTGGTGATGGCACGCTGTCCAGGCCTGTGGCGACCGATGCCGGCGACGGCACTCTGTTTGGGGTGCCGCTCCCGGTCGGCCTCTCCGCGCCGTTCGGCTTTGCGGCGAGCCGCCGGCATCCGGGACGGATCTTCGTCGCTCAGGGCCACAACGCGCTGCCCACGCAAGGCGGCTTCGGCTCCTATGACACCAACGCCGCCGGGGGACTGAACCCGATCACCGCGAACGCGCCAAACGGCGGGGCTGACACCTGCTGGGTCGTTCTGACCAAGGATGAGCGCTATGCCTATCTGACGAACTTCGCCAGCGGCACCATCTCGAGCTACCAGATCAACCCAGACGGGACCGTCGCGCTGATGCACGCAGTCGCGGCCACCCCGGGATTGGCGACCGGGCCGAACGACGAGGCCATGAGCATTGACGGTCGATACCTCTATGAACGGAATTTCGTGACAGGTACGATCGACAGCTACCGCATCAGCGACGGCGGATCGCTCGCTCCGATCGGGGTCAACAATGGCCTGCCGGCAGCCACCGGCTTCGGACTCGCGGCGCGCTGACCCGCTCTCCACAATGGATGGCCACCGTACGGGCGGTGACCATCCATTGCTGGGACGGGACCCAACAGGGCCGCGTCGGCTAGCAGCCGCAGGCGACGATCCGCATCCCAATCTCCTCACGCTGTGCCCCTGCGACACTGTGCCCATGCGTCTTACAAATCCCTAACGTGGTCGCCCATCTTGCATTGGAGTGATCGCATCGTGGGTACCCGCTCCCCATGGCAACCAGCACAATCGAGTTCGACCGATTCCCGTCATGAGCAGCCGCCCGATCGCCGACTATGCGATGCTCTCGGACTGTCACTGTGCGGCGCTGGTCAGCGGGGAGGGCTCGATCGACTGGCTGTGCCTGCCCCGATTCGATGCACCGTCGCTGTTCGGTCGCCTGCTCGACGACGACGCCGGCCACTGGTGCATCCGCCCGGCGGGCGACTATGAGATGAGCAGGCGCTACCTCCCGGAGTCCCTTGTGCTGGAAACCACGATGGTGACGCCGGGCGGTACGGCGACGCTCACCGACGCCCTCGTGTTCGACGCCGACGAGCGGGGCCACGCGATCGGTCAGCATGCCCCGTGCGTGCTCGTGCGGGTAGTCGAGGCGACCTCCGGCTCGGTGATCATCGAGGCCGAGTTCGCGCCGCGCCCGGAGTACGGCATCGTCCATCCCCGGCTTGCGGTGATCGACGGTGGCGTCCTCGCTCGGGGCGGCAGCGCGGTGCTCGTGCTGGCCGCACCACCACCGGCGGCGATCGAGGGATCCACGGCCCGCTGGTGCCTGGAGCTGCAGGCCGACGACACCATCGCGTTCGCGCTGCAGTTCAGCACCACCTCGGACCCCCGGCCGCAGCCGTGGCCGCCCCAGGAGATACAGCGGCGGCTGGACGCCACCGGCCAGGGGTGGCGTTCATGGAGTGAGTTGCATCAGTCCTACCAGGGGCCGTGGGCCGAGCTCGTGCACCACAGCGGCCGGGTGTTGCAGGGCCTTACCTACCAACCCACCGGTGCAATCATCGCGGCGACCACGACATCGCTGCCGGAGCAGGTCGGCGGGCAGCGGAACTGGGACTACCGGTACGGCTGGATCCGGGACGCCAGCATGACCCTCAACGCGTTGTGGATCGCGGCATGTCCCGACGAGGCCGCGCAGTTCGTGTCGTGGATCGTCGACGCGGCAGGCACCGGTATGCAGCGGGACACTCGCCTGCAGATCATGTACGGGGTCGGGGGCGAGTGCGACCTGTCCGAACGCGAGCTGCCGCACCTGCGCGGCTGGCGCGACAGCCGGCCGGTCCGCGTGGGCAACGGCGCCTGGAGCCAGCAGCAGCTCGACATCTACGGCGAGCTGCTCGACGCGGTATACCGGCTCCGGGAGCATCTGGGCGAGCTCGACGGCACCACGTGCACGTTCCTCGCCGATGTCGCCGACGTCGCGGCGCAGCGGTGGAGGGAGCCCGGCCAGGGCATCTGGGAATCCCGCGGCGGCCCGCAGCACTTCCTGTACTCGAAACTGATGTGTTGGGTGGCTCTGGACCGGGCGATCCTGCTGGCGCCGCTGCTCGGCGCGGCCGATCGCGTCGAGGCGTGGTCCCGGGTGCGCGCGGAGGTCCGGGACACGATCCTGGATCGGGGATGGAACGACCGGGTGGGCTCCTACATTCAGGTGCTCGACGGCGACGAACTGGATGCCTCGGCCCTCATGCTGGCCATCGTGGGCTTCCTGCCCGCAACCGATCCGAGGATGCGCGCCACCATCGGCGCCATCTCCAAGGAACTGGCCGCGCCGTGCGGCCTGCTCTACCGGTACCGGCCCGAGGACGGCCCCGACGGCCTGGGCGGCGGCGAGAGCACCTTCATCCTGTGCACCTACTGGCTGGCGCAATGCCTGGCGCTGGCGGGCGAGCCGGCCGCCGCCAGCGAGGTTTTCGAGCGCGTCACCGCCTACGCCAACGACGTCGGATTGCTGAGCGAGGAAGCCAACCCGTCGACCGGCGAGTTGCTCGGAAACTTCCCGCAGGCATTCAGCCACGTCGGGCTGGTGAACGCGGCATGGGCCATCGCCCAAGCATCCGCGTTGTAGCGATGGAAATTATTCGACGCCGACCCCGATCGTCGGGCTCGTGGTGCCGGCCGGCTGGTCATCGGCGCAGAAGCGGTAACCGATACCCCACACGGTACGGACGTACTCCGGGTGCCTGGGATCGGCCTCGATCTTGCACCGGAGCCGCCGCACGTGCACCGTGACCGTCGCCGCATCCCCAACCGTGTACCCCCAGACCTCGGATAGCAGCCGATCCCGGGACAGCGCCTGTCCGGCATGCCGGATGAAGCAGCTGAGCAGATCGAACTCTCTGGCGGTCAGGAAGACCTCCGAGCCGCGCACCTTGACCCGGCGGCCGTGCACGTCGATCCAGAACGGACCGATCTGCATCAGCGCAGCGGGTTCCGGTGACGTGTCGCGGTGCGACCGCCGGACGACGGCGGCGATGCGCGCGAGTAGTTCCTCCGGTGCGAATCGTGCAGGTAGGCAATCGTCCGCACCGGCGAGGAGCAGTCGCACCCGCAACGCGGGGTTGCGGACCGAGGTCGCGATCAGCGGCGCCCCCGCGCTGCTGACGAGTCCAAGGATGTCGACCGGGTTTGCGGCGAGGGCAGCGTCGATGATGACGAGGTCGGGGCGCGACCGGTCCAACGCCGTTCGCAGTTCGTGCAACGATCCGACAGCGGCGATCCGGATCCACGATCCACCAGCGCGTTGGCGACGAGTCGGCGTTGGGTGCCCGGGGGCGTGGCGAGCACGACGAACAAGTGGTCGTCCGTTCCGGCAGCGGTCACCGGGGAAGTGCTATTCGCATTCGCCGATCCGGTGCCGCGGGGATCCAGACCGCGGGCAGGGGGTAATCAGGCAGGGGGTAATCAGGCAGGGGGTAATCGGGCGCAGCGGCGACGCGCTCTTTTCCGAACACCTCATACATTCCCGTCGCCTTCGTTGCTGCACGGTGAGCGCCGGGCATCGGGCCGGGCACGCCGGAGTAATCGTAGGGCGATGATCGACCGAGGCCAAGGTCCAGTGATCATGGCTGAGAGAGGACCAATTCTCCTGACGACTCGGCATCGAGTGGTCGACGCACGCCGCCACGTTGCCGAGCCCGCGTCCCTTACCGATTACACCTTTCGAACATTGCGTGGCGGCGACTCTCGGCAACCAGGAATGTGGGCCAACCCGCCTGCATACTGACCGTAGTGGGACGTGGACCGACACCACGATCCAGTGCACACGCATGAGAGAGGACCACTTGACCCAAGAACTGTTCGGACGCCCCTCACGGGACAGCCCGGATCTCCTGCTAGTGCTGCGTCCTGACTCGGGACAACCGCTCCGGATCCAACTGCGCGAAGCGATCCGGGACGCGATCCGGACCGGGCGGCTGCGCTCCGGTGCGCGACTGCCGTCATCCCGGGCACTCGCTGCGGACTTCGGGGTCTCCCGAGGCGTGGTCGTCGACGCCTACGCCCAGCTGGTGGCCGAGGGTTACCTCGCGAGCCAGGCCGGCTCGGGCACGCACGTGGCGGCCACGTTCCAGCTCCCCCGTGACAAACCTCCTGCCCTCGAGACACCGGCCCACACGCCAGCCTGGCTCGTCGAGTTCGATCTGCGCGCGGACCGGTCGGATCCAGCGCTGTTCCCCCGGCGCAAGTGGGCGTCCGCGACCCGGGACGTCATCCGAGACCTCGCCGACAGTGACCTCGGCTACCCCGATCCGCTCGGCAACCACGGGCTCCGGATCGAGCTCGCCTCCTATCTGCGCCGAGTACGCGGCGCAGACGTTGCACCTGAGACCGTCCTGGTGGTCGCCGGCGTCACGCAGGGCCTGGTTCTACTGGCACGCCTGCTGGTCCAGCGGGGTCACGACGCCCTCGCAGTCGAGGATCCGGGAAGCCGGTGGCTGCACCGGGTGGCGGCGGGAACCGGGCTGCGCCTGGTACCCGTTCCGGTCGATCGCGAAGGACTCGACGTGTCGGCACTGGCGGCCACGGAGGCGCGCGCGGTGTTGTGCGGGCCCGCGCACCAGTTCCCTACCGGTGCCGTGCTGTCTCCGACCCGGCGCAGCGCCTTGGTGAGATGGGCGATGGATCGGGACGGGCTGATCATCGAGGACGACTACGACGCGGAGTTCCGATGGGACCGGATGCCCATGGGATGCATACAGGGTCTCGACCCGCAGCGGATCGCGTTGCTGGGATCGATCAGCCGATCGCTGGCCCCGGGTCTGCGCATCGGCTGGATGCTGCCACCGGCTCCCCTGCTGGCCCCGCTGGTCACCGCCAAGCGCGACGCCGACGGCGGGTGCCCCGTGATCGAGCAGCTGGCGCTGGCCCGGCTCATTGAGATGGGCACATTCGACCGCCACCTCCGAAGTGCCCGCAAGACCTACCGAACTCGCCGAGACGCGCTGCTCGCAGCGGTGGCGCGACACCTGCCGGGCTGGTCGGTGGCGGGGGCGG
>CAXUFG010000007.1:35650-48026 GCA_964250265.1 uncultured Pseudonocardiaceae bacterium | reverse complement strand
GCGGCGACCTCCTGGTAGCGCTCGCTCCAGCCGGGCAGGCTCGTTCCGGCGAGGTATGACTCGAACCGTCACCGGGACCAGACGGCTTCGATGTCGATGGTGACGCGAAGGGTGCGACCGACGGTGAACACCCCGGCGAGCAACGACTGGTTCCAGATCATGCCGAATTGGTCGCGGTCGAGCTGTGTGCTGGCCTCGAAGCCGGCGCGGATGTCGTCCGCGGCGCCAGCCGCGCTACCCAGATATTTGACGTCCAGCTGCACTGGCTGGGTCACCGACTTCAGGGTGAGCCGGCCATCGAGTTGCCAACTGTCCGTGCTGAGCACGGTCAGCCGGTCGCCGGTGTAGCGGATCTGGGGGAAGGCCTGCACGTCCAGGAAATCCGGCGAACGTAGGTGAGCGTCGCGGTCGACATTGTCGGTGTCGATGCTGGCTGCCTCGATGATCACGTCGACTGAGCTGAGTTCCAGCGGTTCGGCGACCGTCAGAGTGCCCGCGAACGTGCGGAACCGGCCGTGGACCTTGGCGAAGCCCAGGTGGACTGCGGTGGCCGCCACCGTGGAGTGGACGGGATCGATCTGCCAGATCCCCGGCCTGGGCAGCGCGGTAACGCCGGCCCGGGGCAGCACCAGGCGGCCCAGATCGACGGGCCCTGCGCCGTTGACCAGGCCGGTGCGAGCTTGAGGATCATGGCCGACCGCTGCGGTGATCACGGTGTAGCTGCCCGGACCCAGCCCGGCCACGGCGAAGTGACCGTCGTGGCCCACGGCGGTGCGGCCGGATTGGGTGCCGGTGGCGTCGACGACGGTGACTACGGCGTGCTCAACCGGCCATCCATCGCGGGTGACCACGGTACCGATGATCACACCGCCGCTGGCCTCACCGGTGGCCATGCCGGCCGACCTGCTGCTGGATGTTGGTGCCGACCGCGCCGTTGCCCTCCGCGGCATCGGCCACCGTGGCAGGCTGCAATGTGATCACGGTTTCGGTCGGCGTTCCGGGATTGAGGTGCACCTCGGTAGCCACCGGCGGGTATCCGGTAGCGATGACTGTGTAAGCCCCTGCCTGCAGGTCATCGAAAACGAACTCACCATTGACATCGGTGATCGCCGAACCCACCACGTGCCCCTCGGAGTCGAGCAGGGTTGCCAGCGCATCGGGTACGGGAGCCCCAGCACTGGCGGTACGCACGCTGCCCACTAGCTGTGCCCGGGGGACGACCTCGACGTCGTGGGTGACGTCGCCGTACCCGGGGACGTCGACGCCGCGCGCCACTGGGTGCACCGCGGCGGCTGCGGCCGTCAGGGTGTACAGACCCTGGACAAGGCCAGGAAAGCTGAATCGGCCGTCGGATCCCGTGGTGGTCGTGACCACCACGTCACCGCGGATGTCGATCAGCGTGACCACCGCGCCCCCGAGGAGCTGCCCGGATCCGGTGATGTGCACCGTGCCGGACAGGCTGGAGCCTGCTCCTTCAAGTACGAAGTCGTGGCGCACCGGCACATCGGCCACCATGACCATCGCTATACCGGGCTGATGTGCCGTCACCGCGCAGGTGACCAGATAGCTTCCACCGCTGGGCGGACCGAGCTGGTACTGCCCGCCGGCGTCAGTCTGGTTGCGATCCAGTTGACGCCCGGACAGGTCGGTGAGGGTGAGGGCGACCCCCGCGAGTGGGGTGTGCCCGCTCTCGGTGACCTGCCCATAGATCACCGGCCCAGGTCGCTGGTCTACGCCGGCCTGGTCGGTCGCCACGACCGGCGGGGTGGGTACGGCTGGCATGGGTACCACCTCATCGATGTCCGAAAAGTTCCTTTCCTGCACTCTACTTCTCGGCGTTTCGTCCGCTTCGCCCGCTTGCACGGCGAGTTCGGCCGCGAGGGCTTCGATACCGGATTGGTTACGCAGCGGAATCTCCCGCAGGAAGAGCATGATCACAAAGGCGATGGCCATCACCCCGGCGGCGACGAGAAACACCTCGTCCATTGCGTCCGAGAAGCCCACCAAGAACGGCCGGGCCAGCCTGGGATCGATGTGCTGCAAGAAGGAGGAGTCCTGCAGCACACCACCGGCGTTGCCGGACCCCATGGCTCCCCCGGAGCGGAGCGCCTCCACAACGACATCGTTGGCGGAGTTGGCGTGCAGCGCCGGGTCGGCGAGTGCAGACTGAAATTCCGGAGTGGGGGCGATGGTGCGAAACGCGTCGGCGATCTTGCTTCCAGCGGTGGAGAACAGGATCGACAGGAACACCGCGACACCCAAGGTGCCGCCCATCTGCCGGAAGAACGTGGCCGAGGCAGTGGCCACGCCCATGTCACGGGCCGGTACCGCATTCTGCGCAGCCATGATCAACGTTTGCAGGCAGCCGCCCAGCCCGATACCGAACAACGCCATGTAGACATCGACCTCGAGCAGGGAGGTATCGACCCCCAGCCGAAGGTCCAGAAGCAGTAGTGCAAGGGCCATCAAGGCCGTGCCCAGTACGGGGAAGATCTTGTATCGGCCGGTCCGGGAGGTCAGCTGCCCGGACACCACCGAGGCAAGCATGATCCCGCCCATCAGCGGCAGCAGCAGCAGGCCCGCCTTCGTGGGCGACGCACCTTTAACGATCTGCAGGTACTGCGGGATGAGGATGAGGCCGCCGAACATCCCCGTGCCGATGATCAGCCCCCCGGCCGACGTCACGCTGAACACGCTGTTGCGGAACAGGCGTAGCGGCAACAACGCCTCGTCGCCGATCCATCGCTCGGCCATCACGAACCCGATGAGACCGACCGCGGCAGTCCCGTAACAGGCAATCGCGGCGACCGAGCCCCAGCCCCAGTCCCGGCCCTGCTCAGCCACCACGAGTAGCGGTACCACCCCGACAGCCAGGGCCACCGCACCCGGCCAGTCGATGCGGTGCTCGCGCCGAGTGTGCGGGATGTTGAGCACCCGGGCAACGACGACCAGCGCGGCCGCGGCGATCGGGACATTGACCAGGAACACCCACCGCCATCCCGCGATTCCCAGGATCGAGTCGGCCCCGGCGAACGCACCACCGGCCAGCGGCCCGATCACGCTGGCGGTACCGAATACCGCCAAGAAATAACCCTGGTAACGGGCCCGCTCCCGCGGCGGCACGATGTCACCGATGATGGCGAACGCCAGCGACATCAGACCGCCGGCACCCAGGCCCTGCACGGCGCGGAAGGCGGCCAGCTCATACATCGAGGTGGAGATCGTGCACAACACCGATCCGGCAATGAAGATCGAGATGGCGGCGAGGAAGTAGGGCTTGCGCCCATAGAGGTCAGACAGCTTGCCGTACAACGGGGTGGAGATCGTCGCAGTGATCAGGTAGGCGGTCGTCGCCCAAGCCTGCAGGTTCAACCCGTGCAGGTCATCGGCAATGGTACGAATCGCTGTCGACACGATCGTCTGGTCCAGCGCCGCCAGCAGGATACCCAGCATCAACCCACCGAGGATGGTCAAGATCTGGCGGTGGGTGAAAGCTCCCGGTGCCGGCGCCGGCGGGTTGTGGAAGCGCTCAGGCTCCACCACCACGGAGGCGGTCATGAACAGAGTCCTTCCTGCGTGACCAGGACGGTGTGCTTCGCCGCGACGGTCGCATCGGCCCCGTCATCAGGAGGCGCACCCATACCCGTTGGTTGCGACATACAAGTAAATGTACAGGGCAAGCATGCGCTCTTGGCGAGGCTGCCCGCAACCGGGATCCGCCCGGCCGGCTGGCACTGGCGGTGGATGCCGTGCTGATGCGCACGCTGTGAGGTGTGGGGCTAGCGCTCTCTGGTCACGTTGAGGTAGGCCCGGCAACTCTCAGGTCTCAGATTTGCAACGGATTCCCTCGGCGGGGAGCTCGAGGTTAGTGAGGTAGCTGATGCCGGCGTCATCGACGCATTTGTTCCCTTGCAGGAACGCGGTGTGCCGGGTGCCTTCGAAGGTCAGCAGGCGCGCTTTGATGTCGCGGGCGAGGTTGACTCCGGCCTGATACGGCGTAGCCGGATCCTGAGTCGTGGAGATCACCACCACTGTCGGCAGCCCGGGGGTCTGCGGGTGGTGAGGTCCACCGGTGGCAGGCACCGGCCAGAATGCACAGTTGTCAAGAGCCGGCGAAGGTGGCTGTCCGTTGTCGAGGAATGGAGCGACCTTGCGATATTGGACGTCGATGTCGCGGACCACATTCGGGTCTTTGATGGCCGGATCGTCGGCGCAGTGGACTGCCTGGAAGACGTCCATTTCGGTGGAGTAGCTGCCATCCGGTGAACGTCCGTAGTAGATATCCGCCAGGCGCATGAGGCAGGAAATCTGAGAGTTCAGAGCTTGGCAATCTGCATTCGATCGGCCCTGGGCGAGCTGCTGCAAACCGAGATTCAACGTTGGCCAGAGGCTGTTGAGGTACAGCGCTTGAACGGTGCCGATCGTGGCGTCGGTGTAGGACATCTTGCGCCCATCGGACACGCCGGCCGGCTGGTCGATCAACGGGCGGACCAGCGCCTGGAAACTGGTAACAGCTTGACCGCTATCCTTTCCCAAGCCACAGTCAGGCTGACCTACACACCACGCCACGAACGCGTCGAAGGCTTTCTGGAATCCTCTGCCCTGATCTATGAGCTGGGCAATTTGGTCCTGCGCCGGGTCCACGGCACCGTCGAGGATCATTGCGCGGACATTCTTGGGGAAGGCCTCGGCATAACTGGCGCCGATTCGGGTGCCGTAGGAGTAGCCCAAGTAGGTCAGTTTGTCATCACCGAGGGCCGACCGCATCACATCCATGTCGCGGACGACGTCGCGAGTGCCGATATTTGCAAGGACGTCTTTGCCGGTGCGGGTGACACAACCTTCATTGTCAGCCTTTTCCTGATTCTCCGTCTTCGCGACCCCGGCCGGTGAGGAATCGACGTTGAGGTTCATCAGTCGTTCGGCATCGCGTGTCTCGCGGGTGCGGCAGAGCACCTGCGGTTCGCTGGCGCCAACGCCGCGCGGGTCGAATCCCACAAAGTCAAGGCGTTGCCCGATGTCATTGTTCGCGATGTCCCCCGCGAGGCTGGCCGCGGTGCTCATACCGGACCCGCCGGGCCCACCAGGGTTGATCACCAAGGAGCCGACGCGATGCGCTTGATCCGACGCGGGTCGCCGAAGTAGGCCGATCTTGATGACCCGGCCGTTCGGGTTCGCGTAATCCAGCGGCACGTTGAGGTACGCGCATTGCAGGGCGGGGTCGGCGTAGGCCGTCTTGTCGCGTGGAGTCTCGGCGAAGGCGGTGCAGCCGCCCCAGGACAGACGCTGCCCGTAGAACTGCTCCAGGCCGGCTGGCACGACGCCGGCAGGTGCCCGCTGCGCGGTCGTGCCTGGGGCGGACGCACACGCCAGCGCTAGCGACGCCACCGCGGAGAGCACCAGCCCGATGGACAGCCTCGGCCCACGTTTCATCCCAGAAATCCTCCGCCTTACCCGCTGTTCGCCGCGCAGTGATGACCACTCTCATGAGTGCACCGCGAAGATCACACTGTCATGATCACACGCGCAACCGGACCCCTTCACCGGGTGAGCTTACTCATGAGCGTGGCCGAGCACTTCCAGGAGGCGGTCTTTGATCTCGGGCCGGCCCGCGGCGACGAGGGTGAACGTCGCCTCCCGGACCAAGCGCTGGGCATGCTGCCGAGCGAGGATCCCTGAGCTGCCCACCGCCACCACCAGCGCACCGGCGCAGCGGTAAGCATGCTCGGACGCGGCGGCCCGTGCAGCCGGCATCGTTGCCGGCTCGGCGAGTCCACCGTCGAGACGCTGACGGATCACGCCCTGCTCGGTGTGCAGCAGCTCCCCGATCTCTGCTCGGCCGGCTTCCCCGATCATCCTGATGCACCGCCGGGCGATTCCCATCGCGAGGCAGCCGCCCAGCCGCACGTTCAGCAGTTGCTTGGCGAGGAAGTCGCGGTGTGAGATCTCGGCGATGACCTTCTCCACCGGCAAGACGTAGTCGGTGAAGTGCAACCGGACGGTGTTGCTGCCTTGGGCAGCGATCATGCGGAGTTCCTCGACAGTGATGCCCGAACCATCCGCGGCATCGACCAGTCCGCTGATGATGGTGCCCGCGGACTCCCCCGCCCTGATCGCGGTGTTGCGGGCCGAGATCTGCAGCACGTCGACGATGCCCCAACCGGTGACCAGCGGGGCTTCACCGTTCAGCAGCCAGCCACTACCGGTGGCGCTCGCCCACAACCGCGGAGGCTGCGGGATCGCGCCGGCATAGGCCACCCCGCCGCGCACCTCCCCCCGGATCGCCGCGCCAAGGTAGCGCTCCCGCAGTTCCGCGTTCGCCGTGCCGGTGAGGCCACGCACCACGCCGTGGTGCTGAATCCAGGTGAATGTCGTGGCGAGGCACCCACTCACCAACGTCTCCAGGATTTCGACCAGCGACGGGAGGTCGGGCTCGATGCCACTGTGCCCGATCCCACCGTGCTCAGGTCCACCGGCCAGGCCGTAAAAGCCCTCTTCGGCGAGCAGGTCGAAATGGCTACGGGGGATCACTCCCCGCGCGTCGACCTCGACGGCTGCCGGGAACAGCACCTCCTCTGCGATCGTGTGGGCCCGTTCCAGCATGCTCGCCACCCGCACAACGCTACCCGCAGCTGCAGTTGGCATCGTCGCTGCTCGGGGCCGGGACCCCTCGGCGGGAACGAACCCACTTGCGCCCTAACATCGGCGGGTGCCGATTGACGCCACCACGCTGCTTGCTCATGCGCACCGCCCAGCTGCCGAGCTCACCCGGCGCGATGTCGCCCGCCTCATGGTCAGCGTGCCCTCGATGGACGCCCTGGCGGCGATGCCTGCGTTGCGCCGCGAGCTGCTCGCGGCTCGCAACCCGTTCTCCGCCAAGTTCTGGGAGTCTGCCGAGGCGGTCCTCAAACGGATCGCCGCCGGCGCAGCCACCGTCGGTGAGGTGCATGGCTGGCTCGAGGCAACCGGGACCGAACCGACCGCGATCATCGGGCTGCACGTGTGGGAAGAGGAACCCTCTCGCACGCAGCTCGCGCACGAAATGCATGACCTGCTCGTCACGCACCTCGAAGAGCACCTCGCCGCGGGCGACATCGACCCCGACCAGCTGCTCACGCACGACCCGGCGGCGCTACAGGAATATCGGGCGCTGCAGGAACACTGGCTCGCCTCACCGTTACCGGACGGTCGAGTACCCATGAACGAACTGCTCGACGAAGCGGATGAGGACCTCTTCGCCGAGTGGGACGCCGCTGAGGCGGCCGCCCTGGACGAGCTCCAGGACATCCTGGATGAGGTGGGTGAACGGCCCCGGCCGGATGCGGAGCTGGAAGCGGCCTGCCGGAGCCTGCGCGTCGCATTGGAGCGCGGGGGGTGGCCGGCCGATCTCCTCCGGGTCGGTGGTGGGGTCGATCCGCGCAACCTAGATCCCGACGACCAGCAGCTGTGGCTCCGATTGGCCACCGGTGTCGTGAACCCGGTGGAAGAGCCACCAGAGAACATCCCGGTCGAGGAGCTTTCCGCCACCGCTCTCGATCACGAAGAGTGGCTGTGGGCAGTCGAGGCGCTGGCCCGGGGCGGTCCGGGGACTCCCGCCGCCGCCGACGATCTCGCCCGGTTCACCGCCGGTGCCAGCGATGACGGGGACGACATCGACGTGCTGGCCGGATGGTTCAACTCCGTCGTGGAACAGTGGCAGCTCCTCGGCGCCCTGGACGATCGCGGGCGCCTCACCCGGCTGGGCTGGTGGGGCCTGCCGGAAGCGCTCATCCAGGCCTGGTCCACCGATACCGATAGTCCCGATTCAGCGGGGTTACGACGGGTCGAATAGCCTCGCTGAGCCGCTGGATGCGGCGGCCTCAGTAACGCCAGCGGTGAGCGGCTACCACGTCGTCCAATGGGCGGTCGGCGGCCCAGGCTGCGTCTGATCGGCGTACCGCGAGGAACGCACCGAGCAACTGCTCGCCGAGCACCGTGGTGAGCCGTTTGGAGGTGACGAGCGCCTCCTCCTGCTCGGCCGGCGTGGTCGGCAGACGCGCTACGCCACGGGCGGCGCGGTCCTGCTCACTCCACCCACCAGGGTCGGCCTGAATCGGCTCGCCGGGATCGGCGCCGTCACGCAGTCCCGCCACACCGGCCGCGATGACTGCGGCCAGCGCGAGATACGGATTGGCGGAGGCATCAGAGACCTTGAGCTCGACATTGGCGTGATCGGCACCGAGCAGCTCCGACCCCAGGACATAGCGCAGCGGCGCCTCACGGTTCTCCACTCCCCAGAACTGGTAGGCACTGGCCCAGTAGCCGGGGCGCAGCCGGGCCAGTGACGGAACACTCGGCGCGGTGATTGCGGCGAGTGCACGGAGATCACGCAGCAACCCGCCCAACCAACCCGCGCCCTCCGGTCCGGGGCCGTGGTCGGCGTCACCGGCCAGCAGGTTGCGTCCGTTACGCCACACCGAGGTGTGCAGGTGCCAGCCATTCCCCACGCCCGCCGCTGTGAACAACGGCGCGAAGCAGGCCCGCAGGCCATGTGCCCTGGCCGCGGCGTGAATGGTCTGGCGGGTCAGCAGCTGCCGATCGGCGGCCGTCATCGGATCGGAGGCAACGATGCTGAGCTCCACCTGAGCCGGCCCGTACTCGGCATGCAGCTGATTGACCGGCACTCCGTTATCCGCCAGGTCCCTCAGCAGGTCGCCGATGAACTCGTCCACCTCCAGCAGGGCATGCGGGCTGTAACAGGGAGCCTGGTAGGCGGGCCGAGGCTCGGCTTCGGAACCGCCGAGGTCGCCGGCCTGGGTAAGCACGAATTCCATCTCGTAGCCGGCTTTGATCTCCAGCCCCTCGGCGGCGGCCGCCGCTACCTGAGCTACGAGCACCCCGCGCGGGTCGTACGGCCAGGGCGAGCCGGCGACGGCTACCTGGCGACCAGGTGCCCACGCGAACGCGGGCTGGCCAGCGAGCCGAGTCAACCCACGCAGATCCGGTACCAGCCGGACGTCGCCGGAAGGAGTCGACAGACCCTCGTGGGCAAAGGTGATCGCGTCATGGGTGTCGAATACCGCAAACAGCGGGGTGACCCCAACTCCGCGCTGCGTGACCTGGGGTAATGACGCGACCGGCACCGTTCTGGAGCGTGGTATCCCGTTGTTGTCCGCCCAGGTGATGGTCACCCCAACGACGCCCTTGGCGGCCAGATCCAGCGCCAGGGCTCCTGCATCAACCATGTCCGTCTCCTACCTGCCCACCGGCACCCGATCTTGGTTGCGGTCAGGCTAGCGCGCGGCACGTTCGATGTCCCTCTCAGTGCGGGCACGGCTGCCGGCTGTATGAAGACCAACACCTAAGCCGACGGCAACGATGCCTACCGCCTCCAGGAGGTGCGGCAGCTGGCCCAGGGCTAGAAATCCGATCACTGAAGCCGTCGCTGGCAGCAGCGCAAGAAGCAGTGCGAAGCGTGCTTGACCGGCCCGGCGAAGCACCAACTGGTCCAAGGCGTAAGGCAATACCGTGGACAGCACTCCCACTCCTGCGGTCAGCACGAGCAAGCTCGGTGAACCCCATGCCGGGCCGGTGCCGGCCGCGAGCGGGCACAGCAGCACTGCGGCGAGGGTGAATCCGACGGTCATGTCATCCAGACCATTGCCGCCGTGGGCCACCCACTTGCCGAGCACGATGTATGCCGCCCACATCAGCGCGGCCAACAACGCCAGCAGCAGTCCTGTGCGGCTGCCGGCTACCCGGACGTCGGCGATGAGCGCCACCCCGGTCGCGGCCAGGATCAGCGCCACGACACCGCGAACGCTGCGCAAGCCCATTGCGGCCACCACGATCGGCCCGCAGAACTCCACCGCGACCGCAGTGCCCAGTGGCAGGCGCGCGATGGCCTCGTAAAACGCGATGTTCATCACCCCGGTCACCAGCCCGAAGCAGCCCGCCAGAAGCAGCCGCCTGCCTCGCCAGGCAGTGCGATCCGGGTGCCGCCAGGCCAGCAGGACCAGCGCGGCGACCAGCATCCGCAGCCAGGCCACCCCTGCTGGGCTGACCTGGTCAAACAGCACCACGGCAAGCGCGGCGCCGAGGTACATCGAGCAGCCACCCACCGCAAACAGCAGCGGGGCGGGAACCCCCCTTCCACCCGCCTGGGCCAACTGTCCACCGTCCGATCCTGACTCCCACTTGCGCGGCGGCGCGCGGAGTGCGGTACTAGCTCCAGACAAGTAACTCGTCGCCTCGGGAACACATCAACTACCGCGTTCGTCTGCAACAGTGGGACCCTGAGATCCGATGTCTAGGGTTGACGGGTGGATCCCGTGAGTACCGCCGCCGGTTCGACCGGGTCTGGTCGCATTGACCTGACCAGGACGGAGGGAGAAGTCATGACCAGCACGCTTACCCGCCCTGAGTTGACCGCTTCCGACCGTTGCGATCGATGCGGCGCCGCCGCACGTGTCCGGGCAGTGCTGCCCTCCGGGGGAGAACTGCTGTTCTGTAACCACCATGCCCGCGAGCATTCGTCGAAGCTGAAGGAGCTCGCCGCGGACATACAGGACAGCGGGGCATAGCTGTCGGCAAACCGCAGTGTCGATATTCGACAGCGAGGTGATGCTGTGCAGCCCGTTGGTCTAGCTCCTGCGCGGGGCCTATTGGCGTCGTAAGTAGGCGATGCGCTTTTCGAGATCATCGGCGGTGGCCATCGCAGTGGGCGGGCCACCGCACGCGGTGCGAACATCCTGGTGGATCGCCCCGTGCGGTTGACCAGTGCGGTGGTGAGCCATCCCGACGAGGGTGTTGAGCTCCCGCCGCAGCCCAGCGAGATGCTCCCGCATCGTCGGCGATCGAATGGTCACGGCCGACCCGGACGAGCGCTCAGTCACCCGGGCGAGCTGCTGCTCCTGACGCCGTCGCAGCAAGGCCCGCATCTGGTCGGGCTGGAGCAAACCGGGCAGTCCGAGGTAGTCCTGCTCGTCCTCGGTGGTGGCCAAGGCGGCTGTACCGAACGATGCCCCGTCGTAGATCACCTGATCCAGCTCAGCGCTGGCACCCAGCGCGGTGAACGCGCGCTCCTGCTCACCGGGCTCGTCGAGCGTTGCGTTGGCCTGCGCGAGCGCCTCGTCGTCCCAGCCCTCCGCAGCCCGGTGCGGTGCACCGAGGACGTGATCGCGCTGCTTCTCGAGTTCGCTCGCCAGCCCCAGCAGCACGGGCACGCTGGGCAAGAACACAGTCGCGGTCTCGCCCGGCCGCCTGGAACGGACGAACCTACCGACCGCCTGGGCGAAATACAGCGGCGTGGCCGCCGACGTCGCGTACACCCCGACTGCTAGCCGGGGCACGTCGACACCCTCGGACACCATCCGGACCGCGACCATCCAGGGCTCGTCGGAGTCGCCGAATGTGGCGATCCGGCCGGAGGCGGACGGATCGTCGGACAGCACCAACGCCGGTTCCCGACCAGTGATCTTCCGCAGGATCCCTGCATAGGCCCGGGCTGCGGTGTGGTCAGTGGCGATCACCAGACCAGCCGCGTCGGGCAAGGCGCCTGCACGTAGCTGAGCCAGCCTGGTATCCGCCGCGGTGATGACCGCCGGGATCCACTCCCCCGCCGGGTCTAACGCGGTGCGCCATGCCCTGGCGGTGTGCTCAGCGGTGAGCGGTTCCCCCAACCGCGCGGAGTATTCCTCACCGGCGCTGGTCCGCCAGCGGGCCTCACCGGAGTAGGCGAGGAACATCACCGGGCGCACCACTCCGTCGGCCAGCGCTTCGGAATAGCCGTAGAAATGATCAGCGGCGGACCGCAGCGCACCGGCGCCATCCGGTTCATAGCTGATGAAGGGGATCGGTGTGTCGTCGCTGCGGAACGGTGTGCCGGTCAGAGCGAGCCGGCGAACCGCTGGGGTGAACGCCTCCCGAATCCCGTCACCCCAGCTCTTGGCGTCACCGGCGTGGTGGATCTCATCCAGCACCACCAGGGTGCGGCGCCCTTCGGTACGCACCCGGTGCAGACTCGGATGCGCCGCGACCTGAGCGTAGGTGACCGCCACGCCCTGGTAGTCACGCGAAGTGGCGCCCACCGAGTTCCGGAACTCAGGATCCAACGCTATGCCGACCTCGTTGGCCGCCCCCGCCCATTGATGCTTCAAGTGCTCGGTAGGCGTGACCACGGTCACCGCCTGCACGATCCGGTCGGCCATCAGCTCGGCTGCTACCCGCAAGGCGAAGGTGGTTTTTCCGGCGCCTGGTGTGGCAACCGCAAGGAAGTCTCGCGGCGCGCTGGCCAGATACCTGGTCAGCGCCCTGCGCTGCCAGGCACGCAGCGGCCGCATGTCCGGCTCCCTTCGGTCGCTGCCCTCGTGAGTGGCAAACAGTGTCAGGACACTGT
>CAXUFG010000007.1:0-35640 GCA_964250265.1 uncultured Pseudonocardiaceae bacterium | reverse complement strand
CCCCCCCCCCCCCCCCCCCCCCGCCCCGGCGCGGGGGCCCCCCCCCCCCCCCCCCCCCCCCCCCCGCCCAATAACCTGGAAGGCGACATGGAAGCCTCGGCCGAGCCCCCAACCAGCGGTAGCGCCGCGGGCGCCGCCGATCAGCACACCCGGCGCTGGCCGCTGCGCCTGATCACCCGGACCGCCGCGAAGGCGTGGTCGGACAGCTTCGTGTCGCTGTCTGCTCAGGCAGCGTTCTGGATGACGCTGTCGCTGCCGCCGCTGCTGCTCGGTTTGCTGGGCAGCCTCGGTTTTTTCACCAGCTGGTTCGGCACGTCTACAGTCGAGGCGGCGCAACGGGAGATCATGCGATTGGCCACCGGCGTCTTCAGCGCCGATGTCGTCAATCAGATCATCCGGCCCACGGTGTCCGACATCCTCACCCAGGGACACAGCTCGATCGTCTCGGTGGGCTTCGTCATCTCACTGTGGGCCGGTTCCTCAGCGCTGGCATCCCTTGTTGACTCGATCACTGCTGCCTACCATCAGTACACCGTCCGTCACCCGGTGTGGCAGCGGATCTTCGCTCTACTGCTGTACGCGGTCGCGCTCATCGGATCGGTGTTCGTTCTTCCGCTGACTGCGCTGGGCCCGGACCTGATACCTGAGCTGCTTCCGGCGGCAGCGCGACCGACGGTAGCCCAGCTGGTTGGCATTTTTTACTATCCCGGGCTTGGTGTCCTTCTGATGATCGGACTGGCCACGCTGTACAAGGTGGTGCTTCCCAATAAGTTGCCCTGGCACCGCGGACTGCCCGGCGCGCTGCTGGCGATGGTGGTATTCCTGGTGACCAGCTCCGTGCTGCGGCTCTATATCTCGTCGGTGACCGGTACCGGGTACACCTACGGGGCGCTCGCCGCCCCGATCGCCTACCTGCTGTTCTCGTTCTTTATCGCGATGGCCATCGTGCTCGGCGCAGAGTTCAATAGCGCCATCGAGGAGATATGGCCTGCTCACCCGACCAAGCGGGACCGGCGACGCGGGAGGCGCCGGACGATGACTCGCCTGGCGGCGCGCATCCGCACCGACGGCGACACGGCGAGCAACGCACAGTCGCAACCCCCATCCGGCCAGGATGGTGCCACGCGTCAGCGAACCGCGTGAGTCCGGCGAAGGGGGCCACTCCCCTTCCCTCAGCCGCTGAGTGATCCGGAGTGATAACGAGCCAGATCACCCTTCCCGCGGACACCAGCTTCCGCGACCCGAGCCAGCAGCCCTGCTCTGGTCTGGACAGAGATGACGTCAAGAGCGGCTTGATCGAGCTCTACCCGGAAGCCCTCCTCGCCGAGCAGCCGGACCCGCAGATCGCGGACCGGCACCTGGCGCGCGGTGAGGTAGCTACCAGCAGCCAGCTCGGCCCTCTCCACCAATCCCAGTGCGTCGACCGTCACCGGTACCCCGACCGCGATCCGCGAGGCCAGGCACGGCGTGCTGGGCTTGTCACGCACCGACAGATCCCAGTGCGCCGCCAGCAGGCGCACGACCTGCTTACTGGCACCGATTTCAGCGAGCGGCTCGCACACCCCGAGTTCAGCCGCCGCGCGCAGCCCTGGGCGGTGTGCAGCACGGCAGTCATCAACATGCGTGCCGGTAGCGACGTGCGCAAAGCCCCGCCGCTGCGCGAGACTGCACACCGCGGCGAGCACAGTCCGCTTACAGAAGTAGCAACGATCACCGGCATTGGCCTGGTAACCGGGGTCAGCGTGCTCGTCGGTCCGCAACACCACCAGTTCCGCCCCGATCTGGCCGGCGACCCGGCGCGCGTTAGTGAGCTCGGCGCGGGCCAGGCTGGGTGAGTCGGCGATGGCGGCCAGCACGGCAGCGGCGCCGAGCGCCCGGACCGCGCCGGCCAGCACGACCGCGGAGTCGACCCCGCCCGAGAAGGCCACCACAAGCCCGCCCAACCGGCTCAGCCTTGCCAGCAGAGCTGTTGCCGCAGACCTGGCGCTGAGGAACTCCACGGTATACATGGTCGACGATCCTCGCACGTCCGCCGACGTAGGCGGATCGCGTGAGATAGTCGGCGCCGTGGTCGATTCAGCTCCACGTCCAAGGCAGGGCCCAACTTGCGCGGATGGCAGCGGTGGCGTAGACGACATTGCCCACCTGGATCTGGAACGCAGGCGACGCACCGCAGTGCCGGAGGTTGTCTTCGGCGAAGGCAAGACGGTCGAGCAGACCCTGCGACTGTTGGCCGCGGCGCGGCGCGGCTCGCCCGGGTTCCCCGTCCTGGCCACCCGGTGCCCCGACGACGTGCTGCACCGGGCAAGTAGCGCCTTCCCTGCCGATCCGGTCATGGTCGACCTGGTCGGACGAACCGTTATCGTCGGCGCCCTGCCCCCGGCCCGAGGGTTCGTCGCAGTCGTCACTGGAGGCACCTCGGATCTACCGGTGGCGCACGAGGCGATAGCCACCCTGCAAGCGCTGGGCGCTGGGCACCGGTTGATCGCCGATGTCGGGGTCGCGGGCCTGCACCGATTGTTCGCCTACCTTGACGAACTGTCTGAAGCCGACTGCGTGATCGCTATCGCCGGGATGGAAGGCACCCTGCCCGGGGTGGTGACCGGCCTGATCCGAGCACCCGTCGTCGGCGTACCCACCAGTGTGGGCTACGGAGTGAGCGCAGGGGGGCACGTCGCCGCAGCGGCGATGCTCGCCTCCTGTGCGCCTGGGCTGTCGGTGGTCAACATCGACAACGGCTTCGGCGCGGCGGCACATGCCGTCAAGATCGTTGAGAAGGTGCACCGTGGCACGGTTCATATTGACTGAGTCGAGGGCGGCCTATCTGGACTGCACCGCAGGAGTGGCCGGTGACATGCTTCTTGGCGCGTTGCTCGACGCCGGTGCTGACCTCGGGGCGGTGCGCTCCGCAGTACGTTCCCTGGGTGTGCCCGGCCTTGACATCGGGATGCAGCAGACTCGGCGCTGCGGGCTGCGCTGCGCGAAGGCCGTGGTCAGCGCCCCAGCCACCGGCCAACCCACCCGCGGGTTAGCCGAGGTGCTGGCCGCCATCGACGGCGCCCGGCTGGGCCCAGCTGCCGCCCAGATGGCCACTGAGACCTTCCGGCTACTCGCTGATGCAGAGGCCGAGGTCCACGGCATGGCTCGCGAACTTGTGCATTTCCATGAGGTAGGCGCGGCCGACGCGCTGGCCGACGTGATCGGCGCCGCGGTCGCCGCCGAGCAGCTCGGTATTCTCGCTGATGATGCCCTGGTGAGGTGTTCGGCGCTGGCGGCCGGCAGCGGAACGGTGCGCGGCGGGCACGGCACCATCCCGGTGCCCGCACCGGCCGTCCTCCAGATCGTTGCCCACCGTGGTTTGTCGCTGACCAACGGTGACCTGAGCGGAGAGCGCACCACACCCACCGGGGCGGCGCTGGTCGCGATCATGGCTACACCTGGTCCGTTACCGCCGATGACAGTCACGACGGTCGGCAGCGGCGCCGGATACCACGACAGTCCGGAGCGGCCCAACATCACCCGGGTGCTGGTCGGTTGCCGTACCGAACCGGAACCGGCACCTGGCCCTGCGGAGCAGGTCATCGTCGTGGAGACCACCGTCGACGATCTTGAGCCTGAGCTGTGGCCGGGGGTGCTGCTGGCCGTCCGGGCGGCCGGAGCGTGGGACTGCTGGACGACCGCCACCATCGGCCGGCACGGCAGGCCCGGCCAGGTACTCACCGCGCTGTGCTCCGAGCAGATCCGCCCCGCGGTGGTGGATGCGTTATTCCGGCACAGCACCACGCTGGGTGTGCGATGGACGCCCTGGCAGCGCGCGACGCTGCCGCGGATCACCGTGCCGGTGCCGGTTGGCCCACTCGGTGCGGAGCACGAGGTCACCGTCAAGGTCGCCGCCGGACCGGGAGGTCAGATCGCCAAACCTGAACTCGCGGACGCCGAACGGGTTGCCCAAGCGCTGGGCTGGCCGGTGCGACGGGTGTGCGAGGCCGCTCTGTCGGCCTACCACCGCGACCATCCGGCCGAGTCGTGAGTGGGAAACAGCGTTACAGCACCCAACGCCACACACGACATAATGCAATGATGTCCTCCGATGAGCTTGCAGGATCGCATGTGCTGCTCACCGGCGCCACGGGCTTCCTGGGCCAGGCGACCTTGGAACGGCTGCTGTCCAGCTACCCGGACACCCGTGTCTCGGTACTGATCCGGCCGCGGGGCGAGCGAAGCGCCGCCGACCGGCTCAGCGCGTTGCTGCGCAAGAACGTCTTCCGCCCGTTGAGTGAGCTACTCGGGGCAGATGGACTGGCGCGGGTGGTGCGCGAGCGGGTCAGCGTTATCGAGGGGGACCTCGGCTCGGTCACCCTGCCCGCCGATCTCGACGTCGTGATCCACGGTGCGTCGACGGTGTCCTTCGATCCACCGATCGACGAGGCGTTCCGCACGAATGTCTCAGGCGTGGCGACCCTGTATCAAGCGCTCACCGGCTCGCCGCACGTGGTGCACATCTCCACCGCCTACGTCGCGGGCACCCGCAAGGGCGTCGTCGCCGAGGCAGCGCTGGACCACGAGGTGGATTGGCGTCTCGAGCTGGAGATGGCGCTGGCCGCCCGGACCGATGTGGAGCGGGACTCCCGGCGACCGGAGGTGCTGCGCCGCGCTTTGGCCCAAGCGGGCGAGGAGCACGCCAAAGCCGGCCCGCAATCCACCGCCGCCGACGCCGAACGGCTGCGCACCGAGTGGGTCAACCGCCGGCTGGTGGACTACGGCCGCACCCGGGCCCGGAGCCTGGGCTGGCCGGATGTCTACACCCTGACCAAGGCCCTGGGTGAGCGGGTCGCCGAACAGCTGTGGGCGAAAGCGGGGCGGCCGCTGTCGGTGGTTCGCCCAGCCATCGTGGAGAGCGCGCTGCGGCACCCGTACCCGGGGTGGATCGACGGCTTCAAGATGGCCGACCCGCTGATCATCGCTCTTGGCCGCGGAGTGCTCCGAGAATTTCCGGGGTTGCCGGATTCCGTGGTCGACGTGATCCCGGTCGACCTCGTGGTCAACGCCATCCTCGCGGCCGCCGCCCGACCCCCTACCCGTCCACCCGGCACCGCTGCGGCATACCTGCACGTCAGCTCAGGCGCTAGCAACCCGCTGACCTTCCAGAACATGTACCTGCTGTGCCGGGAGTACTTCGACAACCACCCGATGCCCGATGGTGATCGCGGCCACGTTGTGCCCCCCACCTGGCGCTTCCCCGGTAGCCAGCAGGTGGAGTTGACGCTGCGCGCCGGGGAACGGGCCGCAGCCCTCGCGGAGAAAGTCTTGCTGGCACTGCCGCCATCGAAGCGATCCCAGGATTGGCTGACCAGCCTGGGTCGCCAGCAGCAAGACCTGGTGCAGCTGAGGGAATACGCCGACCTCTACGGTGTCTACGGCCGCGCCGAGGTGATCTACGATGACCGCCGGCTGCGGGAGCTGCACGCCACGTTACCGCTCCAGCGGAGGGTCGATCATGGCTTCGACCCCACGGTCATCGACTGGCGCTCCTACCTGCAGGACGTGCATTGCCCGTCGATCACCGCCACGGTGCGGCGGGCCGGGCAGCGGAGGGGACGGCCCACCACAGACCAGCGGAGATCCCAGTTGATCACGCTGCCCGAACGCACGGATGTGGCTGCGGTGTTCGACCTGGAGGGCACCATCGTGAACTCCAATGTCGTCGAGTCCTACCTGTGGGCCCGGTTGGCCACGATGCCCCGCTCCGGCTGGTTCCGCGAGCTGGCGGATCTGGCCCGCTGCGCCCCCCGGTACCTCTATGCCGAGCGCCATGACCGCGGTGAGCTGCTGCGCGCCTTCCTGCGTCGCTACGATGGCGCACGCGCTGAGGAGCTGCGGGCGCTGGTCACCGAGATACTCGGGGACGCTCTGCTGCACCGGGTGATGCCGGAGGCCACCCGGCAGATCCGTCGGCACCGCTCCGCCGGGCACCGCACCGTGCTGATCACCGGCGCGGTAGACCTGCACGTGGAGCCGCTGTCGGTGCTCTTCGACGAGGTGGTGGCCAGCCGGATGCACGCGAGAGATGGCGTGTTCACGGGTTTTCTCGAGTCCCCGCCACTGGTCGACGAGGCACGTGCGGCGTGGTTGCGGAATTATGCCCAGGCCCACGATCTGCATTTGGATCGCTCCTACGCCTACGCCGACAGCTACTCCGATCGCCCGCTGCTGGAAGCGGTGGGGCATCCGCACGTGGTCAACCCGGACTCCCAGCTTTTCCGGTACGCCCGGCGGCACCGCTGGGTGGTGCACCGCTGGGGCGCACACACCGGTGGGCTACTCGAGGTGCTGCTCGACGTCACCAGAGCCACCGCCGGCCGAGCCGGCAATCAAACCACCGCCGGCCGAGCCGGCAATCAAACCACCGCCGGCCGAGCCGGCAATCAGACAGATGTCAGGAGCCTGCGGCGATGAACCTGGCGCTGGAATACCACCGCTCAGCCGGGCGCTACTTCGCCGCCCGCGCGGTCAGTTCCACCCGCACCGGTGGGCGGCTGGCGGGGGCGCTGGCCAGCAATATGGCGCCGCTACGGCTGGTCGAGAAAATCGACCCCGTGCCGGGTGACGAGTCCTGGACGCGCGTTGAGCCGGTGCTATCCGGGATCTGTGGCTCCGATCTGGGCCTACTGACCGGACGATCCTCGCCCTACCTCGGGCCCTTGACCTCGATGCCCTTCATCCTGGGCCACGAGGTGGTGGGACGCACCCTCGATGGGCTTCCCGGGCTGCCACGGGGCAGCCGGGTGGTGATCGACCCGGTGCTGCGGTGCGCCGCACGCGGCCTGCCGTCCTGCCCGGCGTGCGTCGAAGGGCATACCTGCCGCTGTGACAGCATCACCACCGGGCGGTTGGCGGCCGGGTTGCAGACCGGCTTCTGCGCGGACACCGGGGGAGGTTGGAGCCGCCGCATGCTGGCGCATGCCAGCCAGCTGCACCCGGTGCCCGACCCGATGCCCGACGAGATCGCGGTACTCGTGGAGCCGTTGGCCTGCGCAGTCCATGCGGTGCGTCGGGCACCGATCAATCCGGGTGCGTCGGTACTCGTGATCGGCGCGGGGACGGTGGGCCTGCTCACCCTGCTCGCGCTGCGCAAACTCACCGCAGCCGGCGAAGTGCATGTGATCGCCAAGCACCGCCACCAAGCCGACCGGGCTCGCGAGCTCGGTGCCACCCAGGTCATCGGCGCTGATGGCGCCGTCAGGGCGCTGCGCCGCAGCACCGGAGCACTGCTGGTCGAGCCGGAACTCGGCGAGGGCTACCTGCTCGGCGGGATGGATCTAGCGTTCGAGTGCACCGGTGCTTCGGCGGGTTTGAACACCGCACTGCGGTCGCTGCGAGCTGGGGGCACGGTCGTCGCATCGGGCATGCCCCCAGGCGGGGTCGATCTGACCCCATTGTGGTACCGCGAGCTGCACCTGGTCGGCGCCTACGCCTCCGCCGTCGGCGAAGAGCCCAGCCGGGGTGATTTCCCGGAGGCCATCGCACTAGCGACGGCGGCACCCCTGGACGGATACGTTGACATGAAATATCCACTGGACCAATGGCGTGACGCGGTCGATCACGCTGCCGCGGCCGGCCGGCTGGGCACCATCAAGGTCGTCTTCGCACCCGGTAGAGGTTAAGAGCCGCCGGAGGAGCGCAGCACTTGCAGGTAGGGGCAGGAGAGAATGTGGGCAGACCAGGTTTCGTGCTCGACGTCGACGAGCGGACTCCCCCGCTGTTGATGCACGAGGGTGAGGGGTTCCGGCTGGAGCGGCTGCCTCTGGGCAGTCGGGTGATCTACCCGCCAGAGTCGCTGCCGGCCATCGTCGACCTCGAGGGCGCGATCCGCCACGCCTTGGCGCATCCCCACGGCAGCGATCCGCTCCCTCAACTGCTCCGTCGCGGGATGCGGCTGACCATCGTGTTCGACGATCTGTCCTTGCCGCTGCCGCCGATGCGCACACCGGACGTCCGGCAGCGGGTGATCGAGCAGGTGCTGGAGATGGCCGCCACCGCCGGGGTGGACGATGTCGAGCTGATCGCCGCCAACTCGCTGCACCGGCGGATGACCCCAGCGGAGCTCAAGCGCACCGTCGGGGAGCGGGTGTTCCGCGCCTTTCATCCTGACCACCTGCGCAACCACGATGCCGAGGACCCGGATGCCCTCGCGCACCTGGGCACCACGCCGCACGGCGAGGACGTCGAGATCAACCGGCGGGCCGCCGAGAGCGATCTGATCGTCTACGTCAATATCACGCTCACCGCCATGAATGGCGGCTCGAAGTCGGTGGCGGTGGGGCTGGCCAGCTACAACAGCCTGCGCCACCACCACAATGTGCACACGCTGCGGCACTCGCGCTCGTTCAACGATCCCGCCAACTCGGCCATGCACCACTCCTACGACCGGATGGCTGATGTTATCGGCGGCCACGTGCCGGTGTTCACCATCGAGACCACGCTGAACAATGAGACGTTCCCGGCTGCGCTGCGGTTCCTTACCCGGCGCGAGTGGGAGTGGAACCTCACCGACCAGGCCAGCTACCTGGCGGTCAAGCGGAGCAACGACCTGGCCACCGCGAAGCTGCGGCGGCGGATCTGGCAGGCCACCGAAGCGCCCTACGGTGTCACCGGGGTGCATGCCGGCGCACCGAGTCAGGTGCATCCCCACACGCTGGCGGCCGTGCACCGCCAGCAGCTCACCGAGGTGCAGGGACAGTCCGACGTGGCGATTTTCGGCTTGCCCTACATCTGCCCGTATAATGTGAATTCAATTATGAATCCGATCCTGGTGATGTCGCTGGGACTCGGCTACTTCTTCAATCTCTACCGGGGCCGGCCGATCGTGCGCCAGGGTGGTGTGGCGATCTTCTACCACCCGATGCCTCACGAATTCCACCCGGTGCACCATCCGAGCTATATCGACTTCTACGAACTGCTGACCGAGACCACCGACCCGGTGATGCTGGAGACGAAGTACGAAAAGCAGTTCGCGACCGATCCCTGGTACATCCACCTGTACCGGAACAGCTACGCCTACCACGGCGTGCACCCCTTCTATATGTGGTACTGGGGTGCGCACGCCATGCAACACCTGGATGACGTGATCTTCGTCGGTGGCGACCGGTCCACGACCGGGAGGCTGGGCTTCCGCGCCGCGTCCAGCCTGGCCGACGCGCTGGAGCTGGCTCGGGACACCGTGGGGAGCGACCCTCAGATCAGCTACCTGCACGCCCCGCCGATGGTACTGGCGGACGTTCGATGAGCGGCCTGCGTGCCGAACTGCGGCTGCTGCGCCACGGCCGCGACTGGCGAGGCCGGGCTCGGGTGCCCCGCTCGGCGCCGCCATGGGAATTACCGGAGGCCGGCGACGACTTCCCCACCGCCTGGGCTCGAACCGCCGCCGCCGGAACGCTTCGTCACGCCCTGCAGCAAGGAGTACTCAAGCCGGTGGTCTGGAGCCAGATCCGACCGATGGTGCATGGTAGGGAATACCTGGACGGCATTCGCGGACCGGCGATCTTCGTCGCAAATCACTCCAGCCACCTGGACACCCCTTTGGTCCTGGGTTCGTTACCATCGCGGATTACCAAGAAGCTCGCCGTCGGGGCGGCCGCCGACTACTTTTTCGATTCCCGCACCATCGCCGCGGCCACCACCTTGCTGTTCAACGCCTTTCCCGTGGATCGGCGGGCATCACGGCGGGGCCGCAGCCTGGCTGCCGAGTTGGTCGAGGACGGCTGGAGCCTGCTGCTGTACCCGGAGGGCAGTCGGACGGTGGACGGCTGGCTCACCGCGTTCAAGCTGGGTGCCGCACAGCTGTGCGCGATGAAGCGGGTGCCTGCGGTGCCGATTGCCCTGCGCGGCACATTCGCCGCAATGCCTCGGGGCCGGCGCTGGCCGCGACCGGGCCGTTCCCGGGTCACCGTCCGGATAGGGCGACCACTGCACATCGGAGCGGACGAGTCGGTGCCCGAGTTCCGCGCCAGGCTGGTACGTGCGGTCGCCACGCTCTGGGCCGAGGACGACCTCGGCTGGTACCGCGCCCTGCGGGCCGCAGCGGACGACTCGCTGGCGCTGCCCACCGGTTCCCGTAGCGTGCTACCCACTACCGTATCCGGCCGGCCCGCTGAGGATCACGACATCGCTCCGTGGCGCCGGGTCTGGGAAGCCACCCGGCCCCCTGCCGAGGACGGTCCCCGCCAGGTCTGGACGGACTGATCAGGGATTCACGAGCGCTAGCCGGCGTTGCCGCCTTTTGGCATCGACTCGTAGATTTCCTTGCACTCCGGGCACACCGGCGAACCGGGCTTGGGGGCGCGGGTCACGGGGAACGTCTCACCGCACAGGGCCACTACCCGAGAGCCCAGCACCGCACTTTCGGCAATCTTGTTCTTGCGCACGTAGTGAAACATCTTGGGCGTGTCATTGCCTGTGGTGTCGGTCCCCTCAGGCCGGGTGTCGACATCGGGCAACGTTTGAGTCGGCGCGCTCATGCACTCCATGATGCCGCACTGGCTCAGCGGCAGGATCACCCGTCGATGATGGGGTGGGCGCCACTCTCCAGCTCACGCTGCGGAAGATCGCGCGCCTCAAGCCCGTGGCCCAGCCTATTGACGTGCTCAGCCTTGCGGGGCGCCCGATCGTTGGCGATGAGCACCGCCATCCAGGGCAATGGCACCGACAGCACCACGAAGGCCAGCGCAAGCCACCAGATCTGGTAGAACACACCGGCCAGCACGAGGCATGGGATGCGGGCCGACATCAGGATCGCGTACTTGCGCCGGCGGGTGGCGTACTGCTCGGCATAAGAGGGTTCCGCCGCCGTGATCAGAACAGCGGCCTCGCCTCGCCGGCGGCCCTGCTCGTGCGGGTCCCGCACGCCTTCACGTCCTGATTCGATGCTCCCGACCCCTTACTTCTTGGCCGCCGCCTTCACCTGTTGCTTGTGCTCGCGGACCTTGGCCAGCGAGTCGGCGTCGGTCACATCGGCGACTGATCGATACACGCCCTCATCGCCGTAGGGGCCAGCCGTCTCGCGCCAGCCTACTGGCTTTACATTACGCTGCTTGCCGAGCAACGCCAGGAAGATTTGCGCCTTCTGCATCCCGTACCCCGGCAGCGCGACCAGCCGGTCGAGTAGTTCGCGCGCGTCTGTGACATCGCGCCACAAGCCCGTCACATCGCCGTCGTAACGCTCAACGAGGGTCTGGCAGATATCCTGCACTCGCACTGCCATCGACCGGGGATAACGATGCAACGCAGGCTGCTTCGCGAACAGCTCCGCCAGCGCTTCGGGCTCGTAGGTGGCCAGCTCATGAGCGTCCAGGTCGTGGCCCAGGCGCTGCTGGAGCTGGTAGGGCGCAGCGAAGGCCCGTTCCATCGGCACCTGTTGATCGAGCAGCATACCCAGTAGCAATGCCAGGGGATCCCGCTCTAGCAACGCATCTGCCGGCACATCCTGGCTCAACATCAAGACCACCAACCACCTCCTCGGCGGTGTGTTATCAGGAGGGATTTGCCCGATCAGAGATCGATACCGACCAAACCCATCACCTCGGTGCGCCAGTCCTGGTAGGCGGTGGCCGCCTGCGCCCGGTCCTGAAGGTCCGGGTGCGGTGGCGCGTCGTCTCCACCGCCCAGTGCATAGTGCACGATCTCCTGGTCACTGCGCCGGCTGCTGACCACCTTCACCTCGACGTGTTTGGCGGCGAGCTCGGCTCGGGCGGCGTGCGCCAGCAAGTGGAGCAACGCGAGCCGGGAGTGCTGGTCATCGGGCAACGACACCTCATCCGGGGTGTTGCCGGACACCAACACCACGGTCGCGCCGGGCGCCAGCACCGGGAGTACCCGATCGACCGCACTGAAACGGGCCAGCAAGCCCGCGGACAGGAACGAGCCGACGCGCGCGACGGCCGTGTCACCATCGGGATGGATGGTGACCGGCAGCTGGATGTAGAAATCGAGGCCATCGACGCCAGGCTCACCCGGTAACGCGGCGGGGTCGGTGATGACCACGGGGTCGGCGCCCGCGTCCCTCAGGAGTTGGGAAATCCGTTGCGCCCGATCCGCCGAACCACTGAGGAGCCCGATATGCCCCATCGACCCTCCTCCAGTGCTTCGCACCGATCGGCGGACCATGCGTCGGCTGATCGCGTCCGCTCAGGGTCATCGTAGGAGTTGTCGGAGGAGCTGGCGAGGGCGCCGGGGAGTTGCAGACAGCACGTCCCCCGAACGGCCGCGGCTACATTTCCTCGGCCCCGGCGTTGCGCGACGTCCACGGCCGAGGAAGCTCGGTTAACCAGATGCAGCTAGCTGGTGGCCTTCTTCGGGGCCGCCTCCTTGGTGACTTCCTGCATGTCCTTGGCCGCGTCGTGCGCAGCAGAAGCAGCCTTGGTAGCGGCCGATGAGGACACGGCCAGCAAACTCTTGGTGAACTCACGCTGGCTCGCCAACATGTGGTCGGCGAAGTCATACATCTTGTCCACGACCTCGACGGCGCCACGCATCTTGTCCGCGGTCGGTACGAACCTCTGCACGCTGTCTGCCCAGATCTGCAGCGCGCCGGTGAAGGCTTCCTGACCACGGCGGGCGGCGGCGGTCATGGTCTCATGGGACGTAGTCATCGTCATCGTCATCCCTATCCGTAGCTCATTGGGGTACGATCACCAAACTAAGCACGATTGTTAAATATGTCAAGCACCACTGTTCTTCCGTGCTGCTACCGAGTCCTACCCTCGATGAAGCTGCGATATACCCCGAGCAGCGCTTCCCGCTGGGCCTCGGTGAGCCGTGGGTCACCACGGATGCTGTCCTCCGTGCTGACCGGCGCATCAGCGGTGGCGCTGGGAGCCGCGGCTTGGGTCCATCCCGCCTTGGCCAGTAGCTGCTCGGTGGTCAAGCCCAGCGCGTCGGCGATGGCGCGCAGCACCGTGAGCGAGGGTTGGTGCAGCCCCCGTTCGACCTGGCTGAGATACGCGTTGGAAATCCGGGTCAGGGCCGCCATCTCACGCAGCGACAAATCGGCCAGCTGCCGCTGAGCGCGGATGAACGCCCCGAGCGGCCCCAGCTGCGCCTGCCAGGCATCGGAGTTTCCGACTCCGCCATCTGCCCTCTCCATAGCTCACATCATGCCGCGTGGCGCCGGGCGCGGCCGCACGCTGTCACTTCTCCAGCACGTAGCTACCCGGGGCGGCTTCCAGCGGTGGATGCATCGCGCTGCCCGTGACAGGAGGGGTCCGCTGCCCTCCCGCGCGCTCAGCGATCCACGGCGTCCAGTCAAGCCACCAGGATTTGGCGACCTCTGTGGCCTCCGCGCGCCATGCCTCTGGATCCTCAGGCAACGTCTCCACCGAACCGACCCAGTGCTTGGACTTTGGATTCGGCGGGTTCACCACGCCGGCAATATGTCCTGAGTTGGACAACATGAACCGTATGGTGCCCCCCATGAGCTTGGCGCCCGCATATACTGCCTTCCACAACGCAATATGGTCTTTCTCAGCGGAAATAAAATAGCTGTCCTGGTGGATCCGGGAAAGGTCAAGCTGCTCCCCGGCAAGCTTTAGCTCACCCTTGGCCAGCCGGTTCTCCAGATATAAGGACCGCAGGTACTCGGTCTGCATGGCTGCGGGCATCCGGGTGGAGTCGGCATTCCAGCTCAGCATGTCGAACGGCGCCGGTTCCTCGCCCAGCAACCAGTTGTTGACCACGTAGTTCCACACCAGGTCCCGGGCTCGCAACAGGTTGAAGGTCGTGGCCATGTTGTCTGCGGGCAGGTACCCCTTACGGGCCATCGTGCCCTCGAGCCGCCGGATTGCGGTTTCATCGGTGAACACACCGAGCTGACCGGGCAAGGTGAAGTCGAGCAGGGTGTTCATCAGGGTCAGCGAACCGACCCGGTCCTCCTCCCCGCGAGCGGTGAGCCACGCGGCCATGGCCGCCGCCATGGTGCCACCAAGGCACAGCGCCGCCACGTTGATCTGCCGAGCTCCGGTGATCTCCTCGACAACCTCCAACGCGGCCAGCAGGCCCTCGCGTAGATAATCACTCATGTACACCTCGCCCAGGGCATCGCCCGGGTTCCGGTAGCTGATCATGAAGCAGGTGTGCCCGTGCTGGACCGCCCACTCGACCAGGCTCTTTCCAGGAGCAAGATCCATGATGTAGTACTTGTTGATCCACGGCGGGCTGAACAGCAGCGGAAGGGCGTGCACCGTTTCGGTCTGCGGCTCGTACTGGATCAACTCGATCAGCCGGTTGCGGAACACCACACTGCCCGGTGTGGCGGCCAGCTCATGACCGGGACGGAACTGCCCGGGGGTGACCTGGCGGGGCATGCCCTTGTTGGTCGCCAGGTCGCGGAGCGCATTGCTGGCGCCGCGCACCAAGCTGAGGCCTCCGGTATCGAAGGCCTTCTTCAGCGCCACCGGATTGGTCAGTAAACAGTTGGTCGGCGCGGCGGCGTCGAGTGCCTGTCGCAGCGCGAAGTCGGCCTTTCGCCGAGTGACGTCATCCAGCTCCGCCGCAGCCAGCAAGTCCTGCAGGAATCCCTCCAGCAAGGCGTGCTGCTGGCGCACCAGATAGAACAGGGGGTTGCTGGTCCAGGCCGGATCGGAGAACCGCCGATCCTCCTCCGACTGGACGGGTCCTTGCTGATCCAACCCCACGCCACGCAGCGCTGCGGTGACAATGGCTTGCGCGCTGCGCATGCCGTACTCCATGGACAACGCTGCCGAGCGCGCCGGATTTCCGGCGACCGACATCGCGAGCCTGCTCAGTGCCTGGCCCAACCCGGCGGGATCCAGCTCGGCCATCGCTGAGTCGAAACCAAACAACGATCGCATGGACGAGGCGATATCAGCAGCGTCCTGGCGAACCTCGGCCATCGGATCGTCCGCCTCGCCGGTCGACCTGGTCGGCACTGCCACGGATACACCTCCACCTTGACGTCCATGGGACGTCGTCCTTGCACGAGCGTCCCGACGCGGCGGCTGCAATGCAAGTGCCTGTGAGGTGCATCGCTCATCGGGCCTGGCAGTATCCGGCGCCGTGCGAGCAGTGGTGAGCCGAGTGACCGAAGCAGCCGTGCTCGTGGATGACCACGTAGTCGGTGAGTTGGACCGGCCCGGGCTGCTGGTGCTGCTCGGTGTGACCCATGATGACGGATCCGCGCAGGCCGAAACGATGGCACGGAAACTGCACGAACTCCGGGTCCTGCGGGACGAGCGCTCGGTCGCCGACACCGGCGCGGGGGTGCTGGTGGTCAGCCAGTTCACTCTCTACGGATCGACGCGCAAGGGCAGGAGACCCTCGTTCACCTCTGCTGCCCGCCCGGAGCATGCCGAACCGTTGATCGACGAGGTGGTCGCCCGGCTCCGGGCCCGCGGTGTGACCGTAGCCACCGGGCGCTTCGGCGCGACCATGGCCGTGCGCAGTGTGGCCGACGGGCCGTTCACCGTCCTGCTCGACGTGTGACGCTCTCAAGAACCACAAATCTGGGCGACAACTGCCTTAACTGCGACCAACCTGAGAAGTGTCTGAGGGTCTCGCAGATCGGGCACTTCGCCGTGAACTCGTTCGTCGTCCGAGCGAGAGTCCGGGAACGGAATCCGGGCTCCCGACGTTGTAGTGGTCATCGCCGCGGGTACCCGATGGCCAGACACACGTGCAGCGTCGCGCGCCGATTAGCCGAACGCACCGCAAGTCGGCACGAGGATCCGTCGCAGGAAAGGAACCTGATGACCGCCGCGCAGATTACCGTGGAACCGGAGACTGTCCTCGAGGCAGACCTTGACGCGCAGAGCCCGGCAGCGGACCTGGTCCGGGTTTACCTCAACGGTATCGGACGCACCGCTCTGCTCAGCGCGCAGCAGGAGGTCGAGCTCGCCAAGCGGATCGAAGCTGGCGTGTTCGCACGGCACATCCTGGATACCTCGCCGCGGCTGTCCCCGACCCGGCGGGCCGATCTGACGCGGCTGGTGTGGGACGGTCACCGAGCCAAGGACCACCTGCTGGAGGCGAACCTGCGACTGGTGGTGTCGCTGGCCAAGCGCTACACCGGCCGCGGCATGCCTCTGCTGGATCTGATCCAGGAGGGTAATCTCGGCCTGATCCGCGCGGTCGAGAAGTTCGACTACACCAAGGGATTCAAGTTCTCCACGTATGCCACCTGGTGGATCCGGCAGGCCATCACCCGGGGCATGGCCGACCAGGGACGCACCATCCGGCTGCCGGTACACCTGGTAGAACAGGTGAACAAGCTGGCCCGGGTCAAACGGGACCTGCACCAGCAACTAGGCCGGGAGGCGACCCACCCGGAACTGGCCGCAGAGACCGGCATCCCCCTGGAGAAAGTGGCGGACCTGCTGGACTACTCGCGAGACCCGGTCAGCCTGGATATGCCGGTCGGCGCCGAGGAGGAGGCGCCGCTGGGCGACTTCATCGAGGACGCGGAGGCCACAGACGCGGAGTCCGCGGTGATCTCTGGGTTGCTCCAAGATGATCTGCGACGGGTGCTGGGAACTCTCGAAGACCGGGAACAGAAGGTCATCCGGTTGCGCTACGGCCTCGACGATGGGCAGCCACACACGCTGGATCAGATCGGTAAGCGTTTCGGGCTCTCCCGCGAGCGCGTGCGTCAGATCGAGCGCGAAGTCATGGCCAAGCTGCGCCATGGGGACCGCGCGGAGCGCCTTCGCGCGTACGCCAGCTGACCTGCAGTTGGTTTCAGTGCGTCACCGCTCGAATGGCGGCCTTGACGCCGCCGTGCGCGAGCGGCACTGTCATTTTTCAAGACGTGGGGGAAAACAGACCACGCGACGTCAGGCATAGGCTGTCGCGCGCCGCGGAAGGTCGGGCTCGTCGGGGGTCCGGCCTTCCCACGTTCTCGAATGTCGGGCTTCCCCAAGAAATCATCCACTTCCCCGAATCGACAGTGCATTCAGGCAACCTCGCGGATCAGGCATACGTCCGTACAAGAGCCAGGGCTGGGCACGGTCAGATCAACTGCGACCGGCCCGTGCAGCACCTCGCCGGCCCGAGCGAAGGCGTAAGGCGGTCCGTCAGTCGCGGGTGTCGTCCGGGTCCAGGTCGTGCAGCGGGTACACGGCGCGCCGGGTCTCCTGGATCGCCCGGTCTAGCGCGGTGTCGCCGGTCCCGTCCCAGGGGGGCCAATGGGGCTCGGCGCCGTCGGTCATCACGACCGGCAGCTGCGTGCCACGCGCTACGGTGGCGGCATACGCCGTCCAGTCTGCCGGTATCGCCGCATGCGCGTCTAGTTTGCGACCAAGCACGGTGGCCAGCAAATGCGTCCATGAACGCGGGACCACGCGGAACAGGGAGTACCCGCCACCGCCGAGGGCCAGCCAGCGGCCACCGGCTGTGCTGTCGGCGAGGTCGGCCAACGCACGGTGCGCAGCTCGTTGACCCTCCACCGACAGCGCGAGGTTCGCGAGCGGATCCTCCGCATGAGTGTCCGCGCCGTGTTGGGTCACCAAGACTTCGGGTGCGAACGCGCGCAGCAACCTAGGCACCACCGCGTGAAATGCCCGCAACCACCCCTCGTCCTCCGTCCCGGGGGGAAGCGGCACATTGACGGCGAAACCCTCGGCACCTGGAGCGCCGATGTCGGCAGAGTTGCCGGTGCCAGGGAATAGTGTCGCCGGATGCTGGTGCAGCGAGACGGTGAGCACCCGAGGGTCGTCGGCGAAGGCCGCTTCTACACCATCGCCATGGTGCACATCGATGTCGACATAGGCCACCCGGGTCACTCCACCGTTGAGCAGCCGGCGGATCGCCAACGCACAGTCGTTGTAGATGCAGAAACCTGAAGCATAGTCACGCATGGCATGGTGCAGCCCGCCGGCGATGTTCACCGCCCGGGCCGCGTGACCGGTGAGAATCTTGTCGGCGGCGAGCAGCGAGCCACCGGCGACCAGCGCCGAGGCCTCGTGCATGCGCTGGAAGACGGGATTGTCAGGGGTGCCCAGCCCGTGTCCCGCCCGCCCGCGCGGCGCCTGCTTCACCGCGGCGACATAGTCGTCGGAATGCACCGTGCGCAGCTCGTCGTCAGTGGCCTGCATCGGAACCAGCGGCTGCACTCCATCCAAGACACCCAGCGAACGAGCCAACCGGATAGTGAGATCGAGCCGGATCGGGTTCAGCGGGTGCCGCCCACCAAGGTCATAGCCGAGGAGGGCCTCGTCCCAGACGACCACCGCACGGGAAGAGCTCATGCTCCCGCACGCTACTGGCTACCGGCCCGAAACCCGCCAGGAACGGGCGCCTACCCGGGATTCGGGCCGGTGGCCACTGGGCGGTCCGGGTCGGTGCACCATTGCGACCACGATCCGGCGTACAGCGCCGCCGCGCGCTGAGGAGTGGTGACGCCAGCGAGTTCGAGCCCGAGCACCAAGGCGCACGCATTGATCCCCGAACCGCAGTAGGCACCGGCATCCGCACCGGCGACTCCCCACCGGCCCGCGAGCTCGCGCAACCGACCCGGCGGTAGCCAGCGCCCCTGCGCGTCGGTCAGCTCGGTGAACGGAGCGTTGGTCGCCCCAGGAATGTGGCCGGCGCGCGGGTCCACCGGCTCAGTCTCCCCCCGGTAGCGGGGCCCCGTCCGAGCGTCGAGCAGCACGCCGTTGCGGGCCAGCGCCGCGGCGTGCGCCGCGTCGAGCACCGGCATCCCGCCGGGGCGTACGGTCATGGTGCCGACCTGTGGCTGGGGCACCTCGACAGTCACCGGTAGCCCGGCTGCTCGCCACGCCGCGATTCCTCCGTCGAGGACCGCGACCGCGGGATGTCCCGCCCAGCGCAACAGCCACCACAGTCGTGCTGCCACCGACCCGTCCGCAGCGTCGTAGGCGACGACCGGGATCGTCGCGCGAACACCTGCGGCGCGCAGAGCGACCTCTAGCGCCGCGGGGTAGGGCAGGGGATGCCGCCCGCTTGGCCCCGGCGGTGCGGCCAGGTCGGCGTCCACGTCGAAGAAGACCGCGCTCGGCAGGTGGCCCGCGCGGTAGTCAACGCGCCCGGGCGGCCCGGTGAGCGACCATCGCACATCCGCCACGGTCGGCGGCTGCTCGCCGCTCAACAGAGTAGCCAGCTCCTGGGGAGTGATCACCGGATACATGCCGACATCCTGCCGCCTTGACACGTAAACTCCGCAGCGCCCCAGTCGCCCCTTACCATAGGTGCAACCGAGGGAGACTGGTGTGAACGAGCTCATCGACACCACTGAGATGTACCTGCGCACCATCTTCGAGCTCGAGGAGGAAGGTGTGGTCCCGCTGCGGGCGCGGATCGCTGAGCGCCTTGCGCAAAGCGGGCCCACGGTCAGCCAGACTGTGGCCCGCATGGAGCGGGACGGCCTGCTGAACGTGGCCGATGACCGGCATCTCGAGCTCACTGCGGCGGGCCGTAGCCGGGCCATCTCGGTGATGCGAAAGCATCGGCTGGCCGAGCGTCTGCTGGTCGATGTCATCGGGCTGGAGTGGGAGCAGGTGCACACCGAGGCCTGCCGCTGGGAGCACGTGATGAGCGAGGCGGTGGAACGCAAGCTGGTCGCGTTGCTGGGTAACCCCACGACTTCTCCATACGGCAACCCGATACCCGGGCTGGATGAGCTCGGGGTCGGAGAGCCTGCTAGCCCGATCGAACCCGATCTGGTGCGGCTGGATGAGGTGGCCCGTCGCGGCGGTGGCACGGTGGAGGTGCGCCGCATCGCCGAACATGTGCAGCTGGACCCGACCCTGATGGCAGACCTGTACAAGGTCGACGCAGTGCCCGGCAATGTGGTGGAAGTAGCCGCCCAGGCGCGGACGACCCATCCGGTAGTGCTCTCCGGCCGGGGGGCCACGGTCAAGGTGGCCGGTGCCCTCGCGCATGCAGTCATGGGCCGTCGGCGGTGACTGGGCTGTCTTCGTGGATCGGGCCGAACCGGATGCGGCTGCTCGTCACCGGGGGCGCAGGCTATGTCGGCAGCGTCTGCGCCGTGCGGCTGATCGAAGCTGGCCACGACGTCGTGGTCCTGGACGACCTGTCCACCGGACACCGGGACGCGGTGCCGCCCGGCTGCCGCTTCGTGCAGGGGGCGGTGGAGGACGCCGGCGCGATCCTGGCCGAAGGATTTGATGGCGTGCTGCACTTCGCGGCTCGCTCGCTGGTCGGAGAATCCATGGTGCAGCCGCAGCGCTACTGGCTGGGCAACGTGGTGGCCACAGTGCGGCTGCTTGAGGCGATGCGCGAGCACAGCACTCCCAGGCTGGTCTTCTCCTCCAGCGCAGCCACCTACGGCGAACCCGACTCGGTGCCGATCACCGAAGACGCGGCCACCCGGCCAACCAACCCCTACGGTGCAACGAAGCTCGCGATCGACCACGCCATCAGCTCCTACGCCACTGCGCACGGCATCGCAGCCGTGAGCCTGCGGTACTTCAACGTCGCCGGCGCCTATGGCCGCTACGGGGAGCGGCACACTGTGGAGACCCATCTCATCCCCCTGATCCTGCAGGTTGCCCTCGGTCACCGAGAGAAGATCATGGTGTTCGGGCAGGATTGGCCCACTGCGGATGGCACCTGCATCCGCGACTACATCCACGTGGTGGATCTCGCCGATGCCCATGAGCGGGCGCTCGAGCAGGCCGTGCCGGGCGAGCACCGGATCTACAACCTGGGCAACGGAACCGGTTTCTCGGTGCAGCAGGTGCTGCACACCTGCCGGCAGGTTACGGGACACCCGATCCCGGCGCAGTCCGCGGCGCGGCGGGCCGGCGACCCGGCGGTCCTGATCGCCTCCAGCGCTCGTGCGCACTACGAGCTGGGCTGGAAGCCCGAGCGCTCCGAACTCGCCGTGATCGTCGCGGACTCCTGGAGGTTCGCCCGCGAAACTCCCCGCGACGCCCCCCGCGACACCCACTGACCGCTGTCGTCGAGGACAGCGCTTACCGCGTCCGCCGCGACCGGCGCCGGGGAGACCTCCGTTTAGGCCGTCGAAGGGCTGCTGCAGCATCTCTCGCGACACCACGCAACAGCTCCGGCGGCAGCCCTCCGTCCAGCGCAGCCCGCAGCAGCCCGGACAAGGAATGCTGTGGGCAGGCATGCAGCGCCGCCTCCAACGCCACACTCGCGAGGCCGCCGTCCCCGCGGAGGTACGCGGTCAGCCCCAACAATGCCGCGGGTTCGGCTCGCTCCGGCGCAGGGGTCGCCCGGACAAGGGCCAGCCACAGCCGCTCGGCGGCAGCTGCACCGGTACCGGTGCACCAGGGCAAGCAGGCGTCCCGGACCCGGTGGTCGCACAGCGCGGAGGCCACCTCAGCGACGATGCTGTCATTCAACACAAGATCACCGACAGACGCTGCTCGGTGCAGTTCCCCCAACTGCGCGAGCCGCTGACCTACGAGCTCGGCGCTCATCGGGTGCTCGGCGTCGGCGGCATCCAGGAGCGCCGCTCGACGCTGCAACGCCGCGGGATCCTCCGCAGCCAACAGCCCAGCCATCTCCTCCCGGCTACGAAAGGTCACCGCACCAGCCGCGACCGTCGCGGCCGCCAGCGGGCTCGTCGCAGGATCGACCACGGTGCCGGTGCACACGGGATCGTCGTAACAGCGCCACCGCGCCCCGCCCATAGTCGCTGACGTCCACGCCGCGTGCACCACAGGAAGCCTTGCGCCGGTCAGCACGTCGTCGAGAGCATCCACCAATACGCGGTGCGGGGGATCGCCATCGTGGGTGACGTCACCCCCGACCACGACCAGCGCGACACCGGTGGGCCGCTGCCTGGCGATCGGCCGTAACAACTGCTCTGCCAGTCGCCGCGCCTGGTCAGCAGGGACCAGATCGGCCCGCAACGTCAGTCCCAGGCTTTTCCCGTGCAAAGCCATGAGGACCACCGAGTCGTGCGGATGGAAACCCAGCAGATGGGGTACAGCTGCAATCAGCTCGGAGGGGTCAGATAGCCGGATACGGCCGGCAGTAGGTGCGCTCATGGCGTTGAACGGTCCTCCCGCAGCACCGCGGGGAACAGCCACGCGATCGACAACTGTGGACTACGGGGGGCAATGTGGACTACTCGCTCCCATGGCCATTCACGATGAACAAATTGTCGCGGAGATGGCTATCCTGCCGCGTTGCGATGCCCGTCGGCTCCCGTTGGGGTCTTACGCGGCCGTCGGCAGACGTAGGTCACCGCCGGAGGAAGGTTCCACCAGACCGTGCGCGTCGTGAGCACTTCGTCGAAAACCTCGCCCAGCAACGCCCGGAATTGACACGCTCTGGTCATCGAGAGCGCGTGCAGGTAGGCGAAAGTCGTGAAGCTACCCGCGGGCGCCAGCGAGCGCGCCGTCGCCTTCACGATCGCCCGCTGCGCGGCTGGCTCGATCAGTGACCAGGGCAGCCCGCTGACCACGGCGTCCACGGCCGGCACCCGGTGCTCAGCGAACAACCGCTCCAGGTCCACGGCGTCCCCGATCAGCACATCCACGCTTGGGTGCTCCGCGTGCAGGTAGTTGGCCAGCAGCGGGTCGATCTCGACCGCCACATGCCGCCCACGGCCGCCGAGCCGGTATTCGATTGCGGTCGTGACCGACCCGGTGCCCGGCCCGAGCTCGACCACGACCGGATCCCCGGCACGAGGCACCACTGCGGCCAGCCGCGCCGCTAGATGCGGGGAGCTCGGCGCCACCGCGCCCACCGTGGCCGGGCTGCGCAGCACAGCAGCGAGGAACGCGACGACGTGTCGCGAGAGCAGTGGCATGGTGCCAGATCCTCCCGCCGGGACGTTGCTTTTGTGAAATCGATCTCGGCCAGTTCGCAGCGCTCGGGTGTTCGTTCAGCCCTCGCATACATCACTCCTAATCGACACTGACAACCGTTATCCTTGACTCTTCAACGACCGACCGCCGTAGAGCGTTTGAAAGCACGGATGCTCGACCGTCCAGCTAAAGCTACGACCAGGAACGCCAGTAATGGTAATCGTTCGGACGACGTATTCAAGAGATAGCACACCACTTGAAATCGCCGATTTACTGCTAGATGCCCACAGCTCGAGTATGCCCTCAAAGTCGACCCATCACAGTAAGAGGCCTACCTGCCGACAGCTCGGGTGCTCCCGGAAGACCCAGTCGCCAGCAGTTCGTAGTCCGACGCGCTGATGTCCCCCTCGACCAACGGTCTAGTCCGCGACATGGGTGGACCGACCTGAGCAGCCACGAGGGGCGCCGAGCAGCCCGGACCCCTCCCCTTTGTGGATCCTCAGCAATTCAGCAATGAAGGGTCCTGATTGAGGAGCTGCGCGCGAGGCGAGATGAATGCCTGGTACTCCTTCGTCGCGTCGAGCCGAAACAGGCCGACCTTGCAGCAGTTCTGAAAAGCCATACGTACGCCGAAATGACGCTGGACCGTACCTCGCATCGCGTCACTGCCGACCAAGCGGAAAACCTCACCCCACGATGCATCGTCGGGCGGAACCTCCAGATTCTGCACGGACGGAACACCGGTGGCATCCAACTCCTTCGCCAGTCGCTCGACCATCGACCATGCGTAGGGCAGCGACTCACGAATACAGTTCACAAATTCATCATCCGAGACAGCGCCGTGCTGCGCTTTCTGCAACAGGTTGACGGGAACATTCAGTGACACTGCGCCTCCAATGTCGGTGTAATGGACCCCGTTCACGCTACGGCCCGTGCACCTCCCCCGATACCCCCCGATTAGGGGACCGCTAATCCATGCAATAATGCGAATGTCGAACTGCTGCGCATCAGTCGACGTATCAGATGCTCACGGCACAGGCGCGAAGCCGTCTGGCAAAGCACCACGTCATTGACTCGAACGTTAGTAGCCACCGGTCCTGGTCTCGTTGCGTGCGCAGGGGCCACAGTTGGCCTCGGTACCGTACCCAGTCCGGTACGACAGCGTCATTGATCACCCTTGGCGTACTGGTCCGGCACATCGCCGCCGCACTCAGCTACGTCGCCGACAGCCAGCACGAGACCCTGGCCACCATGCGGGCCCGCCCTTCCCCGCTGGCTCGGGCCGGGGTTACGCGGCTACCACAGCGCCGATGGCGAGCCGTACCGCCGCGCGATCCCGACGAGTACACCGAGCTGCTGTGCCGCCGGCACCCCGCCGGCACCCCTGAACACTGTCTCAACACACTCACCGCCACGACCTGCCGCACCGGCATCGACCATGTGATTGTCCTGGTCGAGGGTGCTGGCGACCGCGCGCACACCCTGGAGAACATCACTCGCCGCGGTGCGGAGATCCTTCCCCTGCTGCAGGACAGCACTCCAGGCACCTTGAGTTGACGTACCAGCCGTATCCGGCCAGGTCGAGGCCCAGATGGGATGAATCTGCCGACGTCGCGCGTTATGCCTGATGTGAATACCGAGCTGTATCGAATCGATGACGCTCCGAGCGGGGTGGGCATGGTGCTTGTGCACGCCCTCACCGGATTTGTCGATGCCGGCCATGCGGGGCGCCTGGCGGTCGCCCATCTGCTGGCGAATCTGGAGCACCGAGTGGTCGCCACCTTTGACGTCGACCAGCTGCTGGACTACCGCTCCCGTCGACCGATGATGATCTTTGAGGAGGACCGGTGGGTGGCTTATGAGCAGCCCGAGCTGGTGCTCTATGAGGTCCAGGACTGCGCCGGCACCAGGTTCTTGCTACTGACTGGCCCCGAGCCGGATCTGCAGTGGGAGCGATTCGCCGGGGCGGTTCGTGAGCTGGTCGAGCGCTTCGGGATAGGACTGACGGTGGGTCTGGGCGCGGTGCCGATGGCAGTTCCACACACCCGCCCGCCGACGGTGACTGCGCACGCCACCCGTCGAGAATTGATCTCCGGCTATCAGCGATGGTTCAACACCATGCAGATCCCCGGTCACGCGGGAGCGCTGGTGGAGCTGCGGTTGGGCGAGGTGGGGCACGACGCGATGGGTTTCGTAGTGCATGTGCCGCACTACCTGGCACGGGCCGAATATCCCGAATCTGCTCGCGGTCTGTTGGAGCACCTGGCTCGCAGCAGCGGACTGACCCTGCCGGTGGACGCCCTACTCCCCGCCGCACAGCGAGCGCTAGCCGAGGTCAACGAGCAGGTAGCTCGCTCCCCCGAGAGTTTGTCCGCGGTAGCCGACCTGGAAACACAATTCGACGCCCTCATGAGCGAGTCCCCTCAGCGGCCGTTGCTTCCCGGCGACGGCGGTGCGTTGCCCACCGGTGAGGAGATCGCCGCGGAACTTGAGCAGTTCCTCGCCGAGCAGGACGGCTCAGCCGGGAGCTGATCCGATCTGCACCCTGATCGAGGTAAGACTGGGTCGCGCCAGAACTCAGCTGCCGGCCAGCTGGCCGAGGGTCACCATAACGGTTCGCGGGCTGCCCTGGGGATTGGTCAGGCTCACCCGGACCGACTGGCCCGGATCGAGGTTGGCCAGCGCTTGGGCGAGCTCGGAGGCCCGAGGCACGGGAGTGTCGTTGACAGCAGTGATCACTTCGCCGACCTGAATCCCTGCCGCTGCGGCTGGGCCGCCGGGGTTCACGCGGACTACTCCCATGCCGGATGGTTGGCCTCCCGAGCTGACCACGGTGACCACCCGCACGCCCAACTCGGCGCGATGAGTGTTGACCACATGGCCGCCGTGGGCGATGAGCTGCCCCGCAATGTCGGTGACAAGATTGCTGGGAATCGCAAACCCGATGCCGGGCGCGGCCGAACCTCCGCCACCGTCGGCCTGGGGCTCAAGTGCACCCAGCGTGGGTATGCCGATCACGTTGCCAGCCAAGTCGACCAGCGCTCCGCCGCTGTTGCCCGGGTTGATCGCAGCGCTGGTCTGGATGACATCAGGCAATGTCGCACCCGGACCCTCCCCACCGGGTTCAGTGACGGTGCGACCGGTGGCCGAGACGATGCCATTGGTGACGCTGCCGGTCAGGCCAAGCGGGTTGCCCATGGCCATCACGATCTCGCCCACCTGCAGCTTGGTGGAATCACCGAAGTGGGCCGGGTGCAGCGAGGACGGTGACTGATCGAGCTTGATCACGGCTAGATCCTCGGGCGGGTAGGCACCGACCAATGTGGCCGGGATCGTCTTCGGGCTGTCCGCCAACCGCACCTGGAACTTCGTCGCGTGCCCCACGACGTGGGCATTAGTGACAATGTTGCCCTTGGTGTCGAAGACAATGCCCGAACCGAGACCACCGTCGGTATTGATCTGCACGACGGAAGGCAACACCTTGGCCACCACGCTGATGTAGGCCTGCTCCAGTGCGGGCGCATTCGCCGGCACCGGGGCGGGCGATCTGGATGTAGTCTGCACAGCGGCGCATCCGGCCAGGGTGATCGCCGCGACGCTCAGCAGGGCCGCGCCACGGCGAGCGGACGATGAGCGATCGGCGACCTTTGATGCGGTCACGGCATGTCCTCCGAAATCCTCAGGCGCGGCTCTGTCCTGGTGGCGGCATTCCCGGTGATCGTTGCCACCATGCATGTACGCACCACGCCGTGACCTGCGTCACATTGTCCGCTGTAGCGGATGGCATGCTCGGCACCTGGGGACGCACTCACAGCTCTGGACGCCCACCTCGACCCCGTCTTCGCCAACGGGGTCTACCGGTTGAGCTGACCGGGCACTGTGCTCGCACGCCGGTCGTCGAGGACCTCGCGCAGGACCGCCGCGAACGCCTCCGGCTCGTGGGCGAAGCCCACGTGATCGCCTGGGACGTCGATGACCCGACTGCCGAGGGCTTTGGCCAGTGCCACCGAGGTGCTGTGCGTGATCTGCCCCGCTGACGCCGTTTCCGTCCCGGCCGCGACGACGACGCGGGTGGGCCCAGCCGTCAGCGCCTCCAGGTCGGGCCGGAACGCGCCGATCGGGCCCAGCATGCGGCCGATGAACAGGTCGAAGTTGGGCATCATGTGGGCGAAGGCTTCGACGGGCGGCGGGCCGTCCCCGCTGTCCAGGCCGGTGTCGGCCATGAACTTGCCCATCGCCGCCTCCACACCCTCCGTAGCGTGGATCGTGCGCAACTGCGTGCTGAACTCCCGGTGCTGTGCCGCGTCGGACAGCAGCTCGGTGATCGGTGGCTCGTGCGCAACCAGAGTGCGTACCCGGCCGGGGTGGCGGGTAACCAGGTCTAGCCCGGTGATCGCCCCGCCGCTGTTGCCGAAGACGTCCACCGGCTGGTCACCGGCGCCGACCGCGGTGAGGATTGCGAGGGCGTCGTCGGACTGCGTCTCGACCCGCACCTCCCCGTCTGTGTCGTCGATCGTGCTGCGAGAGAGTCCGCGGGGGTCGTAGGTGACAACCGTGTGGGAGTCGGCCAGCAGCGGCGCCAGCCCGGCGAACAGGCTGGCGTCGGTCGCGCCGCCGGGGATCAGCAGCAGCACGGGGCCGGTGCCCCGCATGTCGTATTGCAAGCGTGCGCCGGGGACCTCGAGGGTATGGCTTGCGGCGTTCGACATGTGAGGTCGTCCTTCCAGGTTGGTCGCGCGGTGTGTGGGTCTACTGGAGGAGACTCGGGGGATGAGCCAGAGTCATCGCTCGACGGACATCGCATCGGCTGACCCGACGATCCTGGCCGCCACCCGCGGCGACGCTTCCCCGCTGCCAGTTGGCGCACCCAAAGTTGGAGATCAACCCACGGAATCCCCCGAATCGATGGTTGTTGCCAATGGGGTCAATCTCTGTGTTGAGACCTTCGGTCGGTCCACGGACCCAGCGATCTTGCTGATCATGGGGGCAGGAGCGTCGATGCTCTACTGGGACGCCGAGTTCTGTGAACGCCTCGTGGCCGCTGGCCGCTTCGTCATTCGCTACGACCACCGCGACACCGGCCGATCGAGCAACTACGAGCCGGGCGCCCCGCCGTACGCACTGCGCGACCTGGTCACCGACGCCGTCGGCCTGCTCGACGCCCTTGGCATCGGCCGTGCCCACGTGGTGGGCATGTCAATGGGTGCGGCCATCGCGCAGCTGCTGGCGCTCGACTATCCCGACCGGGTCGCGACACTGACCCTGGCGTGCTCGACTCCTGGTGGTCCTGGTCACGAGCAACCGGACCTTCCGCCGATGTCGGAGGAGCTCGCTGCCTCGTTCACCGAGGAGCCGGTCGCGCCGGATTGGTCCGACCGCGCAGCAGTGATCAACTTTCATGTCGAGGGCGAGCGTGCCTACGCGGGCTCGCTGCCTTTCAACGCTGCGGCCTGGTGTGAGCTCGCCGCGCGGACCTTCGACCGCACGACCAGTATGGCCGCGAGCATGACCAACCACTTCATGATCGATCCCGGCGAGCCCTGGCGCCAGCGGCTCGGCTCGCTCCATGGGCCGACGCTGGTCCTGCACGGCACCGACGATCCCTTTCTGCCCTACGGGCACGGAGTCGCCCTGGCCGCCGAGATTCCCGACGCACACCTGATCGCCATGGAACAGACCGGTCACGAAGCGCCCCCACGAGACACTTGGGACGTCATCGTTCCGGCCATCACCACGCACACCGCGTCGCGCTGACCCCCGCCCGGTTCGGGACGCGATCGCGCTGGCTCTGCATCGAGCATCCCCTACGGCATTGGGACCGTCTTCCACGGGTCATCGGCGACATGGGACGAGTAGCTGAAACTCGCGGCCCCTTATGAGCAACGACAAGTACTGGAAGGGTGAGCGTTCCTGTTCCTGGTGGGTCAGCTGAAGGTCTCGTCAAACAGGTCGAGCATCGCTCGCCACGACCGCTTGGCGGACTTCTCGTGGTAGCTGATGCCCGGAAGGACGCGCTGATTGGGATCGAGACGCGGGTGGGTGAAGCTGTGCTCAGCTCCGCCATAGAGGTTCAGTCGCCAGTCGACGTCGGCGGCCCGCATTTCCTCCTCGAACCCGTGACGCTGTTCTGCGGGGATGAACGGGTCTTCGGAGCCGACACAGACGAGGACCTTGCCAATGATGTTGGCTGCGTCCTGGGGCCTGGTGGTGATCAGGCTGGGGTGGAACCCGACGACGGCCTTGAGGTCCGTGCCGGCGCGAGCGAGTTCGAGGACCATGGTGCCGCCGGTGCAGTAACCGATCGCGGCCACCCGAGACGCGTCGGTTCTGGGTTGGGCGAGCAGCACGTCGAGACCGGCGGCGCCGATCGTTCGAAGGCGGTCGGGGTCGGCGAGTAACTCCCCCGATCCGGGTCATCATCTCCTTCGGGTCGGCGATCCACCGACCCCCACCGTGGTAGTCCAGCGCGAAGGCGACGTAGCCACGTTCCGCGAGCCGGTCAGCTCGGCGGCGCTGGTAGTCGTTGAGTCCTGGACCGTCATGAGCGATGAGCACCGCAGGTCGTGGTCCCGCGCCGTCAGGAAGCGCAAGACGCCCGACCATCGTTGCGCCGTCCGCGCGGTACTCGATGTCCTTGGTCGTGATCATCGCCGCCATCCCCACTCGTCAAAGACTTCGATCCGGCAGGTGACGCGGACATCACTTGCCGTCGATCCGCAAAGGTTGCGGCAAGAGCCCAGAGACTGGTGAGGAAACCCAGCGCGATAAACGTCCCACGCACTTGCAGACCCCAGAATGTGAACAGGTCGAACGCGCGGTGTAAGCCGCCGTTGTCATCGCCGAGATCACCGACGCTGAGCATGATCGGCGCCGCCTTCAAGGTGGTAGCCAGGACACCGATCATGAGCACCGCAGTGAGATAGATCGGCAGACCAGATGAGCGCGAAGCACGACGGTCGAGCCGGTGACTCACGCCCGCCGCGAGAGCCAAGATCGTCCAGCCGATGGCTTCGATCGGGTACACGATGATCCCGGCGCCGAGGTCAGCATGGCGGCTGTAATCGGCCCATGCTTGCACTCCCAACACCTGCCACGCCGGTGTGTCCACAACGAGGCGTTGGACAACGGTGCCCAGCAGGGCGCCGCCAAACATGGCGGAGGCGAACACCAGACCTCGAGTCGTCGCTGACTCCGAGATCGTCATGACCGCACCGGCCTTCTGTTTGTGATGGACCGATCGTTTGATCTGCCTAAGCGTTGACCAGGCCCGATGGGCCTGGCGCCAACAGGAACCCGACCCGGGTGGCGAAACGGGAGTCGCGAAAAAATTCTACACAAGATGAGTTTTGCCTTCAAGTCAGGCTGCACATGGCAGATGCCAGAGATCTATGAAGCTGGCGCGGACGCGGACCGCGCAATCACATGAGGGGCCATCCCCAAGACTGACCCCTCATGCTGCACGTGGAGCAGCTGGAAGACCGGGCCCACCAGCATCAACCATCCCCTGCCCAATATCAGCTGCAGCCGCTGGTCGATCCACACCCCTCACAGACGTAGCAGGATCCGGCCGGCCGCATCTTTGTCCCGCATGTCATGCACAGCGGCGCGTCAGCGGCCTTGCCCAGCTGCAGCTCCATGAGCTCGGTAGAACTACCCACGTAAACCGGCGCCGGGCGGGCTTGTATCGCCGGAGTTGGAGTGCTCGAGTCCACCGAGGTACGCAGCGACTCGACGTCGACATCCCTGTCCGTGTAGGCGCCATAGTCGGCAGACACCTGCATGGTGCGCTCTTCCGCAGACAGAATGCCCAGTTGGTCACGCTTGTCCTTGGGAAGATGGTCCAGCGCGATTCGACGGAACAGATAATCCACGACACTCGTCGCCATCCGAACATCCGGATCGTCGGTCATCCCGGCCGGCTCGAATCGCATGTTCACGAATTTCGAGACATAGGTTTCCAATGGCACGCCGTACTGCAGTGCTATCGAGATGGCCATCGAGAACGCGTCCATCACACCTGCCAGCGTGGAACCCTGCTTAGACATCTTCACGAAGATCTCGCCGAGCCCATCATCCGGATAAGACCCCGCTGTCAGGTAACCCTCGGCGCCGCCAACGGTGAAGGACACTGTCTCGCTGGGCCGCTTCTTGGGCAGCCGCTTGCGCACGGGCCTGGCTTCGACCACCACCTTATCCGCCGCAATGGTGCTGGACTTTCCGGTGGACAGGGGTTGGCCCACCTTGCAGTTGTCCCGATAGATCGCCAGAGCCTTGAGTCCCATCTTCCATGCCTGAAGGTAGATCTCTTCAACGTCGGCGACAACGGCCGTCTCCGGCATGTTGACGGTCTTGCTGATAGCCCCCGAGATGAATGGTTGGGTAGCCGCCATCATTCTGACATGACCCATCGGTAAAATGGCTCGCTCCCCCATCGCGCAATCGAACACCTCGTAATGTTCGGGACGCAGCCCTGGGGCATTGATCACGTGACCATGCTCTGAGATGTACTCGATAACCGCCTCGCTCTGTTCCTTCTGGTAACCCAAAGCGGCGAGCGCTTTGGGCACCGTCTGATTCACGATCTGCATGGATCCGCCGCCGACCAGCTTCTTGAACTTGACAAGCGAGAAGTCTGGCTCGATACCCGTAGTATCGCAGTCCATCATGAAACCGATGGTGCCGGTTGGCGCCAAGACACTAGCTTGAGCGTTCCTCCACCCATTGTTTTCGCCGATCCGCAGGCCGTCCTGCCAGGCCTTAGTCGCCGTCTTCTGCACGGCGCGGTCATTGTGGTCGTAGGTGCGGATCAAATCGTTGGCGGCGGCGTGCTTGCGCATGACCCGCTGGTGCGGTTCGGCGTTGCGCGCATAGCCTTCATACGGTCCGACGACCCCGGCCAGCTCAGCAGATCGTTTGTATGCAGTACCGGTCATCAGCGAGGTGATCGCCGCAGCGAGCGCCCGCCCGCCGTCCGAGTCGTAGGCGTGCCCGGTGGCCATCAGCAACGCGCCAAGATTGGCATAGCCGATGCCGAGCTGCCGGAACGCCCGCGTGGTGTCTCCTATGGACTCTGTCGGGAAATCGGCAAAACAGATCGAGATGTCCATCGCGGTGATGACCAGCTCCACCGTCTTGACGAAAATCTCGGCGTCAAACGTGAGATCATCGCGAAGGAACTTCATCAGATTAATCGAAGCAAGGTTGCAGCTTGAGTTATCAAGGTGCAGGTACTCACTGCAGGGATTAGACGCCGTGATACGCCCGGACTCAGGGCAGGTGTGCCAGTCATTGATGGTGCCGTCGTATTGCAAACCCGGATCAGCGCATTCCCAAGCAGCCTTGGTAATATCGCGGAAGAGCTCCCTGGCTCGAACCGTCTCGATAATCTCACCAGTGGTTCGGGCGCGTAGTCCGAACGCGCCGTCGGTCTCCACCGCCCGCATGAACTCATCGGAAACACGGACCGAGTTGTTGGCGTTCTGGTACTGCACCGAGGTGATGTCCTTGCCACCGAGGTCCATGTCGAAGCCGGCATCACGGAGTACCCGGATCTTGCGCTCTTCGGATGCCTTGGTCTGTACGAACTCGGCGATATCGGGATGGTCGACGTCGAGCACCACCATCTTGGCGGCACGACGGGTCGCACCACCTGATTTGATAGTACCCGCCGAGGCGTCCGCTCCGCGCATGAAGCTCACCGGCCCGGACGCGGTACCGCCGGAGGAGAGTAGTTCCTTCGAAGAACGAATACGGGACAGATTCAGACCTGCACCCGAACCCCCCTTGAAAATCAGGCCCTCTTCCCGGTACCAGTTGAGAATCGAGTCCATGGTGTCGTCGACAGACAGGATGAAACACGCTGACACTTGTTGCGGAGAGGTGGTGCCGACGTTGAACCAGACCGGAGAGTTGAAGCTGAACACCTGGTGCAACAGCATCCAGGTCAGCTCTTGAGAGAAAATATCCTTATCGGTGTCGGTAGCGAAGTATCCGTGCTGCACACCGGCGGCAGTGTAGGTCGTCACCACCCGGTCGATCAGCTGGCGGAGGCTCGCCTCCCGCTGCTCGGTGCCCACCGCGCCGCGGAAATACTTACTTGTCACGATGTTGACCGCGTTGACCGACCAGAAGTCGGGGAACTCGACGCCGCGTTGTTCGAAGTTGACCGTGCCGTCTCGCCAGTTGGTCATCACCACGTCCCGGCGCTGCCACGTCACCTCGTCATAGGGATGCCGGTGCTCGGTGGTGTAGACCCGCTCCAGCCGCAGCGCGCGCTTGGGCAGTGCGGCAGGCGAAGATCCCACAGTGCCAGCCGGAGTCCCTACGGTTTCGGTCATCCCTCGTCCCTCTCTATCGCGGTGTGCATACTCCTGGGTCCGGGTCTCCCCGTCCGGAGCGCCTCGGATGCGTCGTGGTGCTTTCAATCGGCGATTGGGAGTCCTCAGGTCTCCCGGGCTCCTCCTCGCAACGTCGCAACTGGTGGCCTGGCAGCTCGCGCAGATCGCGGATTTCCTTCTCGAAGTCCTCGATCGAGGAGAACGACCGGTATACGCTGGCGAAACGCAGGTACGCCACCTCGTCGAGATCCCGTAGCGGGCCGAGGATGGCCAACCCCACCTCCTGGCTGGGCACCTCCGCGCTGCCCAAGGACCTGATGCTCTCCTCGACGCGATGCGCAAGCTGTTGCAGCGCGTCCTCCTCGACCGGTCGCCCCTGGCACGCCCGGCGCACTCCGCGGACCACCTTGTCGCGGCTGAACGGCTCGGTTACCCCTGACCGCTTCACCACGGCCAGCACCAACTCCTCCACCGTGGTGAATCGCCGGCCGCACTCCGGGCACGACCGGCGCCGACGGATGGCCTGACGATCCACAACCTCGCGGGAGTCGACGACACGCGAATCGGAGTGCCGACAGAACGGACAGCGCATGCTCCTCACCCCTGCCTCTGCGTCATGCCGACGCGACCGAGCTCTCGGGCGCCCTGCGGCACAATGGCCAACCCGCGACACTCATGCCGTAATGCCCAACCGGTGGGCGAACGACATCCCTGTAACTACTATATGTGGGGGTAACCCGTCTGTCGAGCCGCCACGACGAGCAACGTCTGTCGCGATCGGCTGCCGACCCTACGGCGGATCCAGCTACCGGCCAGCACCCGCCCCATCCGTTCGCGATGGTCGGCAGAGCGAGGCAAGTGCTCGTCCCAGCGCGTCCTCATGAACCGGGTCGAATGCACGCGCCTGCTCGACGTGCTGCCGGGCGCTGGCCAGCTGCCCGCCACAGGCTCGATCGGTTCGCAGGTCTCGGGTGAGCTTCAGCTGGGCCAGCAGCTCGTCGGTGATGCGGTCCAAGATCGGGCGCAGGCGCCCTAGATCCGGCCGCACCGTGGGTGCTTGGTCCGGGTGGGCGCTCCACCGCGAGTACAGCGCGTACTGAACTGCCTTGTTCGCCTCGATCTGGTCGGTGAACACCAGAGCCGATATCGCCGGATCGATACCGAGTTGCGCCGACTTCATGGTTGCGCTCGTGAGCACCGCCTGCTCCCGGACCGGGTCTGTGATCGCGCTATCCGTGCCCCACTTCGACGCAGCAACGGTGTCGGCTACCTGCACCCGCTGCGCAGCGAGATCAACTAACGCCAGCAGGGGCTCGCTCGGAGGCCTTGCGCCCACGGCCGGGTCACAGGCAGCCACGGTCAGCAGGGTGGCGGCCGCAACGGCGGCCACCACCCGGGCGATCAGACCCATTCCAACCCTCCGGTGATCACATTCAGCGTTCCCACCGATCCGCGCTACCGTTCGGCAGGTACCTGTAACTGCTGGTCAGGGCTAACCGCCGAGCCCACCAGACCGTTCAGTTGCCGAATCCGTTCCACCACCGCGCCCCGGTCAGACTGAGGCGCCACCCTGGCTGCCACATCCCACACAGTCTCGCCCGCGCCTACTCGGACTACCGCTGTGTGCGCCGGAAGCCCTGGATCGCTGGTCTGACCGAGCCAACTCAGGCCAGCGACCACAACCATCGTCACCGTGACGACCGCGACCAGGCTCCTCACCCTGCCTAACCGCGGCGCCGGCGAATGCATAACCTTCGGCTCACGCGCCGTGGGGACCAGCGCCTGCCGATGCACCAGAGATGTCACCCGCCGCCGCCAGACCGCAGGAGGCAATGGCGGTGCGGGCGCCGGTGGTGCCGGAAGTGGCCGGGAGAGCACCACCGGCCGCACCCGCATGGTCCGAGATAGGACCTGCTGACCGCCTGCCGCTCCATTCATCGCGACGGGCCGATTGCCCAACTGTGCCGATGCTGTCATCGAGACTCCTCAGTGCGAGTATCATCGAACGCGAGTTCGATCGAACTGTTGTGCGGTGTCTATCACGACGGTCTGACAGACTCGGTGACCTCACGGCGTGTTGTTCGAACAGATGTTTGATCTTTGGCGCAACGGTGGTTAGCGTCAGCATTGCGGCGGGCCGGGTGGGTCCGACAGTGACCCGAGGAGGCCCGGTGGGGACCCGAGGAGGAACGGTGGGACGAGAGCGAAGCGACGAGCCGGGGGTGGCCGGTACCGGCGGCCCGGGCCAGAATCGGAGCGACCAGGAACGAAGCGAACCCGGGCTCAGCCACACGGCACAGATGCACACCTTCCCCGATCTCGAAGACGGCACCAGTGAGGGCCTCACCCCCCGGCAACGACGGGTTCTCGAGGTGATCCGGGAGTGGGTGGAGCGGTTGGGCTACCCGCCGAGCGTGCGGGAAATCGGCGAAGCGGTCGGCCTCACCTCCACCTCATCGGTCGCGCACCAGCTGCGCGCTCTGGAGCGCAAGGGATACCTCCGCCGCGACCCCAATCGTCCCCGGGCAGTC
>CAXUFG010000006.1:34634-49634 GCA_964250265.1 uncultured Pseudonocardiaceae bacterium | reverse complement strand
GCCATCACAACACCCCACTTCAATCAGGGTGTTGCGAGCCTCCCTTGAATCCACCAAGCTCGAAACAGCTCTGCTGTTGAGTTCGGGAGGCAGGGAGCTGACAGGAAGATCATCTTGATTGCGGCTGGGAGTTCATGTACAGGGTGCTGTTCTCGATCTTTCTCCGGCGTGTTCCGGCGGAGACTGCGCATCAGGTGGGCTTCGGGCTGATCCGCGCTGCGGACAGACTTCCCGGGGTGGGCGCCTTGCTGCGCTACTGGCTGGTGCCCCGCGACCCCGTGCTGCGGGTTCGCACGCTCGGGCTCGATCTGCCGGGACCGCTGGGCCTGGCGGCGGGGTTCGACAAGGACGCCCTGGGCGCTGAGGCACTGGGCGCCTTGGGATTCGCCTTCGTCGAGATCGGCACCGTGACAGCGCAACCACAGCCGGGCAACCCAGCGCCACGGCTGTTCCGCTTGGTCGGCGATCGGGCTCTGGTGAACCGGATGGGGTTCAACAACGCCGGCTCAGCGGCTGTCGCCGCTCGCATGCGCGCCCGCGACCGGACTCGGGGGCGCGGTGTGGTGGTCGGGGTCAACATCGGTAAGACGAGGGTGATCCCTGAGGACGAGGCGGTTGTCGACTACGTGGCCAGCGCCAGAATGCTGGCCGACGTCGCAGCGTACCTGGTGGTCAACGTCAGTTCGCCCAACACTCCGGGGCTGCGCAGCCTGCAGGCCGTCGAGCGACTTCGACCCCTGCTGGTAGGCGTTCGAGCGGCGCTGGATGAAGCCGGCTCACGCCAGGTGCCGCTGCTGGTCAAGATCGCCCCGGACCTCGCCGACGAGGACATCGACGCCGTCGCCGACCTCGCGCTGGAACTCGGGCTCGACGGGATCGTCGCGACCAACACCACGATCACCCGGGACGGGCTGACGAGCGGGGCGGCGCAGGTGGAGGCCATCGGATCGGGGGGCCTGTCCGGTGCCCCCTTGAAGGATCGATCCCTCGCGGTGCTGCGCCGGTTACGAGCTCGGGTGGGAGGCGAGTTGGTCCTGGTGGCGGTGGGTGGGATCGAGACCGCGGACGACGCCTGGACACGTCTTCAGGCCGGTGCGACGCTCCTGCAGGCCTACACCGCTTTCATCTACGGCGGGCCGCTGTGGCCACACCGCATCAACCGGGATCTGGCCCGCCGCGCCCGCCTGGCGGGCTACACCTCGATCAGCGAGGCCACCGGCTCCTCGTAGTTGCGAACGTGCACGAGTCAGTATCCGTAAGACATCTCCCATCCTGAACGGTACGCCGACTAGGGTGCGCCGACATGCGCGCACTTGTCACGGGCGGTGCCGGGTTCATCGGCTCACACCTCGTTGACCGGCTGATCGCTGAGGGTCACCAGGTGGCCGTGATGGACGACCTGTCCACCGGCCACCGCGACCACGTTCCCAGCGAGGTGGCGTTACACGTCCTCGATGTCCTCAGCGCCCGCGAGGTCACCGACGTCGTGACCGCTTACCAACCTGATGTGATCTACCACCTTGCGGCCCAGATCAGTGTCCGATATTCGGTATCCGATCCCGCGGCTGATGCCACCACCAACACCGTGGGCACCCTGAACCTCCTGAGCGCTGCTACCGCCGCTGATGCTCGCCTGATCCTGGCCAGCACCGGCGGCGCCATGTACGGCGACGGGGTGCCAATGCCGACACCGGAGACCTGCCCGCCCGCCACCCGGGCTCCGTACGGGATCTCCAAATACTGCGCCGAGCAGTACCTTCAGTTGTTCAATCGACTTCACGCGGGAGGTCATGTCGCTCTCCGGCTGGGGAACGTCTACGGTCCCCGGCAAGATCCATACGGCGAGGCGGGAGTGATCGCCATCTTCTGCGGTCAGGTCGCTCGCGGCGAGACCCCGACCATTTACGGTGACGGCAAGCAGACCCGGGACTACATCTACGTCGCCGACGTCGTCGACGCTTTCCTCGCCGCAACCGGTTACGCAGGTGACGAAGCCGTGTTCAACATCGGCACCGGCAGGGCAACCGCCGTCGTCGATCTCCTTGACATCATCAACGCCGCGGCGGGAACGGCTATCGAGCCGAGCTTCGCACCAGCCAGGGCAGGTGAATCACGGCACGTCGCACTCGACTCGACCAAAGCAGCGGTCGAACTCGGTTGGGTCCCGGGCACCAGCACCGAGGCGGGCATCCGGCGCACCTATCATCAGCTCACCCAGAATCCGACGAGGTAGGTGACGCCCAGCCGCCGTGGGCCTCAGTTACCCTTCGCGGCGTGGTGGCCGGGAGACTTCGGGGTAGCGAGCCCGCTGCGCCCGAACCGGATGCGGCCGGCAGCGCTGGGACTTGGCCTACCTGTCCTGGGCCAACCTGCCCTGGCTTGGATCTGACCGAAACCCGGCAGCTCGACGTGGTGCGCCGGTTCGGCACCGTCGGCGCGCTGCTCATGGGGCTGGGTTCGCTCGGTGCCGGAACCGCCCCGGTGCTGGGGAATCCGGTGATCGGCCACCTTGTGCTTGGTCTGTTCCCCCGGATGCCCATCGCCTCGCTGGCGGTGGCCTACACCGGTATTGCCATGGTGGTCCTGGCCTGGCTGTGGCTTGGGGCGCTGGCCGCTCCCGGCCGGGGTCGGCTGGTCTCCCGCGCCCAGCTGGACCGGGTGCTGCTGATGTGGGCGGCTCCGCTGGTGGTCGCGCCACCGATGTTCAGCCGGGACGTCTACAGCTATCTCGCCCAGAGCGCGATGGTCAATCGCGGGTTGGACCCCTACGTGCTCGGCCCGGCCGACGCACTCGGAGTGGACCATCCGCTGGTGCGGGGCATCCCCACGATCTGGCGCAACACACCGGCGCCCTACGGCCCGTTGTTCCTGAGCCTCGGCCGGCCGATCGACTGGATCGCCGGGGACGACGTGGTGCTCGGGGTGTTGCTGCACCGCGCGCTCGCGATGGCCGGTCTCGTGATGATCGTCTGGGCGCTGCCACGGCTGGCCCGCCGGGTGGGCGTCTCGCCGGTGTTCGCACTGTGGCTCGGGGCAGCCAACCCGTTGGTGATGTTCCACCTGGTCAGCGGGGTGCACAACGAGGCACTGATGATCGGTCTGATGCTGCTCGGGCTGGAGCTGGTGCTACGCGGCCCCGCAACCGGACCAGCCATGCTCGCCGGCACCGCGCTCATCACGACCGCGGCACTGGTCAAGGTTCCCGCGGCGCTGGCCCTCGGTTTCGTCGTGGTGTGGTGCGCCCGGCACCGAGGTCGTCGGCTGCGGGATGTGGCGTGGGCGGTGGCAGCGGTCGGTGGGGTCGCCGGCGCCACCACGGTGGCGATCGGGCTGGGCACCGGCCTCGGCTTCGGCTGGGTTGGTGCGCTGGGCACGCCCAACGTGATCCGCAGCTGGATGTCCGTGGTGACCGAGTTCGGTCTGCTGGCCGGATGGATCGGTAGCCTCCTCGGACTGGGTGATCACACTACCTCGGTGCTTGCGCTGGCCAGGCTCACCGGGCTGGCCAGCGCTTGCGGGGTCTGCCTGCTGCTGCTGTGGCGCTGCTGGCAAGGACGCCTCGAGCCGTTGGCTGGGATCGGAATCGGGTTGGGTGCCGTGGTGCTACTGGGGCCCGTAGTGCATCCGTGGTACTTGTTGTGGGCCGTGATCCCGTTGGCGGCTTCGGCTACCCACCCGGCGTTTCGCATCACCGCGACCGTGGCCTGCACGGTATTGGGGTTGGTCGTGGCACCGACCGGCTCAGACTTTCTGTTCCGGGCCTGGGTGTTGCCCTCGGCGATCGCGCTGGCCGCAGCCAGCCTGGTGGTGCCGATGCTGGTGATTCGCGGGCGCACTCCACCGCTGTCAGGGGCGCTTGTTACCTTCCCCATCCCCATTCACCAGGCGCATCATGGCACTGACGTCCTCGCCCGGAGCAAGATTCTCGATCGGCTACTGATCAGTCGGCGACCGGATCGGCGACGTGGCCGATGAGCAGCCTCGCACCGGTCGACCGTGCACGATGACGACGGCGAACGACCGGTCGGTCGCCGTACATGGCGCAGGTCCGACACCGCCGCTGCGGGTTCGCTGAGGCGACGGTGCAGGATGGTTCTGGACACCCCAATGACGTGCGCGGCGGCCGTGATGGTGGCACCGTCGCGGAGCATCCATTTCCGACAGCCAGGCGGTCATTCGGATTCCGGTCACTGACGGTTCCGCCGCAAAGATCACTGCATGGTCCTCGGCGTTGGCGAAGGCCAACCTAGACAATCTCCGCGCCGAGATCGCCTATAGGTGCCCTAGCCTCCCGTAGAGAACCTACTATTGGTCAACAACAGAATTGACAGGGGATTTACCGCGGGTGGAATAGTACATCCACGCGTGTCAAATACTGCCAGGACCAAAGACCTGGAGTCGAGCGAGTATTCCTCCTGTCTTCTCGTGCGTGCCATTACGACAGCTATCGGTGTCCCACGGCCGCACGATGTCGGGCCCCACGGCAAGACATATCCCCGGCCGGTAGATCCGGATCCGGGGTCGCGACCTAGGCTCTATCACTGTGGATCCGCCCGCGCCGCCCGCTGCCGTTGAGATCTGCGGCCTGGTTCGGAGCTTCGGCCCGGTCCGCGCCGTGGATGGCCTCGACCTCCAGGTCCCTCCAGTAACCGTGTTGGCTCTGCTCGGGCCCAACGGTGCCGGCAAGACCACCACCGTCGAGCTGTGCGAGGGGTTCCTGCGCCCGGATGCCGGGCAGGTTCGGGTGCTAGGCCTGGACCCGATCGCCGACAGCACTGCGCTGCGCCCCAGAGTCGGGGTGATGCCGCAGGGCGGCGGGGCCTACCCGGGCGTGCGAGCCGCCGAGATGCTCGGTCTGGTCGCGGCCTGTGCCGCGCAACCGCTAGACGTCGGATGGCTGCTGGATGTGCTCGGGCTCACGTCTGTCGCGCGGGTGCCCTACAAACGGCTGTCCGGCGGCCAGCAGCAACGGCTTGCGCTGGCCTGCGCGCTGGTTGGGCGCCCGGAGGTGGTGTTCCTCGACGAGCCCACTGCCGGCATGGACCCGCAGGCTCGGCGACTGGTCTGGGACATCATCGGTCGGCTGCGCGCCGACGGCGTCAGTGTGCTGTTCACCACGCATTTGATGGAGGAGGCCGAGGAGCTGGCCGACCAGGTGGTGATCATCGATCATGGCCGGGTGGTAGCCGAGGGCAGCCCAGCGGAGCTGACCTCGTCCGGTACGGAGCGGCAACTGCGCTTCCGGGCCCGGTGCGGCCTGGATCTCGGCCCGCTGGGCACTGCGCTGCCCGAGGGATGCCGGGCCAGTGAGCCGACCCCCGGTGGGTACCTCGTCGAGGGCCTGATCGACCCGCAGGTAATGGCCACTGTGACCGCGTGGTGCGCCCAGCAGGACGTGTTCGCGGAGGATCTGCGGGTGTACAGGCGCAGCCTGGAGGATGTGTTCCTTGAGCTCACCGGTCGGGAGCTGCGATCGTGACCAGCTTCTCCCCCGGTACCTTCGCACCCGCACCGGGGCGGGGCCGGCTGTCCCGGATGCTGCTCACCCAGGCGCGCACGGAGTTCGTGCTTACCCTGCGCAACGGGGAGCAAGTGCTGCTCACCCTGCTCATTCCGTTGGGGATGCTGGTCGGGCTCACCGTGCTCAACGTGGTGCCGGTGGCTAGTCCGCGGGTGGATAACGTCACTCCGCGGGTTCTGGCGCTGGCCGTGATGTCCACCGCCTTCACCGGCCAAGCCATCGCGCTGGGCTTCGACCGCCGCTACGGAGTGCTCAAACGGTTGGCTGCCACGGCGCTGCCGCGCTGGTCATTAGTGGCCGGCCGGATGCTCGCGGTGCTCGGGGTGGTGCTGGTACAGCTGGTGGTGCTCGGGGCGGTGGCTCTCGCGCTGGGCTGGCATCCCTCGCCCGCCGGTCTCGTCCCGGCCGCGCTGCTGATCCTGGCCGGCACCGCCGCATTCGGCGCGCTTGGTGTGCTGCTCGGGGGGGCGTTGCGGGCTGAGGTGGTGCTCGCGGTGGCGAACATGGTGTGGCTGCTACTTGTCGTGGCAGGCGGCATCGTGCTGTCTGTGCATACCTTGCCCGGCCCGTTGGCTGCAATCGCCGCCACGCTGCCCTCCGGTGCGCTGGCTGAGGGGCTGCACACCGCGCTGGTCAGGGGCACCACCCCATGGGGAGCGCTGGGGGTGCTACTGGCATGGGCCGCGGGCGCCGGCCTGCTGGCCACCCGCACGCTGCGACTGTCCTAACCCGTGGGCCAGCGTCACCGGGTTCAGTAGCACGGCAGCGGGGGTGGGGCCGTCGCGGGCAGCGGCGTGAAGTCGATGCTTTCTCCGTCTCCGACAACCTGCGGGTCGGTGATGACAAACCGCAGCAGCCCGTCGCTGAGCAGCGTCATCGTCCCCGCGGTGTACACGTCGTAGGTGGAGATCCCGCCCGCACCGGGTCGCCGACTCGGCGCGGGCCGGGGCGTCGTCGCCTGCCAGTACCGGTTACCGAACCGGGTGGTGCCGATCCCGCAGTGCGTGAGCAGGTCGAATGGGTAGCTGAACCCCACCTGCGGATCGGAGGGCCCCTTCCAGTTCGCGGGTTCCCCGATCCAGTGCGCTGGCGGCATCGTCGGAAAGCTAGGCGATGGGGTGGTCGTCGTTGGGCCGGTCTCCACCGGTTTGGGCGCCGTGCCCGCGGTCACCGTCGAGCCACAGCCAGCCGAGGTCGCAACACCAGCCACGATCACCGCGACGAGCAGAGTTGCTCGACCGGACGGTAGGTATGGCCCAATCGGCTGGTCCAGCGGCACACGCCTGGTTGGGTCTGGTCGAGTGTCCAGCCGCCTTCGCCTTTCAACCGAGGATCATGCCTGCAGGCGGCGCCGAGGTTGGGTGCCGCGGTCGGGCCGCCGTGAGCGTGGTCAAGGGTGTGGTCCTGGTCGGCGGTGTGGGCCGGGGCGCGGCAGCCGATCATGACGCAGTAGCGGTCGCGGATCTCCAGGTAGCGGCCCAGCCCGGCACCAGGGAAGCGCCGATCGACCTCAGCGCCGTACCGGCTGTCGGTGGGGGTGTGGTCGAACTGGCCGCGTCCCTCGATCGGGGGGAGCAGGTGAGCATCTTGATCGCGGCTGAGTGGAGAATCTATGGTCGGTTTGGATACGGCGCCGCTACCGAACATCAGACCTGGACGGTGGATGCGTCGGCGGCCGAGCTTCGGCACCGTCCACAAGGGACGGTCGAGTACGTCGACCGGGACACAGCCCGTGCGCTCGCCCCGGAGGTCTATGAGCGCCATCGGTCGACGCGCCCCGGTGAGATATCCCGGCCCGAGTATTTCTGGGACATCGATTTCGGGATCCTGCGCTACCCGAGCTGGTCGGAATCCAAGCCCGCCTTCCACGTCGTCACCCGTAATCCTGCTGGTTTGGTGACCGGCGTAGCTCGATACCGGTATGAGGCGAAGTGGGATCACCGGCAGCCGAGGGGCCAGGTCACCGTCCGGTCCTTCCTGACGGAAAATCCAGCCGCGGAGGCACTGCTGTGGCATCACCTGCTCACCCTGGACTTGACGACCAGTGTGCGCGTGGAAGACCGCCCGGCCGACGAGCTGTTGCCCCTACTGCTCACTGACGCCCGGCACGCCAGCCAAGCGGCCGGGCCGATTTTCTGTGGCTCCGTCCGCTCGATGTTGCCGGAATGCTCTCCACCCGCTCCTATCTGATCCCCGGGCGGGTCGTCCTCGAGGTGGTGGACTCCACCGGCCTGACCGGGGGCCGCTTCGCCCTCGAAGGAGGGCCCGACGGCGCCAGCTGCGTGCGAACGACGGCCTCGCCAGACCTCACCTTGGATGCCGGGACGCTCGGCTCGGCCTACCTGGGTGGCTACGGCGTGCGAACGCTCGCCGCCGCGGGTCTGATCGACGAACACTCCACCGGCGCTGTGGCCAGGGCAGATGCCATGTTTCGTTCCCCAGTCACGCCCTGGTGCAGCACCTGGTTCTGATTGCCTACCATCAGGGTTGTGCCTGCTCCGAGCCGCTCACTGGCCGCCCTGTCCCGAGTCACCGCGATAGCCGCAGTGATCACCCAGGGCGGCATTGCTGTGACCGGCTCGGTGGTGCGGGTCACCGATTCGGGCCTGGGCTGCCCGACCTGGCCGCAATGCTTCCCAGGCAGTCTGGTGCCGCAGCCGCATCCCGAGGTTGCCGCGCTGCACCAGTGGATCGAATTCGGCAACCGCCTGCTCACCGGGCTGGTCGGCCTGGTCGGGCTGGCCTGCCTGGTCGTCGCGCTGCTCTTCCGTCCTCGACGCCGGCGCCTGGTCCTGCTGGCCGCGACGATGCCGGCCGGTGTCGTGCTGCAGGCCGTCCTCGGCGGCATCACGGTCCTGACCGGGCTGGCCTGGTGGAGCGTCGCCGTGCACTTTCTCGTCTCGATGCTGCTGGTGTGGCTGGCCGTACTGCTGGTCGCCGCCTTCGGCGAGGGCGACGCCCCGCCACGCTGGCACCTGCCTGGCCCGTTGCGCGGCCTGCTGAGCACCGCCATCACGGTGCTGGCGGCGCTGCTGATCGTCGGGACACTGGTGACCTCAGCAGGCCCGCACGCCGGGAGCGCCGACACTCCCCGTCTCGCGGTCAGCGTCCCGCTCCTGGCGCAACTACATGCCGACCTGCTCGTCGGCTTCCTCGGGTTGCTCGCCGGTCTGGGGTTTGCCCTTCGAACCACTGGTGTGCCCGGCCGCACGTGGCGGTGCTATTTCGTGCTGGTTTGTGTGGTGCTCGCGCAGGGCACGGTGGGCCTCGTGCAATACCTCACCGGCGTCCCGGAAGCACTCGTCTCACTGCACGTCCTGGGTGCCGCCTCGGTGGTCGTGGCGATGGCCGCGCTGTGGACGAGCTGCCGGGTTCGCGACGATCCCCTCACCGTCACGGAAAGTAGTACCCGCCCGCTGGCAGGTGCCGGCACCGCCTAAGCTCTCCCGACGCCAGACACCTGCGGCGCGCTGCCGCTGTCGTTGATGGGGGCCGTCATGGGCATCTACGGGGTGGACATCCACCCACGGTTCCAGGCCGGTATCGGTATCGAGGAGATCCGCCGCGAGGGCTTCGACTTCATGGCGGTCAAGGTGTCCGAGGGCCTCGACGGGTCCTACCTGGCCGCGGGGTCCGCAGACTTCCTGGGTCGGGGCAGCGCGGCCGGACTGCTGTGCCTGGGCTACCACTACCTGCATGCGGGTGACGAGGACACCCAAGCGAAGGTATTCGCCGAGGCCCTCCGCGCCACCGGCGTACCCGGCATGCTCGACGCCGAGTCCCTTGCCTCTGACGGGCGCGCCCCGACCCTGACTGTCGCCGGGATCCGCGGCTTCCTGGAGGCCTGTGGACGCCTCGGCGCGCGCGTGCCGCTGCTGTACCTGCCCCACTGGTACTGGGAGCGGCTCGGGCGTCCCTCGCTTACCGGACTGCCACCGCTGTGGGCTTCCTCGTACGTCAGCCCCAGCGTCGCCTCTGGGCCCGCGTCGGTGATGTACCAGTCGCACGCCACGACCGGCTGGGATGCCTACGGATCGCTGGGCGTCGAGGTCCTACAGTTCACCGACCGCGCCCAGGTGGCCGGTTGGCTCATCGACGCGAACCACTACCGGGGCACCCGCGAGCAGTTCGCGGCATTGATCGGTCGACCACATCGTCGTAAGGATCATCACGAGATGGATCAGCTACCCGCCACCGCGATGCCCGCGGACCCCGACAGCGACCCTCGTAGCTGGCCACAGCTCAGTTACGACGTCGGCTTCGATCCCGTCGGGGGGTGGGAGGGTGGCTTCGCGTTCAGCTTCGGGGTCCAGGAGTGGGCTGGCCGCAGCACGGATCCCACGAGGGGACATCTGTCGCTGGCCTCATGGATCATGGCGGATCGCAGCCTGGCACCGGTCGATCGGATGTTCACCCGTGAAGGTGCCGGCCAGGTGATCTTCGCACACAGCCCGACCCGCACCTTCGGCGCGCCCGACGGCGCGGTGGGCCTGACCCTCAATTACGCCGCGCCCGGCGGCGCGGATGTCACCGAAGGCCGCTCGAGCTGAGTCAGCCGCGGCCACCCTGCGATGCCAGCGCATCGGTGGTCGCGGCATCAGCTGGAAAGAACGATTCAATAGCGAGTTCAGCGATAGTGATGTCCAGCGCGGTACCAAAGGTCGAAATCGTACTGAAAAAGCGCAGCTCCCGGCCGCTGTGGCGCAGCACCAAGGGAACGAACAACCGGTTCGCGAGATCCGCCGACTCCTGGCCGGCTCCCACACCGGGATAAGTCCTTAATTCTTCGGCGAGCGCGCCGAGATCCGGATCACCGGTAACTGCGATCTGGCGATCGAGACGCTCCAGGAGATGCGTTGCCCATTCGGCGAAGTTGACGATCCGCGGCGCCATCCCGTCCGGGTGCAGGCTTACTCGCAGCGCATTCGACGGGGGCGCCAGCAATGCCGTCGACACGCCTTCGGTGAGCAAATCCAGAGCTGCGTCGTTGGCGGTGACCAGATCCCAGCAGCGATCCACGACCAGCGCCGGGAACGGCTGGTGGCCCCTTATGATCTTGTCGAGGGCGGCCCGGACCGGTGTCATCTCGTCGGCTCCCAGCGGTGTCTGCCGGTACACCGGTGCATAGCCGGCGGCCAGTAACAACGAGTTCCGCTGACGTAGCGGGACCTCAAGCTGTTCGGCAAGATGGATCACGAACTCCCGGCTCGGCCTGGCACGACCGGTCTCGACAAAGCTCAGGTGGCGAGTCGAGACCTCCGCCGCGATCGCCAGGTCCAGCTGGCTGAGCCGACGACGTTGCCGCCACCCGCGCAGCAGCCCACCGATTCCCCGTGACCCGGTCGCCGTGCTCATCATCGTGAAGATAAGTCGTTGCGGCGGGCCCCGCCATTACCTGAGAGGTCATGGATTGGCTTTACCCGGGAGGTCATTGCCGGCAGCGGGTCATCGGGTTCCTCGGCGACGTCTCACCGAGGCCAGAGTGACGGCGGGCGCTCCTGGACCCAGGTCGGGGGTCCGGGCCCAGGAGCGCCAACGGACCATACACACCACCAGTCGCTCGCTCGCCACCGCTCCGGTCATCCGGCGCAGACCGCCAACACCGGCGTTCTTGACTCAGCGACACGCCCGTGGACCGGGGGGTATTAGCCGTTTCGAACCACTGGCAAGATCAAGTCGTATGAGTTCCGAAGGGGGCCACCTACGGTCAGCAGGGAGGCCATGATGGCAGCGATATCCACCCCGGCCGACGTGGAAACCGCCGTCTCCCACCGGTACAGCGCCGGGGCGATCGAGGTACAGCCGGCGCTGTGCTGCCCGGTGAACTACGACCCCCGGTACCTAGCTGCGATTCCCCAGGAGGTCCTTGAGCGCGACTACGGGTGCGGCGATCCGAGCCGTTACCTCGCTGAGGGTGAGACGGTGCTCGATCTCGGCTGTGGCGCGGGCAAAATCTGCTTCATCGCTTCCCAGGTGGTGGGTGCCACCGGCCGGGTCATCGGGGTGGATCTCAACGACGGGATGCTCGCCTTGGCCACCCGCGCCGCCCCGGCCGTCGCGCAAGCCGTCGGGTACCACAATGTGGAGTTCCGCAGGGGCCGCATCCAGGACCTCGCGCTGGACCTGGACGCACTGGCCGGCTGGCTGGCTGAGCATCCGGTTACCGACGTGTCCACGCTGGCCGCCCTGGAAGCCGAGCAGCAGCGGCTCCGCGCCGAGCAGCCACTGATCGCTGAGGGCTCAGTCGACGCGGTCGTGAGCAACTGTGTCCTCAATCTCGTCGCCACCGAGCACAAGGCACAACTGTTCAACGAGATCTTTCGGGTGCTCCGCCGGGGCGGCAGGGCGGTGATCTCGGACATTGTCAGCGCGGTTGAAGTGCCCGCCCATCTGCGCGCCGACCCGCAACTGTGGAGCGGCTGCATCTCGGGGGCCTACCAGGAGGAGGCGTTCCTGGAGGCGTTCGAGCGGGCCGGCTTCTACGGAGTGCACCTCGTTAAGCGCGACTCCGCGCCCTGGCAGGTGGTGGAAGGCATCGAGTTCCGCAGCGCCACCGTCGTTGCCTACAAAGGCAAACAAGGGGAATGCCGCGACCACGGCCAGGAGGTGATCTACTGCGGCCCGTTCAAGGCGGTGCTCGATGACGACGAACACCTCTTCACCCGTGGCGTGCCCACCGCGGTGTGTGCCAAGAGCTTCGAGATCTACGCACGCGAGCCCTACGCCGGGCAATTCCACCTGCTCGAGCCGGCCGAGGCTGTCGATCCGGCCACCGCGCCGCTGTTCGACTGTCACGATCAACAGCCGTCGCCATTGGCATGCGTCACCCCAGCCGGCCCCGCGCTAACGGTGCGCCGGTCGGTGTCTGGAATGACGGCGCTCGGGTACGACCCGGCGACCGGCTGCTGCTGAGCGACGGCACACCCATGACAATCGCGATCTTTGTGCTGCTCGTCGCTCTCGCCGCGGCCAACGGCAGCAACGACGTCGCCAAGGGAGTCGCCACCCTGGCCGGGGCCGGCGTGACCCGCTACCGTACGGCGATTCTGTGGGGCACGGTCACCACCCTGGCCGGTGCGCTGTGCTCGCTGGCGCTGGCCAGCAAGCTCACCGCGCTGTTTTCCAAGGGCATCGTGTCGGCCACCCCCACGCCCGCCTTTGCACTGGCCGTGCTGGTCGGCGCCGGCGCTTGGGTGGCTCTCGCTACCGCGACGAGATTGCCGGTGTCCACCACCCACGCCCTGATCGGGGCGCTGATCGGCGCCGGCCTGCTGCTATCGGCACCCTCGGTGCAGTTCGCGGCGCTGGGCACGAAGGTGGCCCTTCCGCTGCTCGCCTCAATCGCAGTGGCATACCTGCTGTCGCTGCTGCTGTCGTTCATCCCCGCGCGGATGCCGGAGTGCGTCTGCGTCGAGGTTCGTCCCGCCGCGTCGGAAGCCGTCCCCAACGCTGAGGGCACGATGGCGTTCACCTCAACCGGTCCGCCAGCTGTCTCGGTGACCTCCGGCAGGACCCAGGACTGCCCCGCTCATGCCAGCCGCCTGCGCCCATTGTCGGTGCTCAACGGCCTGCACTGGCTCTCCAGCGGAGCCACCAGCTTCGCACGCGGCCTCAACGACACACCCAAGATCGTCGCGATCGGAGCGTTCGCACTCGTGCCGGCCGGGATGCCCACCACCGGTGTGCTGCTCACCGTGGCGTTGGCGATGGCCGTCGGATCCGTGGCCGGTGGGCTTCGGGTGGCCCGACGGCTCGGTGAGGGCGTCGTCCGGATGTCACACATTGAGGGATTCAAGGCGAATCTGACGACGTCTGTGCTGGTGGGATTGGGTGCAACTCAGGGTCTGCCGATGTCCACCACGCACGTCTCGACCGGCGCGATCGCCGGGGCTGCCGGCCGCGAGGTCGCCCGGCTCAACCGCAAGACGCTTCGCGACTTCGCAATCGCCTGGACCGTGACACCCGTCGTGGCCGGTGTGATCGCAGTCGTCGTGTTCCTGCTCGCCCACTAGCGAGCGGCCGAATTCCCCATCCTGACGATCAACTGACCAGCTGTCTCAATGGCCCGCTCAGGCGGTTCGCCAAGCCGTGATCAACCCGTTCGATCTCGACGAGCAGCGCCTCGCTGATCACACCAAGTGCGCGCCTGAGTTCAGCGATGTCTAGCGAACAGACGAGCGCCCCGGTGAGCGGCGCGGTGACCTCCGGCGGAAGGCTGTCCATACCCCGGCCCTGAACTGCGGGAACACCGTGACCCAGGCACGCCAGGGCAAGGACATGGTCCCGCACGCCGCTGATCATGTATTCCGCCTGCCACACCCGGCCGCGCGCAATGCTCGAACGAGCATGCAGCGCATAAAGCCAGCCCATACCGATCAGCTCAGTAGCGGCGGGTGCTGGTGACATTGGTCGTTCGTTGGCAGTGCCGAACAACAGCCGGAAAGTCGGGGCGATGGCACCGAACTCCGACGCCGGCCAGAAGGCCAGGTCGACCTGCAAGGTGTTATCCAGCAGGAAGACCCGATAAAGCGTGGCACCGCGGTTCACATCCACGTGATGGACAGCAGCGTGCTCCCGGTACATCCGGTCGGTCCAGTCAGCGAGCACCTGGCCGAATTCGGCATCGGCGGCAACGCACAATGCGAGGTCGATGTCCGACCACGGATCTTCCCGACCCACGGCCGCTGACCCGGTCACCGCGGCACCGGTAATGCGGGTATCGGCATACGCCGCCGAAACCAGCCACTCGCGCAGCCGCTCTCGCTGCCCCGGCGTAAACACACCGCCAGACACTACGAGCCACCCGCGATATCCGTTTCCTACGGATCGTCCTGGCAGCTCCCAGCCTCCCGAGCTCAACAGCAGAGTTTTTTGATCAAGCTCCAACAGCTCTGCTGTTGAGCTCGGGAGCTTGAGGGCACGCTCAAACCCCTCCGAGGCCGGCCCGACGAGCCCGCTGGACGGCTTCGGCGCGGCCGGGAACCTGGAGTTTCGCGAATAGCGACGAGGTGTGGTTGGTTACGGTTTTGGTGGCCAGCCCGAGCTTGGCGCCGATCGCGGCGGTCGGTAGGCCTGCGGCCATCAGCTCCAGTACTTCGCGCTCGCGGGGGGTCAGCTCGGGGAACGGGCGAGTGGCCGCTGGGGGCCCAGCCAGCTGGCTGAGCACCTGCCGCGCGACGCCGGGTCCGAAGATCGCTTCACCGGCAGCGACCGCGTGGATCGCCCGGACGATCTCCTCTTGGGTGGCGCCCTTGAGCACGTAGCCACGGGCACCTGCGCGCATCGCCGCGAGCACCGAGTCGTCGTCATCGAACATGGTCAGCATCAGCACCGCGACGTCGGGAGCGACCCTGCTGATCTCCCGCGCCGCACCCACCCCGTCCAGCTCAGGCATCTGCACGTCGAGCACCAACACCTGCGGTCGCAGCGTGACCGCGGCCCCGACCGCCGCCCGCGCCCCGACGGGGGCCGATGCTCGC
>CAXUFG010000006.1:0-34624 GCA_964250265.1 uncultured Pseudonocardiaceae bacterium | reverse complement strand
CGGCCCGGACCGCTTCGCGACCAGTCGCCGCTGTCCCGGCCACCTCGATTCCCGGTACCGAGCCGAGTAGGGCGGACAGCCCGTCGCGCACCACCGGGTGGTCGTCGGCCAGCACCACCCGGACCACGCCGGGGACCGGATCATCCATCGGCGGGCCCCAGCAGAACCGGAACAGAATCCAGTGGCAGCCGGGCCCAGACCAGCGCGCTCGACGCTATCCCCGCCACATCGGTTCCGCTGCTGGTCTTCACCCTGGGCCACATCCTGGGTGGGATCCTGCTCGGGATCGCGCTGTGGCGGGTGATCCCGAAGTGGGCCGCGACCGCGCTGATCCTGTCCCAGCCGCTGCACCTCGTGTTCGCGGTGATCGTGCCCAACCACGCGCTCGACGCCATCGCGTGGACCCTGACCGGCATCGGGTTCGCAGCCGCCGCACTCACCTATGTGCGTCTTGACAGATCCCCCGGGTAGCCCACCGCCAGCGGATCGAGTAGGTGACCACATCATGCGGACCGGCGCGGAGACCGACAGAGTGCAACCCATGGCGGTCTTCGCGTGCGGCTACCGCAGGCGCCTTCACCGACATTCTCAAGGCTACCGGGTCGTTACGCAGGTCGATTCGAGATAACTCAGCAGGGCGTCGGTGGCCCTGTCGAGGTTGTGAGTCTCCTGCAGGTGCTGTTTCACCTGAAGCATGAGGTCATCTCTGTTGGACGCGGTGAGCCGACTGCCGCACTCCTGGTGTCCGCATAGGAACTCGTGCATCTCCGTACTCCTTCCATTCGACGTCTGCAACCGCAGTGATTGGCGAAACTCTCTGCACCCAGCCTTCGGGTGGCGGCCCCGTCCCGGTTCAAGGTCCTCGTCTGGTGCGGCGTCAGACGGTGAACCCAGCGCCCATAGTCGTTCCCTACGGCAGTCGGTGATCTTGTGCGGACCCCGGTGGCGAAGGTGTTGGGATACTTTTGGGAGTCGTGAGCCAGGATACTCCGTCCGACATGATCGCCGCCTACCTCGACTGGTACTTCGACCAGCACCCGGTACACGCCGACGGCCTCGGCGCGCTCGGCCAAGCCCACCGGCTCGGCAACTTCGGCGCCGCTGCGTTTGACAGCCGGGAGCGGGAGTCCGCCGGATGGCTGGCCCGGTTCGAGGGCGGCCCGGGCGGGATCGACCGGGATCTCGTCATCGCCACACTGCGCGGGCAGCGGCTGATGGCCGGCTGGCCGCCATGGCGGCGTGATCCGTCGGTGTACCTCAATCCGGTGTTCGCTGGCCTGCTGCTGCCGTTCCTGCATCAGCTGCACCCCGAGCCGGAGCTCGTCGAAGGGATACTGGCCCGGCTAGCGGAGGTACCTGGGGTGCTCGAGTCCTGCCGGGAGAATCTGGACCCGGCACTGTCCGCGCCGCGGCTGGTCCGTCGCGGTCTCAGGCAAGCCGCAGCCGGCCCGGCGTTTCTGCGCGACTCGCTGCCCGCCGAGGTCAGCGACCCCGCGCTGCGGGCCCGCATCGAGCACGCGGCTGCGCCTGCTGTGCAGGCGTTTGAGGACCTCAGCAGCTTCCTCACCGACTTCGCCGAGCGCGCAACCGGCGACTGGCGGATGGGCGAGACGCTGTACTCAGGGATACTCGAACAGCAGGAGCTGCTCGGCTACGGGGCCGGCGAGCTGCACCGCCGGGGCGTCGCAGCCTGGGACGCCCTCGATGCGCAGATGCGTGAGCTGGCGCCCCGGGTGCCCGGCGGTAGCACCGACTGGCGGGCTACCACCGAAGCTCTCATGGACGACCACCCGCCCACGTTGGCTGGGATGCGCGCGGAGTACGAGGCCGAGACCGCGCGGGCCCGGGCCTTCCTCGCCGAGCGAGAGCTGGTCACCTTCGCCGAAGGCGAGCAGTGCCGGGTGGTGCCGGCGCCGGCGTTCCAACGCCCGATCCTCGCGGTCGCCTCCTACCTACAGCCACCGGCGCTGACCCGATCGCGCACCGGCCACTTCTTCGTGCCCTACACCCCCGACGGCGCCACGGAGGAGCAGATCATCCAGCGGCTGCGCACCAACGCCCGTGCGCAGCTGCCCTCCGTTGCGGTGCACGAGACCTACCCGGGGCACCACTGGCAGTTGTCCTGGGCGGCCGAGACATCCCCCGCGGTGCGGGCGGTGCACCGCAGCAGCTACTTCGCCGAAGGCTGGGCGCTCTACGCCGAGGGCATGATGCGCGAGCAGGGGTACTTCGCCGATCCGGCGCACGAGCTCGCGCACCTCGACTTCCGGATCTTCCGCGCGGCCCGGATCATGGTGGACACCGCGCTGCACTGCGGGGACATGGACCCGGCTCAGGCCGAGGAGTTCATGACCACGCGTGCGTCGCTGTCCCCTGGCACCGCCAAGGGCGAGGTGGACCGGTACTGCGCCTGGCCGACCCAGGCTCCCTCCTACCTCACCGGCTGCCTGGAGATCGAGCAACTGCGCGCCCAGTGGCCCGGCAAGCTGCGGGACTTCCACGACACCCTGGCCGGCTCCGGATGCCTACCACTCGGGCTGGCCAAGCGGGCCCTGGCCGGCGACTCATAGGCTGCCGCCGTGCGCGCGATCCAGATCACCGAGACCGGCGGCCCCGACGTCCTGCGGCTAGCCGAGCTGCCCGATCCGCAGCCGGGGCCCGGGCAACTGCTTATCGAGGTCGCCGCCGCCGGAGTCAACTACATCGACACCTACCACCGCAGCGGCGCCTATCCGATGCCGCTGCCGTTCATCCCCGGTTCCGAAGGCGCCGGCACGGTCAGCGCAGTAGGCGCCGGTGCCGGTGACGTTGCGGTGGGCGATCGAGTCGCTTGGGCGACGAGTCTGGGCAGCTACGCAGAACAGGCGCTGGTGCCGGCCGAGCAGGCCGTCCCGGTGCCCGGCGGGGTAGGCACCGACATCGCCGCAGGTTGCCTGCTGCAGGGCATGACCGCGCACTACCTCACGGCGTCCGTGCACACCGTGCAGCCTGGGGAGACCGTGCTGGTGCACGCCGCGGCGGGCGGGATGGGCCTGCTGCTCACCCAGCTGGCCACGGCCCGCGGTGCCCGGGTGATCGGCACGGTATCCACCCCGGAGAAGGAGCAGCTGGCGCGGGAGGCCGGGGCGGCGGAGGTGATCCGCTATACCGAGATCGACGACCTGGCCGGCGAGGTCCGCCGGCTCACCGATGGGGAGGGCGTGGCCGCTGTCTACGACGGGGTGGGCGCATCGACGTTCGACGCCAGCCTCGCCTCGCTGCGCCGGCGCGGGATGCTCGCGCTGTTCGGCGCGGCCAGCGGGGCGGTGCCGCCCGTGGACCCGCAGCGGCTCAACGCGGCCGGCTCGGTCTTCCTCACCAGGCCCAAGCTGGCGGACTACGTCGCGACCCGGGACGAACTCACGTGGCGGGCCGGCGAGGTGCTTGCGGCAATCCTCGACGGATCGCTGCGGATCACCATCGGCGGCCGGTACCCGCTGGCCGAGGCCAGCCGTGCCCATCAGGATCTGCAGGCCCGGCTCACCACCGGCAAGCTCCTGCTGCTACCGAGCTGACGGGCCAAAGGGTAGTGAGCAAACCTAATCCCCGCCAGCGCCGTTTGACCCGATTCCTGCCGTCCAGATCCTTGTCGACTACCGGGTATTCCATCTGGTGCTGGAACGCCGCGGGTGCCGGCCTCTGGGAGGCAGCGATCAGAACGGTGATCGTCAAATCTGAGCTGTAGCAGTGCAGAACTGCACGGCCACAGCTCAGATTCAGCGATCACTGGTGTGAACCAGACCAGCCAAGGCACCTAAACCGGCAAAATTGGACACATCACCCCGTCGGAACGTTCGCCGTGAGCACTCGACGGCCACTCACCGTGTGATGCGCGCTGTCCCGTAGATCGTCAGCTTCGTGGCTAGCTCTCCCGTTCCCGAGCTCAACAGCAGAGCTGTTCAAGCACCGCACAGAACAGCTCTGCTGTTGGGTTCGGGAGACTCAGAGCGAATGCGACTCCATCCGAAACGTCCACAGGACATTGGCGCGCTTATGGTGCTTCTTGGTGAACACCTCGCCATACGGCATGTCGTCGGCGGAATCGCGATCATGCCGGGATCATGTTGTTCCCGGCAGGGAAGCACGACGAAGCGGGCAGCGGAAGGTCAGAACTTCTCGATCTTGGTCAGCTCGACGCGCTCCGCCGGCCCGGTGACGTGGCGCACCAGGACGAAACCGACATCCCGCGCGTAGTACTTGTGCTCGATCGCGGCCGAAGGGTCCAGCGGGTTGGCGTCCTTGGTCCTGACGACGTCCGCATAGGATCCCGCGGCGACGGTGGCGGAGTCGGTGGTGCTGAGGACCTCGCCGGTGTCCTCCGCGACACCCCGGTAGTACTCCTGCCGGTACCGGTCACCGACCTTCGGGTGAGCCGGCATGGCGATGCCGGGCAGGGCACCGTCCACACCGGCTTCGAACGAGCCGGCCGTGCTGGCCGAGCCAATCTCCTTGGTAGCTTCACCGAAATACCAGACGTTGCCCGCTTTATCCTGGGCGTACCAATCGTTGGTGTCCTCAATGAGCTTGCCGTCTTGGGTCACGGTGTCGTGGACGACGACCGTCTCGACACCCATGACCTTCTTGGTTTCCCGGGTGACCTCGGTGACAGTCCGCTCCCGACCGTCGGCGGTCTCGCCTTCATAGACGAACCGGGTGCCGGGCACCAGGGGCAGGTAGGGGTTGCTGATCGTGGTGGAGAAGTCGGAAGGTTTGATCATCGGGGAGTACGCCGCACTGCCGGTCGCGCCGCTGCCGCAACCGGCAGTGAGCAGCACGACACACGCGCCAACCGCCACCCATAGCTGGTGGATACGTGAGTTGGTGCCCGACATCCACGGATTCCCTTCGTTGCGGAACACCATTCCCGACAAGTGCTGAATGCACACTGAAAGCCATTGCTCGGCGCCGTCGCCACCATGATCACGATTTGAGTGCGTCAGGTAACAGGGATTGTCGCTTCAGGCACTCAACCGGTAATCATGCTAGTCAGCGGGAGTCAGATGCGGGGAGAATTACGACGAAACGGGCACCATCGGCGGCCTCCACGTGCACCGTGCCGCCGTGAGCGCTGGCCACCGCGGCCACGATCGCCAGTCCGAGGCCCGCGCCGCCGGTATCCCGCGCCCTGGCATTGTCGAGCCGGACGAACCGCTCGAAGATGCGGCCCTGCTCGGCTGCGGGCACACCCGGACCGTCATCGGCGACGCTCAACTTGACCTGCCCTGACTGGGAACGCACCCCGAGCCGGACCACCGAGCCGGCATACCGCTCGGCGTTATCGGTGAGGTTGCGCACCAAACGATGCAACGCCGCAGAATCACCGAGCACCCGCCCAGCAGAAACCTCCCGAGTGTCCACCCTGACCGCACCGCGTTGGCGCAGCCGGTGGGCTTCGGTGAGTACCACGTCGTCGAGGTCAACTGGCCGAGCGACCGTGGTGACGGTGTTCTCGTCGGCCCGCGCGAGCAGCAGCAGGTCCTCGACCAGCTCCTGCATCCGCAGGTCCTCGGTGAGCAGGTCGGGCAGCAAGGCGTCGACGCTGGTCCCGTTCGGGTGGGCAAGCGCGGTTTCGATCTGGTGCCGGATGGAGGCGATGGGGCTGCGCAGCTCGTGCGAGGCGTCCGAGACGAAGCGACGCTGACGGTCGCGTGAGCCCTGTAGCCGGCTCAGCATGGCGTTCATCGTGCGGGCCAACCGAGCGATCTCATCGTCTCCGGTTGGCTCGGGTACCCGCCGGTCCAGCTCGCTGTCCGATATCTCGGCGACCTGCCGGCGGATCCCCTCCACCGGACGTAGCGACATCCCGGTCACCTCCCAGGTGGTGACCGCGACCAGAAGCAACAGGATCGGGATCCCACCGAGCAGGCTGATGACCACGACACTGGTCCCCTCGGAAACCGGCTCCAACGTGCGGGCGACCAGAACGACGAACTGACCGTCTGCGGTATCCCGAGCCACCGCACGGTAGGCGTATCTGGCCTGGATCGGCAGCTGGTCCAGCGTCCGGGCCTCCTCGGGAAGCAGCTCGGCGATGGGTGGCCGGCCCGTGATGTTCGAGCTCGAGGCGACTACCGTTCCGGCGGCGTCCAGCACCTGCACCAATGAGGCCTCAGTGTCATCCAGCGCCAGCATTCCCGGCGCCATGCCTCCGCCGAGCAAGGCGACGAGATCTTCAGCCCTCGACTCTGCCGCCGTCTGGACGTTCTCGATCATGGCACTGCGCAGCAGCACCACCAGCACCAGCCCGCCCAACGCCAGCGCGACGCCGACGACGACGGTCGCAGCGACCGTGGTGCGGATCCGGACGGTGCCCAACTGCCAGCGAGGCCTCCACCAGCCCGATCTCCACCAGCGTGGCCTAGCCACCGTCGGCCGCCAGCCGGTAGCCAGCGCCCCGGATGGTCTCGATCGCACGCCGGCCGAAGGCGATGTCGATCTTTTTCCGCAGGTAACGGACGTACACCTCGACAATGTTGGGATCGCCGTCGAAATCGTCGTCCCACACATGGTCGAGGATGTCGCGTTTGGACACCACCTGCCCCGCGTGACGTAGCAGGTACTCCAAGACCGACACTTCCCTCGCGGTCAGGCTCAACAACTCCTCACCGCGCCAGACCCTCCTGCTCGCCGGATCCAGTCGAAGATCGCCGGCGGAGAGAATGGGAGGACGCGGCTGTGCACCACGCCGCAGCAGCGCCCGCAGCCGGGCAACCAGGACCGGGTGCGAGAACGGCTTGGTCAGGTAGTCGTCCGCGCCGATATCGAGGCCCTCGGTCTCATCGAGCTCGCCGTCCATCGCGGTGAGCATGAGAATCGGGGTCCAGTCCTGATGGTCACGCAGGGTGGCACAGATCTGGTAGCCGTGCACGCCGGGCAGCATGAGATCCAGCACGATGGCGTCGTAGCGATGTTCCCGGGCCATCCACAGCCCGTTGTCGCCGTCGAACGCGACGTCTACCGCGAAACCGTCGGCCTCCAATCCGCGCTTCAACGACCGGGCGAGCCGCTGCTCGTCCTCCACCACCAAGACGCGCATGGCGCCTCCCTGGTCCGGCAAGGTCCTAACGGGCAGGGCTTATCGGGTGGGGGCCGGCTGCCGCCGGCCCCGACGGCGGGTGCCGGCTTCATAGCGCCGGCGAATCAGCTCCGGATCGACTCCGAGGAGGTATTGCAGTTTGAGCAGCTGCATGAGCACAGTCATGCGCCACACACCCTGCTCGACCAGCCGCCGGGCCGAGGCGGTGACGGTGGTCGGTAGCACCACGAGCCGGCCACGTCGCCGCAGGATGCGGGACATCTCCAGGTCTTCCATCAGAGGAAGCCCGGGAAACCCGCCCACCGAGTCGAACACCTCGCGGCGCACGAACATCGCCTGATCGCCGAATATCCAACTGAGCCGCCGCGCCCGCAGGTTGGAGCTGACCGCGAGGTAATCCAGACCCACGCTGCGCTGATCGAAGCTCAGTCGCAGCCCGCCTCCGACCACACCGGGATCCACCAGCGCCTGCCGGAGCAGGTCCAGCGCATCGGCGGGCACCTGGCAGTCCGCGTGAATGAACCAGAGGATATCGCCGCTGCTCACCGCAGCTCCGGCGTTCATCTGGGTGGCGCGGCCAGCAGCACTGCGAACAGTGGGGGCATGCCGATCCGCGAGGTCCAGGGTCCCATCAGTACTGCCGCCGTCGACTACCACCAGCTCGCAGTCGGGAAAGTCGCTGCGCAACCGTCGCAGGCAGGCCTCGATCCGTACCGCCTCGTTGAGGGTGGGCACCACGATCGATACCGTCGCCAGCCTGCTCACCAGATCCCCAACCACTCCGGTTCTCGACACCTGATGGGGATGATCCCACCCGCTCCCACGGACGACAATGGAGTGCGCGGTGTCCGGCGGCTCTACGACGCGCGGTGGCGATGGGACCGCAGTAAGGAGAACGACGAGTGGCCCGAGACCAAGCCGGGTGACGACAACGGCACCTCGGTCCGCTCCGCCGCGGAGGTCCTGGCCCAACGCGGCCACGTCGACTGGGCGACGTCGATGGAGGACGACGACGTCAGTGAGCGCGCTCCCTGAACTCATGGGGAACGAGCTACCCACACCGCGTGTGGATGCCTGACGACGTGCTGGCGCGCCTCGTGGGCGAGGACGGCGAGATCGCCATCCCCACCGACCGATAACAGCGGGGTGGGCCAGGCCCAGACACCTCCGGGGCAGTATCAATCAGACACCCCTCCGGCACTAGCCAGAAAGTGCAGTCCCCCGGCCCCGGACCGGAGGGGTGCCGATCCGAACTTCTCCAACTCGCGAACGATTGGCGGGATAACTCTGTAGACCCCCGACAAGGGAGTGCATGTGACAGCGGTAGCCGATAGATCTGGCCAGGTAGCGATCCTCGGTGCGGGACCGGTCGGGCTCGACGCCGCGCTGGCGTTTCTGGACGATGGCTGGTCCGTCACGGTGTACGAGGCGGCTGCGTCGGTGGCCGCGAACGTGGCGGCCTGGAGCCACATCCGGTTGTTCACGCCCTGGTCGATGAACACCTCGGCGCGGATGTGCGCACGTCTGGACATCGCCGGCGTGCCCCAACCCGGACCTGCCGAGTACTGCCCGACCGGTGCCGAGTTCGCCGAGCAACTCCTCAACCCACTGGCCGAGTTGCCCGAGCTGTCGGCCGTCATTCGCCGGGGCACCCGGGTTCTCGCCGTCGCCCGTGAGGGCCTGCTCAAGCATGAGGAGATCGGCACCGCGCAGCGTGGATCACACCGTTTCCGGTTGCTCGTATGCGGCCCGGACGGCGCCGAGCGGGTAGAGCGCGCGGACCTGCTGCTGGACTGCACCGGCAGCTATGACCGCGCCAATGTGCTCGGTGATGGCGGGATCCCGGCCCCGGGAGAGCTACAGGCGGCTGACCGGATCACTCGCCGGATTCCGGATGTCGGCCGTGAGACCGAAGAGTGGGCGGGCCGGCGGGTGCTGCTGGTCGGTGCCGGCAAGTCAGCCCAGACGGTGGCGCGTGATCTCGCCGTGCTCGTGGCCGACCGGCCCGGAACGAGCGTGGTGTGGGCAGTGCGAGCGGCTGACCCGGACTGGGGCGAGGTTCCCGGCGACCCCCTCCCCCAGCGCCAGCAACTGGTGGAGGTCGCGCAGCGGCTACGTTCCGGGGCGGTGCCCGGTGTGCAGGTGCGCACCGGCGTGGTGGTGGATGCGCTGCGCCCGCCAGAAAAGGGCTCGCCAGAAAAGGGCCAGGCAGACGACGGCGTTGTGGTCACGCTCCGGTCGAACACCGGCGACGTCGAAGAGATCATCGTTGACCGCATCATCGCCCTGACCGGCTTTCTCGGCGATACCTCGCTGTACCGGCAGCTCCAGGTGCACGAGTGTTATGCCACCGCCGCGCCGATGAACCTCTCGGCCGCGCTGCTGGGCGCGGCGGGCGATGGCCCGGCCGACTGCCTGGCGCAGGCCTCGCACGGGGTGGACGCACTGCGGGTGCCCGAACCGAACTTCTTCGTCCTGGGCATGAAGTCCTACGGCCGCAACAGCACCTTCCTGCTGCGCGTCGGCTACGAGCAGGTCGATGAGGTGGTGGGCGCGTACACCCCTCACACAGCACAGTTGTAGATCAGCGGTAGGGATCCATCACGCTGGCGCAGATGCAGGAACAGTTCCACCGCGCGCCGCTTGGCCTCGGCCATGCCGACCTCGGGCCCGGCGAGCAGCATGTCCGGTGAGGTATCCAGGTCAGCGCCCGCGGGATGCCAGTGCCAACCGTCGGTCGTGACGGTCAGCTCGGGCACGGTGTTGTCGGTGTCGATGGCCACCCCGTCGGCGGAATGCCCCCGCTTGACCAGTGGGCGCACTGCGAAGTCCCCTCCACAGATGCCCTTGGCCGCCAGCAGCGCCCGCAGCGGCTCGATCTCAGCGAAGTTCTGCGGCGTCTCGGTCATCCCGACCCGCACCGGCAGGCCCAGCGACAGCGCCACGTCCAGGCCCTCCATCGCCTTCGCCCAGGCGCCAGGTCCCCGGTTGGCGTCGTGGAAGGCGGGCTGCGCACCATCCAGCGACGTTTGCAGGATCAGCCGCGGCCGGCTCGCCAGGCGCTCCAGCTGGGTGCGCCGCCAGCCCTGATAGAGCATCGCGTTGGTCAAGCAGACGACGTCGAGCCGCTCGGTGGCGTAGAGCAGCATCTCGACGAGGTCACGTTCGAGAAAGGGCTCGCCGCCGGTGACATACAGCTCGGTGAAGCCCTCCCGGACCGCGTCGTCGACCAGCTCGCGGAACCGGGGCAGGCCCAGCGAGCGCCGCCGGGTCTGCGGGGACGACGCGACGGAGCAGTAGCTACAGGCCAGATTGCAGTGGAAGTTGGTGTAGATCCACAACCGGGGCGGAAAGAGCGCAGATCCGAACAGCGAGAGCACCGGGACGCCGTCGTCCGGAGTCTCCGGAGCCGGGCCCCAGGACACCTGCTCGCCGGCGAAATCGGGCATCGCTGATTTGTAGAGTTGGAAGCGGCCCCGGGAGCGTTCCGCCGGCGGCACGATCTCCAGGCAGGTGGTCCACCATCCGGTCTCCACGGTCTGGGTGAACGCTTCGGGGAGCCCGGCATCGCGCATCGAGGCGGCGTGCGCTTGCCAGTCATAGTCCAGCTCGACCAGCTCTGCGGTGGCGTGGCCGTCGGCGACATCGAGCAGGGCGTACCAGACGTGCTGAGCGCCGTCGTTGGCCGGCCGGCCCAGTACTCCGACGTTGACCACCAGGGTGTCCTGAAAGCGCCCAATCCAGGGCAGCCCGGAGTGCGTGCAGCAGATCACGTCTGCGCCGGATTCCGCGATCCGCAGCTGGTGCAGCTCATCAGGCAGCGATTCCCACCAGAAGTCATTGACGGCGAGCGTGGAGCCGTGGACCAGGTGCAGCGCCACGCCCTCGACGGTTTCCCGGTGCTCGGTGGGCAAGGTCCGCATCCAGGCCGCGAACTCCGCGGAGGTGTGCCGCAGGGTGTAGTCGTAGGCGATCGCGGCGAAGGCGTTGTCCTCGTCGTCGGCGTACCCGCAGCCGCAGTCCGGGTCGCCCCGACCGATGGCGAGCTCGTAGTTACCGGCGATGCACTCGATACCGTTGTCGATCAGCAACGGCCAGATCGCTTCTGGTTCGGCCCCGTAGGCACCGAAATCACCCAGGCACCACAGCCGGTCGGCGCCGCGGGCCCGCGCGTCGCGGACGAAGGCCCGCAACGCATACGGGTTGGAGTAGGTCCCACCGCACAGCGCGAACCTCGTCATTGGCCCAGCCTCGTCATCGGACTCTCCTTGAAGAACATGCCTCTGTGCGTGTTCTGACCTGGCGGGTGAACGGTTCAGCTGTCCTGATATAAAGGATTCTCCCGCTGCGGATCGCATCAGATGTGTCCACTGTCGGGAGTGTCGAGCCAGATGGATTGCCGCTCGGCGGTGACGGTGAGGCCGAAGCGATCCCATCCGGGTCGGCCGAGTCGGCACCATCGGGTGTGGGCGTCTTCGATGGCGCACCATAGCGCGTGGGGTCCACTTTCCCAGACCGTGCGGGTGCCGTGGTCTTCTCGTTCTTCGCGGACTTCGCACCAGGAGCCGTCAGGTGCTCGAAGGACGGTGTTGCGGGGAGGCTGGTCGGGGCCCTCGCCGCGGAGACTGAACGTGGTGCCTGGCGGCAGCGCAGGGTAGGCGAAGAACCAGAATGCGCTCAGTTCCCATGGCCGGGTCAGGTCGAGTGTGGTGGCGCGCCGCGCCGCGCACTCACGGGTCTGCGATTGGACGGTGTTACGTGGGCGCCGGTAGGTCTCCCCCGCCTGGCGGATGCCCATAAAACTGCCGAAGGTGGGGTCGAATCGTCCCTCCGCGATGTTTCCGCGCCGATGGAGTAGTACCAGGTTGCCGGCCTGTGGACCGATCTTGACGTCCTCGGATCGGCCTTCATCCCCGTCACCATCGGTCACCGAATCGGCGCTCGGGTCCGCCATCCCGGTCAGGATCAGCGGTCGGCCGACGTTGTCCACCGCAACCTGCTGCTCGTGGCTGTACACGAACTCCGGCACAAGACGTCCGGCGACCGCACCGCGCCGCATTCCACGCAATCCCCACGGCCGTACTCCCACCGGGGACGGATGATCCCGGCACGGCGGGTCTTCCCGAGGTCGTGACAGTCCGAATTGCTCGCTGCCAGATGCCAGCGGATCGTCCAACGACGCTGTCGCCATGGTGTGCTCCTATATCAATTGTCGGTGCTGCATAACGGTTTGGTGATCGGTTCAGCTGGCCAGGTCAAGACCTCGTTGAGCACGGTGAGCGCATGGCCATACACTCGATGCTCCACTAGACGGTCGCCGGGAACGATCAGCGACGATGTCCGCTCGCGCCAGGCGAAGCAGTCCCGGCTGAATCCCTCTATGTGGATGAAATCCACCCACTCATCGGTCACTCGGTGTCCCACCAGCGGGCCGTCCTCGCCCGGGGCGAGCCGCCGGAACTGAAAGCCACCCAGTTTGAGATGGTCGATCAAGAGCTTCGCGATCACCAGATCCCGGCCGTCGACGCTCATCGGATACCACGTCGTGAGCGGCTCACGAGCCGCGTCCCATTGCGTCGATGCCTGCCTTGCCTGACGTTCACCAAGCCAGCCCACTGCGTCAGCACACCAAGAAGCCGCCTCGGTCGTTGCCGCTGTGCCTCACCAACCACTGCGACGCAGGCCGGGCATGTCGGCCCGGGTGGCGCCACCAGAGCTGCCGGCATCACCTTCCGCCCACACAGCGCCGGGTACCCACCTGACCGACGAGCGCTGCTCGCGCTGTCGGCCAACCAGTGATCGTGACCATCCGCGGCGCAGGTCATCGACGTCAGCAACCTTCCGATGAGCTCCGCTGTGGCTCTCGGTGCCTGACGTTGGCCCTTGTCGCGCCTCACTGCACATCTCCAAGGGCCGACCATGAGTCAACTGCATAATTTGTATAGTTGTAGGCATTCTCGGCCGTGTCAAGCCAGCTCGGGCGTCTTGCGTCGAAGTCTCTCAGGCAGGACACTGACAAGATCTTGCATAATTCGACTTGAGGAGCGGCTGATGCGCTACATCCGGATCTCCGACAGCCCCTGTAATGTCGAGGATTGCCCTGCGGTGTTCCGTGACCGCGAGAATGATCGTCGGGCGGTCGTGCGCGGTGACCTGCTGCCGCCGACCGACGGGATCACCTTGGAGGGACAGGAGGCTGCGGTTGGCCTGCCTGCCCTGCATCTGATCGCCGCATCGGCCGAGCTCGGAGGCGGGTTGACCCGGGTTGATTTCACTCGGATGTTCCGGCTCTTCGCCTCTGATGCGTTCCGGATCGAGACCCGTGACCACTACGACGTTGCGGCCGAGGCGCCGGCGATCGCAGAGTTCGAGGCCACCGGTCAGATCATGACCTATCCGGACAAGCAGCGGTGGCTCGACCAGCTCGCCAGCAACGCCGCGGCAGGCAGGACTATCCGCAGGGTGCACACCGTCCACGCCTCCCGACTGACAACCTACCTGCGCTGGGAGTTCGCCTCCCAGGTGGCGACGAGCGTGCCGGCCGGGGAAGACATCCGGATCGTCGACCTCGACCGCTACCCGGAGCTGGCCATCGACACCGACGTGTGGATCTTCGATGATGCGGTGGGGGTAAAGATGTGGCAGCACACCGAGGGTGACGGGGTGCGGGGTGTGGCGCGCGCTACCGACGCTGAGATGGACTCCTACCGCGGCTGGCAGAATGATGCCTGGCGGGTGGCGGTCCCGCTGAAGAGATTCCTTGATCAAATCGGGAAGGCTGCGTAACGTGTGAGCTCTGCGAAGCCCGCTGCCGAGTTGGCAGCTCGCCGGCGGCTCGCGGAGCGGCTGCGGACACTTCGCGTCGGCGCCGGGTTGTCCACCACCCAGCTGGCGCAGCGGCTGGGTTGGTCGCAGGCGAAGGTGTCACGGATCGAGACGGCCACCCATGGTGTGGCACCTGGTGATGTGCGCAGCTGGGCAGAGGCGCTCGATGTGCCTGCCGCGCAGGCCGAGCAACTGGTGGAGCAGGCGTGGACAGCCAGCATCGAGGTGCGCAGCTTGCGCCGTGAGCTGGCCGCGGGCCACGCAAGCGGGCAGGTCGAGGTCGCGCAGCGCGAAGCGCAGGTGACACTGCTGCGCAGCTTTCAGCACCTAGTGGTACCGGGATTGTTGCAGACCCGGCCATACGCGGTGGCTCTTTTTCAGCATGCGCATCCCGCCGGCCGGGACGCCGAACCGGCGGCCGAAGCGAGGCTGGCTCGCCAGCGGATCCTCGACGACGAGGCCCGTCGGTTCGAGTGGGTGGTCACCGAGGCAGCACTGTGGTGGCGAACCGCGGATTGGGCGGTCCAGGCCGAGCAGATCCGCGCGGTCGCTGCCGCCACGACCCGCCCGAACGTCGACCTCCGGATCCTGCCACTGGACGCCCAGGCGCCGACCTTCTACCACTCCTTCACCATCCTCGACGACCAGATGGTGACCGCTGATGGCCTCGGTGCGATCCGGATCAACGACCCTGACGAGATCGCCTGGCAGATCGAGGTGTTCACCCGCATGCAAGAAGCCGCCCTGGACCCTGCGGAGAGCCGAGCGGTGCTGGAAGGCCTCGCAGCCCGCTTCGCAAACCGATGACGGGCCAACCGCGCCCCGATCCGCCGGACCGGTTGACCACTAGGGTGCCGCGGGCGCACCGGAACTCAGGAAGCAATTCCGCCAGTTCCGATATTCGGTATTCCGTTTGGAGACCTTGCAGGTCTACGCGGGTTCCGGCGAGGACGAGGGACTAGCCGCATTCGTTCGGGGTGACCCAGAGCCGCCACCCGATCCCCACGAGGACGAGTGGGCTGCTCTGCTGCGCGCAAACGCGGCTGCTGGTCGCGCCCAACAGCGTGTGGGTTGAAGCGACCGGCGCTGGCCCAGATGCTCGCTCTGATCCGGCGACCGAATCGGTTCAGCCCGGACACCAGGAATGACTGGTATGTGCAGGCTGACCGATTTCCCAACGCCTGCAGTAACCCGCCGCTGTATCCCTCGGTGACACCCCTTTCACGGCGGTGTACCCACCGAGACTTCCCGAGGCGATGACATGATGCTCGACTCCCAAGCCGATCCCGGCCGCCGCGCCTGGCTGCCCTGCCCCCACTGCGGCGACAACACCGGCCTGTACCTCCTTGATTCCGAAGTCTGCCTGATCTGGGTGCAGTGCGGCACATGCCTGCGCCGCTGGTGGCACGACACCTGCGTGGGCCGCGGGCGGCACTCCGTGCACGTTTTCGACGTCGCCTGATCACTGATCTGTCCCAGTCGGCCAGGAAGAAGGTCCCCGATGACTACTGCAATCAACGAGCCCCGCCACATCGCCTCGGGCCGCGCACGCGCCGCGGGCCCAATGGCCATCACGCGCTGGGCCGTCATCAGCCTGGGGATCGCTCTCAGCGCAAACGGACTGGTATCGGCGGTGCTCGCGATGGTCACTGCGCCCGCGCAGATCTGGCAGCCGGTGGAGATCGCGTTGGGTATGGCGGTCGCGGTCCCCGGCCTGTTGATCACTCGAGCCGCCGTGGCTGGCCGCAGACCACTCGCGGTGGGTGTCCTGCTGCCGGAGATCGTGCTGGCTGCCGCGATGGTCTACCTCGCCACCGTGCTATCGCTGTTCCACGCCGGGCAGATCGGCTATCCGGGGGCGGTGTCCCAGTTCCTCATCGCGCTCACCGCGCTGGCCCTGGGCGCGGCAGGACTCATCCTGGCCGGCTCGACCACACCGTCGGGGCACGAAGCAGGGCAAGTCTCGTTTCCGATTGCGGTGCGTGACGGGGTGATCCTCATCGTCGGCACCATCCTGGTAGCGATCGCGATCGGGCAGCTCGCCGGCCCGAGACTGACCCCACCGAAGTGGAACTGGATCAGCTTTGCCGGGATCACGATCCCAGGCATGTTGATCCTGGTAGCTCGCGAGATGGTGAAGCAGGCCTACCGGCGCGGACGGCAACGGGGGCGGGCAGCGCTGGCCCGGCTCGTGGTCACCGAGTCGCTGCTCACCGTCGGGCTGTTCATCATGTTCTACGGCAGTATCTCGAATCTCACGTTGGGGCGGCCTTGGCGATCGCCGTGGTCGGTCTGCTCATCCTTGTCCCTGGGCGGGCCCTGGCCCGCCCCGACGCGACCCTGACACCGTGAACCTCGCGGTAGCCGGGACCGTCTTCGGGATCATCTTCGTCGCCGAACTGCCGGACAAGACCGCACTGGCCAGCCTGGTGTTGGGCACCAGGTACCGGCCCAGTCCCGTGTTCGCCGGGGTCGCCGCCGCCTTCGCGGTCCATGTGGTGCTTGCGATCGTGGCCGGCAGCCTGCTCGGCATGTTGCCCCACCGCGCTCTCGCGCTGGCGGTGGCCGTCCTGTTCGCGCTGGGCGCGGTGCTGTTGCTGCGCCGCCGAGACGAGAGCACCGAACCCCGGATCCCGGCCACCACCGCTACCCAGATCGGGTTCTGGCGAGTCGCCGCGCGGAGCTTCCTGGTGCTGTTCGTTGCCGAGTTCGGTGACCTGACCCAGTTCGCCACCGCCAACCTGGCTGCTAAGTACCACGACCCCATCGCCGTCGGCAGCGGTGCCGTGCTGGGGCTGTGGGCCGTGGGAGCGCTGGCCATCACCAGCGGCGCTCGATTGCTGCGGCTGATCTCCGTCCGCTGGATCAACCGCATTGCCGCCGCCGTCATGGGAGTATTGGCGGTCATCAGCCTGGTTGACATCATCAGTGGTTGATCAAGTGAACCGGTTCGTCCCGATCAGCGAAAATCTATGGATGGGACGAACCGCATGGCTATCGGCCACGGCCGGGAGGGACGTCGCGATGCGACTTGTCACTGTGTTGCGAGAGCTCGAACGTCGGACTCGGCCGGTCGATCCGGAATATGCGAGAATACTGCGCCGCCGCTGGGCGGATCTTCCCGAGCATGTGAAGACACCCGGGCAATTCCTCGGCAGGCACGCGGTGGGGTGTGAAGGCACCCACGGGGTGTTCCCGCGGTGCAATCTCGCGTGCACACCGTGCTATCACTCGCGCGACGCCAACCGGGTCCGGGTGGACGGATCACACACCCTCACCCAGGTCGACAACCAGATGGCGCTGCTGCGCCGGCTCCGCGGTCCCCGGGCCCACGCGCAGCTGATCGGGGGCGAGGTGACTCTGCTCAGCCCCGACGACCACGCGGAAACACTGCTCACGATGCGCCGCTACGGGCGTGAACCGATGAGCATGTCCCACGGTGACTTCGACTACGACTACCTGGAGAAGCTGGCGCTGGACGAGCAGGGGCAGCGACGGCTGCCGCGAATCTCGTTCGCCGGGCACTTCGACATGATGATGTTCGGCCGGCGCGGCATCCCGCGGCCGGGCAGCGAACGGGAGCTCAACCCCTACCGGCAGCGGTTCGTCGACATGTTCACGCGCTTGCGCGCCAAGCACGGGGTGCATTTCTTCCTGGCCCACAACATGACGGTCACCCCGGCGAACCTCGACCAGGTCGCTGAGCTGGTGCGGGACTGTCATGCAATGGGGTTCGGCATGTTCTCCTTCCAGCCGGCGGCTTTCGTCGGGGACGACCGGCGCTGGCATGAGAACTACGAGCAGGTCGGCATGGACGAGGTCTGGCGGGAGATCGAGAAGGGCGCGGGCACCGAGCTGGACTACACCGTGATCCAGCACGGCGACCTGCGGTGCAACCGGGCGGCCTACGGGTTCTACGTCGGCCCGCGGTGGCACCCTTTCCTCTCCGGTGACGCTGAGGACCTTGCCGCCAGGGAGGCGTTCTTCCGCTACTTCGGCGCGGTGAACTTCGCCGGAGTAGAGTTGCCCGACCTGATCGGCAAGGTGGCCCGCACGATCGTGCGCCACCCGGCCGTCGCGGTGATCGCGATTCGGTGGCTCACCCGCCTCGTGCGGCGGGCCGGCGGGTTGCGAACCCTGATCCGCCGCGGTGTGCGCCCGGTGTCGTTCATAGTGCACCAGTTCATGGACGCCGCGGACGTCGCGCCGGCGTGGGAGCTGATGCAACGCGGCGAGAAGGCGACCGAGCCGCGGGTGCTCGCCGCCCAGGAGCGGCTGGCGTCCTGCCACTACGCGATGGCGCATCCAGAAACCGGTGAGCTCGTGCCCGCGTGCGTGCAGCACTGCGTGCTCGACCCGGTCGAGAACGTCGAGCTGCGCAAGTTGCTGCCCATTGTCGACGTCCGTGCCTCGTGAGATCGATCATCCGGTCCCGCTGGCCGGGCTCGTGCTGCCGGACGCGGGCACCGGCCGCGCCGTCGATCTCGGCGCGTTGCGCGGCAGGTATGTGCTCACCGCGATCCGGCACCGGTATTGACTGCCCTGCCAGCAGCACCTGGTGCAGGTGCGTGATCTCGCAGCCGGCGCTCCGATCGGGCTCATCGCCTGCGGGTTCAGCCCACCGGAGGCACTGGCCGCGCTCGCCGGGCATCTCAGCTGGCCAGGTCTGTTCCTGGCCGATGAGGGGCGCCGGCTCTACGGGTTCCTCGGTATGCGCCGCGCCCAGCTCTGGCAGGTGTATTCACCGGGAACCCTGGCCCGCTACGCCCTTGCCGCGGCGCGCGGCCAGCACCTGCCCCGACCGGTGGAAGACATCCGGCAGATGGGCGGCGACGCGTTGCTGTGCGATGGCACCGTGATCCGGCGCTGGCTCCCCCGCACCCCCGACGACCGGGTCCGGCCCACGCATCTGCTGCGGGCCGCTGCTCAGTACACCCCTGACTGATTGGGGACAACACGGATGGCGTCCTTCGACTACGATCTAGCGATCATCGGAGCGGGATCGGCGGGGCTGACTGCCGCCCGGGTAGGGCGGTTCTTCGCGAAGCGGGTCGCCTTGATCGACAAGGACCGGCTGGGAGGAGACTGCCTGAACTACGGCTGCGTCCCCAGTAAAGCGTTGATCAAGGCCTCCAGGGTCGCTCACGAGGCGGCCATGGCGCAACGCTGGGGCCTGTCCGTGCAGCGGGTCCCGACGGATCTGGCCGCCGTCAATGCCCGGGTACAACATGCCATCACAGAGATCGCCCAGCTCGACGATGCAGAGACACTCGCCGAGCTGGGGGTCGATGTCCTGCTCGGCGGCGCCACCTTCCGCGACCCGCATACGCTGCGTGTCGCAGACCGGGACATCACCGCCAAGTTCGTTCTGATCGCCTCGGGTAGCCGGCCGGCGATACCGGCCATCGACGGGCTGGCGGAGGTCGGCTACCTGACCAACGAAGACGTCTTCGATCTGAGCTCCCTGCCGCCCCGGCTCGCCGTGATCGGTGGCGGTCCGATCGGCGTGGAGCTCGCGCAAGCGCTGCACCGGCTCGGCTCCGCGGTGACCGTGCTGCAACGCGGCCTACATCTGATCCCCCGCGACGACGCCGACATGATCGACATACTGGAGCGCCAATTCACCGACGAGGGCATGGACCTGCGGCTCAACACTATCCCCCACGCCGCCCGCCGCCAGGACGGCCAGACCGTGCTCACCCTCGGGGACGGTGAACTGCACGTGGACGCGATCCTGTGCGCGATCGGGCGAGTGCCCAACGTGGAAGCGCTCGGACTCGACGCCGCCGGCATCAGCACCAACGAGCGCGGGATCGTCATCAACGACCTGCTCCAGACCAGCCAGTCACACATCTACGCCGTCGGCGACGTCACCGGCGGGCCGGCATTCACCCACTACGCCGGCCACCAGGCCGCGCATGCGGTCCGCAATATCTTCGTCCCGATCAGGGCGGCCTTCTCCCCCGGTCAGCTGCCGTGGGTCACGTTCACCGATCCGGAGATCGCGCACGTCGGTCGGACTGAGGCGGAGATCCGGGCGGCCGGGGACACCTGCGAGGTGATCCGCTTCCCCTACAGCCACAATGAGCGCGCGGTCACCGAGGCGGAGACCGTCGGCCTGATGAAGTTCCTCATCGACGGTAAACGGCGGCTGATCGGAGCCCACATTGCCGGGCACTGCGCCGGCGAGATGATCAACGAGCTGACCTTGGCGATGAACAACGACCTCACTGTCGACGCGATCATCGGCTCGATCCACGCATACCCGACCTACTCCTTCGCGATCCCGACCGCGCTCTACGAATACGTCATGACCCACAACCCCAGCGCGGCGGCCAAGGTCGGCCGCTTCCTCAGCCGCCTCACCTAGTGGCTGTTGGCGTCGAGCTTGCTGCTCCGCGATCACCACCGGGCTGCTTACCCGATTCGGTAATAGCTTTCGATCTCTCGGGCAACTGTGGCGTCGCCATGCTGCGCCCACTCCATTAGGGTGCTCCGGTCAGGCAGCGGCATCGCGGACAACTCATACGCCGACACCGCCACTGACCCGGTGAGGCACCGGTACAGACGGTCGACGGCAACCGAGCGCAACAGCGCCATCAACAGCCGCGCGGACAGCGGTGACTCTGGATCGATGCATGTCAGCACATTGACGTGGTTTTCCGCAACGACGCGTCCACCCCATTGCTCGAGGCACCCTGCATCGAGCTCCGCGGCGAGGATTCGCCGTGGTTGTTCGGGGGCGGTGGTTCGCGCAACCAGGACCGCAGGGCGGTCGAGAACGAGGGCGAGATTCTCCCCTGGACGCAGGTGAAGCCACCGCTGCGGCTCCCGAACCCGCGCGCCCCGTGGCCTACCGCCCTCCAGATCGGCGGCCCACACGATCTTGACGCTGCCATCCCGGCGTCGGGCGGAGATGCGGTCTTTGGCGCGGTTCCACACGAGAGGCCCGGTGCTGACCTTCCAGCCGTAGTCGGGCAGGCGCGCACACAGGGCCGCTGCGCGGCGCACCAGTGGCACGTCGGCCGCCTTGCGGGGCAGCGGCCAGGGCTGATCGGGCAGCCGCGGGGGGTGGGCCGTGCCGATGAGCTCCCGGTTGCCGTGTCCGTTCACGGCAAGACCGTCACATCGGACCTCCGGCGGTTGCTCGCCACGAACAAAGGTAGCCAGCAACGTCTCCTGAAGTACCCCGGTCGCGAAGACATCGGTGCGCTCGCGCACGAAGGTGATTCGATGTAACGGTGCATTCGCCGCCAGGTGCGCTCGCAGCCGCTGGAAGTAGGAGCCACCCAGCCAGCCTGCGGGTACGAGGGCAGCGAGCACCCCACCCTGCCTGAGCCGGGCAGCACCGGCGGCCATGAATAGGCCGTACCGGTTGGCATGGCCGTACACGGCGTGCGACCAGCGGAGCCGTTCATGCTCGTCAAGACGGATCCGCCCATACGGCGGGTTCATCAGCACGGCGGCGGCCAGTTGCTCCTGGGCTTGTAGCCCGTCACCTGCGTGCAGAAGCGCTGGCAGCGGCGCTCGCCCTGGTGAGGGCACCTGCGCCCACCAGGGCAGCAGAACCGAAGCCAGCGCGATGTTGCCCAACCACACCGCCGGCTCGTCAAGATCACAACCGGCGATCGCGGTGGTGACCCCTGCCAGCGCAAGCTCAGGCTGGGCGGGATCGCAGCCACTGAGCCAGGATCGCAAGGGCGGTAACAGCAGCGCACCGGCCCCGCAGGCCGGGTCGCACACGAGCCCGTCGACCCGCCCGCCAACGGTGGTCTGAGCCTGCTCCCACAGTTCTTCGGCAAGCCCCGGCGGCGTGTAATGGCGCCCAGTGTGGCCACGGACGGCTGGATCCAGAGCGGTTACGTACGCCTCGCCAAGCTCCTCCGGGGTCGCGTCGAGCAGATCAACCCGGGCCTCGGTCCTCGACAGGGTCGCTAAATCGACGGGCGCCGGTGTAGCGAAGGCAAATCCGACGTCAAGGCAGGCCCCGCTGAGACCGGCGTCGGCTGCCCGGCGCGCCCACCAGGCGGGAACCGTTGCGAGCACCGCCAGGGCGCGGTCCGAGGGTGTGCTGCCAGCTGGGGCCAGCTGTCCTCGCCGACCGCGGTTCGGACTGGGCGAGATGGCCTCAACGCTCACTCGTCAAGCTCCACTGACGATGGGCTCGAGTTCATCCTGGGCGCTAGCCGCCCGCCATCGCGCCGACGGCCAGATAAGGCTCGGCCCCTGTCGCGACCGCCTGGGGCAGCGGGGCGTCCGGCGGTTCGTGGGACCGATCCTGCTCGCAAGCGAAGAACCGCACGAACGCTCGGCGCCGGTGGGTGGTGTGGTCGCGGATCGTCCCGCGCAGCATCGGATAGCGGACCTCGAGCGCGTTGAGAACCGAGCGTTGCGTGACCGGACCCGCAATATGCAGCGCAATCTCGCCGGCGACGTGCGCGAGGGTCCGTAGAGGCGCCGGGAGCACAACGCGGATCATGGCAGCAGCTGCACCTCGACGGACAGCACGGCGGGAAGGTCCCGGACGATGGGCGCCCAGCCATCACCCGCGTCGGCCGATGCATACACCTGACCGCCGGTTGTCCCGAAGTACACGCCACACGGGTCGAGCGAGTCGACGGCCATCGCGTCCCGCAATACGTTGACGTAGCAGTCGCGTTGCGGCAGACCCGCGGTGAGCGCCTCCCACTCGTGCCCGCCGGTCCGGCTGCGGTACACCCGCAGCTTGCCCTCCGGCGGGTAGTGCGCTGATCTCGTGCCACGACTCGCCGGCGTCATCGCTGCGCATGACGTCCCAGTGTTTCTGCATGAACAGCACGTCCGGTCGGGCCGGATGCATGGCGAGGCGGTGCACCCAGTGGCCGACCTCCGCTGTCGGATCGGGGATGCCGTCGGAGCGCAATCCATGGTTGGTCGGGGGCACCACGTCTTGCCGGCGTCGTCGGTCCGGAACACCTCCCGACGTCAGGATGAAGGCGCCCTTTCGGGTTCCGACCAGTAGCCGTACTCCGCTCATCTGCGCTCCTTCCGAGTCCCTGCGCGGCCTCCGCTCTCACAGTGACGACGTCCAGCGGGCCAGAAACTCATCGCTGCGTCCGCCCATGGTCGAGGAGCGTCGCGGTAGCATAGGCGCTCGTGCCTATCCAGCCTGAAACCATCGGCAGCAGCGAGATCCGTTCGGAGGACCTGGAGCAGCATCGCCGGGCGCTCACCGGCTACTGCTACCGGATGCTCGGCTCCTTCTTCGAAGCCGATGACGCGGTGCAGGAGACGATGGTGCGGGCCTGGCGGGGCATCGACGGCTTCGAGGGCCGTTCGGCCCTTCGATCGTGGCTATACCGCATTGCCACCAACGTATGCCTCGACCTGCTGCGGGGCCGCGAGCGCCGGGCCTTGCCCGTGGACCTCGGACCGTCCTCGACGGCCGATGCGACCCTCGGCCCGATGCTTCCCGAGCACACCTGGGTGCAACCCATCCCGGACGGCCGTGCGCTGCCAGAGAGCGATCCGGCCGAACTGGCGGTGGGCAGGGAGACCATCCGCCTGGCGTTCGTCACCGCGTTGCAACGCCTTCCCGCCCGGCAGCGAGCGGTGCTGATCCTGCGCGAGGTCCTGCGCTGGCAGGCAACGGAGGTGGCCGAGCTGCTCGAGACCAGCGTCGCGTCGGTCAACAGCGCGCTCCAGCGTGCCCGCGCCACCCTCGCGGCCCGCGACATCGACACCTCCCGCGCATCCGCGGTGGACCCTGGTCAACAGGCGTTGCTGGCTCAGTACGTGGACGCCTTCGAGCGCTACGACATCAACCGGTTGGTCACGCTTCTGCACGATGACGCCGTGATGTCGATGCCGCCCTTCGACCTCTGGCTGCGCGGCCCGGTCGAAATGGGTCGGTGGTTCCTCGGCCAGGGTTCCGAGTGCCGGGGCTCTCGCCTAGTATCAACAGCAGCCAACGGTTGCCCCGCGTTTGGTTCCTACCACCCGGACGGAAAGGGCGGCTACCAGCCGTTCGGTCTCCAGGTCATCGAGATTTCAGGCGACCGGATCGTCGGGCATCACAACTTCCTGGACACCACCCTGTTCGCCGCCTTCGGCCTCCCCGCCCAGCTCTAGATATCCGGACCGCACGACCTCGTCCCGAACCGATGAGTTCTGGGGCGCAGCGCGGTCATACCGGTTGAGAGTTCACCGGAACCAGTTCCAGAGGAGATCGAGATGGCCCTTCCGCAGATCGTGTCACGAGACGAGTGGCTTGTTGCTCGCAAGGAACTGCTGGCCCAGGAGAAGGCGATGACCAGGGCGCGGGACGCGCTGAGCACCAAGCGGCGCGAGCTGCCCATGGTCCGGATCGACAAGGACTACGTGTTCGAGGGCCCCGACGGCAACGCCAGCCTGCTCGATCTGTTCGCCGGCCGTCGCCAGCTGATCGTCAGCCACTTCATGTTCGCTCCCGAGTGGGACGAGGGCTGCTCAAGCTGCACAGCCGGGGCCGATGAGAACTCCGAGGGCCTCCTTGCGCACCTGCACACCCGGGACACCACGTTGGTCTATGTCTCCCGCGCGCCGCTGACCAAGATCGAGGCGTACAAGGCCCGCAAGGGCTGGACGTTCCCCTGGTACTCCTCCCACGGCAGCGACTTCAACTACGACTTCCACGTCACGCTGGACTCCACCGTCGCGCCGGTCGAGTACAACTACCGGACCAAGGCCGAGCACGAGCAGGCGGGCACGTCCTTCTACCTCGAGGGCGAGCAATCCGTCGAGCTGCCTGGTACGAGCTGCTTCCTGCGCGAGACCGACGACGTTTTCCACACCTACTCCATGTACGCCCGCGGCGCGGAGTCGCTCGGCGGCTCGTACTACTTCCTCGACCTGACCGCGCTGGGCCGGCAGGAGGACTGGGAGGAGCCCAAGGGCCGCGCGACCGACACCCGCGGTGCAATCCCGGACTTCTCGGGGTAAACCCCTGGCAGAATCACAGGTCCCTCGTGCCCGGGTCGTGCCGATATTTTCGCTATCCCTTGTGGGGGTCCTCGGCATCTGTTGGTCGACTACTGGCCTCGTGGTGTTCACCTTGGGCACGCATTCTCCGCTGATGTATCTGCTCAGACGCGGGTCATTCCAGCGTTTGGGTACGAATCTGCGGAGTGTTGGCAGATTTTCTGTCGACTCTGTACTGATCTTCCACGGCGCACTTGGCTCATCGTCCCGGACGGCCGCGGGATCACCTCCGCAGACGACAAAGGAGAGGCCAGACGTGGATAGCATCAGTCGGACTGTGCGCCAGGATGCCCCAGATGAACGAGCGATCAAGAGGTGCCGTTGGCTCCCCCGGCAGCTCCTGCTGCTACTGGCGGCAGTGCTGCTGGGAGTGGGGCTCGCGCCCGCGTCCGGGGCCGCATCGAACCCGACAGAGCCCCCGGCGCAGCCGTTCTCCTGCTCGTCCGACGCGGGCAGCACTGTCCGGGTCGCGCACGCGGGTTCGCTATCCAACTTGGTGTCCGCGACCATGCTGCCCGCATTCAAGGAGCTCTGCGGAGCCGACGGCACCGAGGTGTCCGGACCCTCAGTGATGTTGGCTGATCAGATCAAGAGTGGCGCGGTCACCGCGGACGTGTTCCTCAGCGCCGGCGCGCAGGTCAACCAGCAGTTGCTGGGCCCCCGCAACGGGAACTGGGCCAGCTGGTTCCTGGTGTTCGCGCGCAACGAGATGGTCATCAACTACTCTCCACAGAGCCGCTTTTTCGCCGACCTGGAGAAGGCGCGCCTGGGAAAGATTCCCTGGTACCAGGTCCTCACCGAGCCGGGCTTCGTGCTGGGGCGCACCGATCCCAACACCGACCCGGGCGGCTACTACGCGGTCATCGTCGCCCAGCTCGCACAGCGGTACTACGGGATCCCGGACCTTAAGCAACGCCTGATCGGCAGCGACACCAATCCGGCGCAACTCCTGACAGCTCCCACCTTCACCACGACCCAGACCGGAGACACCCCGGACGCCAAATTCGGCTACCTGAGCAGCGCGCTGGACCAGAAGCAGAACTACCTCGTCCTGCCGCGCCAGATCAACCTCGGCGACCCCACCGAGTCCGCCCGTTATGCCACCGCCAGTTTCACCAACACCGACGGCTTTACCTACCGGGGTGGGCCGATCCGCTTCAGCGCCACAGTCCTCAAAAACAGCACTGCCCCGCAGACAGCAACCGACTTCATCCGACTGCTGATCAGCGAGCAGGGTCAGGCCTTCCTCACCTCACGCGATTTTCTCGCCAGCCAGATCCTCGTCGGCGGCGATGCCAGGCAGCTCCCCGCAGAGCTTCGTCCCTTTGTCACCGGATGCTACAAGGCCACCCCTTGCACCATTCCCCGCGACCAGCATGACGACACAGAGCGATAGGGGATCTCCGAATCGGTGGGAACCTAGCGCGGTGCACGCCGCCTCTGGATCACGGGGAGCAACGGGACCGGACCAGGGTGGTGCGATGCGCCGCCGACGGTACAGGAGGATCACCCGGCGCAGTGACATGTCCTGGCGAGCTGGGGTTCAGGCCAGGACGCCGTCAAAGGTGCGCGCCGCGGCGCCAGGTGTCCAGCCCTCCTCGATCGCCGCGGACGTCGAGGTCTTCAGCCGTTCTGCGGTTCCACAGCAGCAGCAAGAGCTCACCGGCTCGGGCGTGCACCTCGACATGCGACGATCCGGCGGGCGCCACGCCGCGCCCGGACCGGGGCACGGCCTCGCTGATCCTGATCCACCAACGCTCGCCGACGTCGGTGGCGTGCACGGCGAGCGTGACCGGCGTCGGCGAGCGCAGGTGTGCGGAGTAGCGGCTGGAAAAGCCACGGACCATCTCGTCCACCCCGTCGGCGGCGAGGCCGACGGGCAGATCCTCACCCCCGGTGATCACCGCGTGCACGGCGTTCTGGGCGTCCACCTTGTGGATGAGGGTCTCGAAGACCTGCCGGCGGATCCAGAAGTCGCGTGCGGAGGACGCTGGCCAGACCGTCCAGCAGGCCAGGTCGACGGGGGCTTCGCTGAGAGTCGTCACGAGGGTGGAGTGAGCGCGTTGCAGCCGATCGACCACGCCGGCGTCGTCGGCGGGGTCCGGGTCCTGCAATGCGGCGCGCTCCGACCGGCTCGGCGGGTCGGGACGTGCGTCGCGGACCGTCACCGCGACCCAGCGATACACCCAGCCGAGGTGCGCCACCAGATCCCGGGTCGTCCACCCCGGACAGTTCGGGACCGGGGCGTTCAGGCCGTGCACCGTGGCCAACCCGACGACATCCGTGCCTTCAGCACGAAGGACATCGAGGTAGACCGCAGCGTCGAACGAGCCGTCCGGGTCGGTCTGCCCGCCTCCGATCATGCGAGGATCCTCCTCCATTGCGCCAAGCCCCGCTGCTTCTGGGGTGGACCTGCAACGGAACCGGATCGCACGTTTAATGGGTTCGGGGAAGTCAGGGTGGTTGTCTGGGGCGGGCTGCGCGAGGGCTGCCTCAGCCGCCCGCTCGACGCGCTGCTCGATCGCCGCGCCGCCCATGTGTCCTCCTGCATGTGGCCCACCGGTTCTGATCGGTCACAAACCTTCCGCCGCGATTAACCGAGGGCATAGCCGAGCGTCCGCAGCCCGTTGCGGAAAGCTGTGCCGTGCTCGCGCGGGATGGCGAGGTGCCGGTCGCCCACGAGGCGGCACAACGTCCGGAGGTTGCGATCGTTCGCGACGAGGATGACCAGCGCGGGATCCGCACACTCCACGAGCTGGGTCATGCCGAGATTCCTCAGCCGGCTGGACCGGCGGGTGACGTCGTCGAGCAGGGTGATCACGGTTGAGGGCAGCTCGGTGCGGGCGCGTGTAACGGCCCTCTAGCATGTTCCAGTCCGAGTAGCCCGCATAGCCGAGACTGCCGTACGGTTCCGCATGTCATCACCGTTGCGGGTCGTTGAGCTCCACCCCGACCCGATCCGAGGATCGGCACCGCGAAAAGGTTCCATTTGGCGGGCTGCGGGGGCCTCAGGCTGCGAAACGGTTCCACTTAGCGGGTTCCCAGGCGCCCATCAAGGAAATTGAGTGGCCGAGCGGTCGTTGGGTATCTACGGTTTCTTGTGTGCTTGAGCGGGAGCAGCTGCAGGAGTTTGCTGAACGCGGCTTCGTGGTGGTTCCACAATGCATATCTGGGAGTCTGGTAGGGAATGCGTCGCGGGCCATCGACGCTCTGGTTGAGCGTGCACCTCCCGGCGCCGATGTCCGCGGGAACCATTTCTATTTTCCCGAGGCGGTGAAGGTCCCGTCGCTGATCGCATTGCTCACCCAGAACCCCGCGTGGTCCCTCGCCGAGTCACTCACCGGACCAGGGACGTTGGCGGTGCCGTGGCAGGTTCAGCTGGCGTTGAACATCCCGCCGTTCCCGCATAAGCCTGGCATCCCCCACATCGACGGGTACCCACCCGAGGCGAATGGCCGCCCGGGGACGTTCACCCTGCTGGCCGGAGTGCTGATGTCCGATCAACTCGATCAGGACGCCGGTAATCCGGCGTGCGCATCATGCTGGGCTGAGCCGCTTAGACGAGGCAGAACTCGTTGCCCTCGGGATCGGCCATGAGCGCGTAGAGGTGGTCGGCCTGTTCGTCCTCGGTCCAACGAATCAACGCACCACCGCCGGCCTGGACCTGAGCCACCACGGGCTCGATTCCAGCTCGGCGTTCTGCGCGGCTCACTTCACGTCCACGCGACACCCGGAGGTCGAGGTGAAGACGGTTCTTGATCGACTTATCCTCGGGAACGGGCTGGAACCAGATAGCCACGCCCTTGCCGTCGGGTGGCTCAAGCCGATCCGCGCCGTCCCCCTCGATCTCCTCGGCAGGCACCCCTACCGACAGGTACCAGTCGCGCCACGTCGCGAACCGCTGCGGAGGCGGGGGCACCTCGTAACCCAGCAGCGGCTGCCAGAAGGCCACCATTCTTGACGGGCGATGGCAGTCGATCACCAGCTGGAAGAACGTGGCCACCGGCCAACCCTCCTCGCACCCGAGCGAGGGGCCTGCACCAGGGCAGCTCCCACCCTTACGATCTGGGCATGTGCCGGAATATCCGCCCGCTACACAACTTCGACCCGCCGGCGACACCGGACGAGGTCCATAACGCGGCGCTGCAGTACGTGCGGAAGATCAGCGGATCCACCAAGCCGTCGCAAACCAACGCGGAGGCCTTCCACCGCGCGGTCGATGCGGTCACCGAGGTTTCGATGCGGCTATTGAACGATCTGGTGACCACGGCGCCACCGAAAGATCGAGAAGTCGAAGCCGCCAAGGCGCGCGAGCGTGCCGCCGTCCGGTTCAGCAACTGACCAGCCGCTGACGCATCAGCTGATTTACAGCCCTGGCCCTCCCGAGCTCAACACCCCACCGGGGGCGGGGTGAGGGAAAAGCGGGGAGGGTTGGGGGGGGGGGGGGGTTGAGCTCGGGAGGGTCAGAGCTGGTGACCGGAGGGCGGCTACAGGGGCCACCCGGATGCGACGGGCAGGGGGGCCCATCCGAGCACCGAATCGACGGCGATCGCCACGAATACCAGCGCTAGGTAGGTGTTGGACAGATGGAACAAGCGCATGGGGTTGACCGTGAGACCGCGCCGAACCGCGGCGTGCAGCCGGTGCGCCATCGCGACGAACCACCCGCCGGCGAGCACCGCTACACCGGCGTAGATCCAGCTGGTCGCGCCGACCAGCAGCAGGCTCCAGACCACCATCAGCCAGCTGAACAGCACGATCCGGCGGGCCACCGAGAGCGGGGATGCCACCGCGGGCAGCATCGGCACACCCACCCGTTGGTAGTCCTCGCGGAACTTCATCGCCAGCGCCCAGGTGTGCGGCGGCGTCCAGAAGAAGATCACCCCGAACATCACCAGCGCCGGCCAACCCACCGTGCCGGTGACGGCCGACCAGCCGATCACCACCGGCATGCAGCCGGCGGCACCACCCCAGATGATGTTCTGCGCGGTGCGGCGCTTGAGTAGCAGCGTGTAGACCAAGACGTAGAACAGGATGGTCGCCACGGCCAGCAGTGCAGAGAGCAGATTGGTGGTGGCCCACAGCCAGCCGAACGAGGCCACCCCCAACGCGATCCCGAAGATCAGCGCATGACGAACGGGCACCTGCTGGGTGACCAGGGGCCGGGCTCGGGTTCGCTTCATCTGGGCGTCGATATCGGCGTCGGCGACGCAGTTCAGGGCGTTCGCGCTTCCCGCGGCCATCGTGCCGCCCAGCAGGGTGGCCAGGATCAACCACAGAGACGGCACCCCCCGCGCCGCGAGCAACATCGCCGGGATGGTGGTGACCAGAAGCAGCTCGATCACTCGTGGCTTGGTCAACGCGAGGTAGCCGCGTAGGACGCCGGTGCGGCGGCGCACTCGCGATGAGATCGGAGCCGCAGCGGTACTGGTCACAGCTTTCCCGTGGGCTGGGACGCTGCGCTCACCGTGGCTCCTCCCGACCGCCGGATCCGGGTGCGCAGGCATGGATGGCCCTCCGGCGGGTACTCCCTTGCTCAAGATGGTAGCTGCGTGGCAGGCACGTTCCCCCCCGGGGCCGCTCTGGCGGGGGAGATCACAACTAGCCCCCTCTCGCTAGGGTAGGTATGGACCAGGATCAGCCGGAGCACATGCAGCCTTGCGGCGCCGACCGAGCACAGTCAGGAGCACGATCGTGTCCGTCACCGAGGATCTGAGCCAGCTCACCACACCCCGCCTTCCCGACGACTGGACCGATGTGGACACCCGAGCGGTGGACACCGTCCGGGTACTCGCCGCCGACGCTGTGCAACGCGTCGGCAACGGTCACCCGGGAACCGCGATGAGCCTCGCCCCGCTGGCATACACGCTGTTCCAGCGGGTCCTGCGGCACGATCCCAGCGATCCAGCCTGGACCGGACGAGACCGGTTCGTGCTGTCCTGCGGCCATTCCAGCCTGACGTTGTACCTGCAGCTGTTCCTGTGCGGATACGGGCTGGAAGTGGAAGACATCGAGCAACTGCGCACCTGGGGCTCCAAGACGCCGGGCCACCCGGAGTACGGCCACACCGTCGGCGTGGAGATCACCACCGGGCCGTTGGGCCAGGGCTTGGGCTCCGCGGTGGGGATGGCCATGGCGGCGCGCCGGGAACGCGGCCTGTTCGATCCCGACACGCCCCAGGGCAAAAGCCCCTTCGACCACCACATCTACGCCATCGCCTCCGATGGCGACATCCAGGAAGGCGTCACCTCGGAGGCCTCCTCGCTGGCCGGCACCCAGGAGCTCGGCAACCTCGTGGTGATCTACGACGACAACGAGATCTCCATCGAGGACGACACCAAGATCGCGCTGTCGGAGAACACCGCCGCCCGCTACGAGGCCTACGGGTGGCACGTGCAGACCGTACACGGTGGGGAGGACGTGGTCGGCATCCTGGACGCGCTGAAAGCGGCCAAGGCCGAGACCGCCCGGCCCTCCCTCATCGTGCTGCGCACCGTGATCGCCTACCCGGCGCCGAACAAGATGAACACCGGGGCCGCGCATGGATCCGCGCTGGGTGCCGACGAGGTGGCGGCGGTGAAGAAAAAGCTGAATTTCGACCCGGAACGCTCCTTCGTCGTCGAGCCGGAAGTACTCGAGCACACCCGCCAGGTGGTGGTCCGCGGCCAGGCCGCGCACGCCAAGTGGCAGAAGGCCTTCGATTCCTGGCGAAAGGACAACACGTCCGGCGCCGCGTTGTTCGACCGTCTGATCAACCGCGAGCTACCCGCCGGCTGGGCGGAGAAGCTGCCCACCTGGCAACCCGACGCGAAAGGCGTAGCAACTCGCAAGGCGTCCGGGGAAGTGCTCTCGGCCATCGGCGAGGAGCTCCCCGAGCTATGGGGTGGCTCTGCCGACCTCGGGGAGAGCAACCTCACCACGATCAAGGGTGCCGACTCGTTCGGCCCCGAGAAGACTTCCACCAAGATGTGGACCGCGCAGCCCTACGGGCGCACCCTGCACTTCGGGGTACGCGAGCACGCCATGGGCGCGATCCTCAATGGCATCGCGCTGCACGGGCCGACCCGCCCCTACGGCGGCACGTTCCTGATCTTCAGTGACTACATGCGTCCCGCGGTGCGGCTCGCCGCGCTGATGAAGACGCCGGCCACCTATGTCTGGACCCACGACTCGATCGGGCTCGGTGAGGACGGCCCCACGCACCAGCCAGTCGAGCACTTGGCGGCATTGCGCGCCATTCCTGGGTTGGACGTCGTGCGACCGGCGGACGCCAATGAGACCGCGGCGGCGTGGAAGGCGCTGCTGGAGAAGGGCACCCGGCCGACCGGGCTCGCACTGACCCGGCAGAACGTGCCGGTGCTGGAGGGCACCGATGCCATCGGCGTCTCTCGCGGCGGTTACGTGCTCTCCGACACCTCAACCGAGGTCGGCAATGGGTTGCCCGAAGTGCTGTTGATCGCCACCGGGTCCGAGGTGCAGCTCGCCGTCGCGGCACAGCAGATCCTGGCGGCGGAGGGAATCGGGACCCGGGTGGTATCCATGCCGTGCGTGGAGTGGTTCGACGAGCAGGAGCAGTCCTACCGCGACCAGATCTTGCCACCGTCGGTGAAGGCCAGGGTGGCTGTCGAGGCCGGGGTCGCGATGCCGTGGTACCGCTTCACCGGCGACCACGGTGAGGTGATCTCGCTCGAGCATTTCGGCGCATCCGCCGACTGGCAAACCCTGTTCCGGGAATACGGCTTCACCAGCGAAGCGGTGGCCGCCGCGGCCCGCCGCAGTCTCGGACGCATCAAGCCCTAGCCTTCGGGAGGTACCCCTTGTGAGCAGCACCGATACCCTATTGGCCCTGTCTGAGGCTGGTGTGTCGATCTGGCTGGACGATCTGTCCCGGCAGCGGATCACGTCAGGCAATCTGGCTGAGTTGATCATAGATCGGCACGTGGTTGGAGTGACCAGCAACCCGACGATCTTCGCGCATGCGGTGGAGCACGCCGAAGACTACGACGAGCAGGTTCGGGCACTGGCTGCTCGCCGCGCATCGGTCGAGGATGCCGTACGGGAGATCACCGTCGCGGACGTCCAGCTGGCCTGCGATGTGTTCAGCGGGACCTGGGAAACCACCGGCGGGGTGGACGGCCGGGTGTCGCTAGAGGTCGATCCCCGGCTGGCGCACGACACCGATGGCACCCTCGCACAGGCCGCTGAGCTGTGGAAGATGGTCGATCGACCGAACCTGATGATCAAGATTCCGGCGACGGCGGAGGGCCTGCCGGCCATCACCGGCGCGCTGGCCGATGGGATCAGCGTCAACGTCACCCTGGTCTTCTCGGTAGAGCGCTACCGCGAAGTGATGGCGGCCTTCTTCACCGGTCTGGAGCGGGCCAGCGCCAACGGGCACGAGCTCGCCACGATCGCGTCGGTCGCCTCCTTCTTCGTCTCCCGGCTGGACACCGAGATGGACAAACGACTGGAGGCGATCGGCACCGAGCGTGCGCTGGCGCTGCGCGGGCAGGCCGCGGTGGCCAACGCCCGGCTGGCGTACGCGGCGTACCAGCGGGAGTTCGCGACACCGCGGTGGACTCGTCTGAAGGAGGCCGGGGCGCGACCCCAACGGCCGCTGTGGGCGTCCACCGGGGTGAAGAATCCGGCCTACCCTGACACCAAATACGTCACGGAACTGATCGCTCCAGGGGTGGTAAACACGATGCCGGAGAACACCCTGCTCGCCCTCGCCGATCATGGCGCCGTACCCGGCGACCAGGTGTCCGGCGCCGCCGAAGGGGCCCAGCGCACCTTCGATGAGCTGGTCGAGGTCGGGATCGATCTTGAGGACGTATTCATCGCGCTCGAGCGCGAAGGTGCGGAGAAGTTCGAAGCATCCTGGGCCGAACTGGCGGAGACAGTGGCCGGGCAACTGGCCAAGGCCACGCGGCCGGCGGCGGGCTGAGGCGCCGATGTCGCAGCTCAACGTCGACATTCTCGCCGCCGGCGTCGCGGGAGCGGCCGAGTCGTGGGTGGACAAGCTCGTCGCGGAGCGGGTGGCATCAGCGCTCGCGGATCAGGATCCGACACTGTGGGGACCGCAGGCGCAGCCCGAGGCCGCCCGGCGGCTCTCCTGGGTCGGGTTGCCGCAGAATTCCCGACCGTTGCTGGCCACCATCGAGGCGCTGCGGGCCGAGTTGCACGCCGAGGGCATCGACCGGGTGGTGCTGGCCGGTATGGGCGGCTCGTCGTTGGCCCCCGAGGTGATCTGCGCCACTGACCAGGTGGCGTTGACGGTTCTGGACACCACTGACCCCGGACAGGTGGCCGACGCACTGGCCGGAGAACTCGGGCGCACTGTGCTGGTGGTGTCGTCCAAGTCGGGCACCACCGTGGAAACCGACAGCCACCGGCGGGTGTTCGCCGCCGCGTTCGCCGCCCCCGGTCTGGCCCCGGCGGCGCACCGCGTGGTTCGCCGTGGACGATGTGAAGGAAGCCGCCGGAAGCCCGGTCGGAAAGACGAATGCCGGCTGGACCACCGGCGCGCGCAGTGTAGCCGTGAAAGCCTTTGCCGACAAGGCGTTAGGGGGCAGGGGAAGTAGCAGGGAGCAGGGAGCAAGGAACAGCGAGCAGGGGGCAGGGAGCAGGGGGCAGTAGCAGGGAGCAGGGGAAAGCAAACGTCCTCCTGGTTACTCACGTGCCGCAGCCATGGTGAGCTTGGTTCGCATGCTCTGCTCCTCCCCT